>JBKOWV010000004.1:0-37840 GCA_046724585.1 Verrucomicrobiota bacterium
GCCTAGCGAGGCAACGAGCGCGCCACTCGCGCTGATGGACGCGCCAGTAGCCAGCCGTTGCACCGCTGCTTAAAACGGCAGCGTGATTTTTGCGATGATCTGAAGATTGCGTAAGGAAGAGCCGTCGTTCAGCTCGATAAACGAAAAATCCTTCGAATCACGCCGGGTTCGCACCCAGCCCTGAACCTGAATTGCATCCATGGGTACGCTGCTTTGCAACGCGTCTTTGACTGTTGTTGGAGAAAGCTGCGCCATGTTACGAATAAAAGATTCCTCCAGACCTTCGCATAAAGCTACGACTTGGCAGGCGACTTCGCTCGGACTGACAAGTTACGGAAAACCGGGCAAGAATATCCAGCGGGCGGAAATGGCGCAATCTACTCGGAAGCGAGGAGATTGACAGAACCGGCGCGTTTTCATATCACTCGACTCGCGCGCCCTGCTCCGGAACATGGCTCAATTCTCTGTCAATCCGAAGCGTTTTGATCCCTACAAGAACTTTAAGTTCCGCATCAAGTGGGATGGCCGTTATGTGGCTGGCGTCAGCAAAATGAGCGGATTGCGCGGCACGACTGAAGTCATTCAACATCGCGAGGGAGGCGATCCGAGCAGCAGTCGCAAATCGCCTGGCCGGACTGAATACGCGCCGATCACACTCGAGCGTGGTGTCACGCACGACCCGGAATTCGAGAACTGGGCCAACAAAGTCTGGAGTTTCGGCGCCGGCCCAGGCGCAGAAGTATCTCCTAAAGACTTCCGTAAAGACCTCACTTTAGAGGTCTACAATGAGGCCGGACAACTCGTTCTTGCCTACAAAATTTACCGATGCTGGGTTTCGGAATATCAAATACTTCCCGACCTCGACGCCAATGCGACCGCTATCGCTATCGAGCAGATCAAGCTGGAGAACGAAGGCTGGGAGCGAG
Organism: Verrucomicrobiota bacterium; assembly: GCA_046724585.1. Lineage (GTDB taxonomy): Bacteria > Verrucomicrobiota > Verrucomicrobiia > Chthoniobacterales > UBA10450 > Udaeobacter. The sequence goes on from JBKOWV010000004.1 coordinate 927, forward strand.
ACCATTCTGTGCCGGAACCAGTCGAGCCATCTTCCAAGAAATCTTAGTAAGACGGAGATTTGTCAGGGTTCCGGAGATGGCGATGATGACGCTCGCTTCGGCACAATGCTCCGCAACCCCACGACAATGAGCGGTCGAAACAAGTTTTGTTGCCTGATCGAGTCAACTCCTGCGGCCCGAAATGGCGTAATCTGCGGGAGCGAATAAATTCGCAATCTGTGTCGATCTCGTTCCGTGGAGGATTCCTGGTTGGTCTGGTCGTAGCGCTTTGCATCGGGTTATATCTCGTTTGGCTCTGGCGGCCTGCGCGCCAAGTAAGACGTCACACGGAGAATTTTTTCCAGGCGATTGAACACAAAGACTGGGCGGCAGCCGCCAATTTTATCGGGAGCGATTATCAGGATCAGTGGGGCGACGATCGAGCGCGCGTTCTTGAGCGGATGCAGGAAGGCTTCCGATATGTGCGCAGTCCCAGGATCATCGCATCCAATCCGAGTGTATGGGTCGAAGCGCGACGCGCGGTCTGGACCAGCAAGATCATGGTCTATAGCACCGACGATGGTGTGATGGAGTTGCTCGATGAACGGGTCAATTCACTGCCCGCGCCTTTCGAGCTGGAGTGGCATCGCCTTTCGGGCAAGCCGTGGGATTGGAAGCTGGTGCAAGCGAGCAATTCGGCGTTTGAAATTCCGGGCGATGTCTATTAACGCCGAGGGCTTTCGCGAGGTGAAAGTTGACGATTCGGCGCTCGCTCGCCTTCGCAAAGTTACGGCGTGGCAAGCAGAGCGCCGCGACAGCTTATTTGCCGAGGGCGTGGCGCAATTGTGTCCTGGCCGATTCCACTTCGCGCGGGGGTTGCTGACAGAGCAGAATGCCACGCAGCTTGTCCCCCTGATAATAGCGCGCGACGAATTTTTTCTTCGCGTAGGTGCCTACAAGATCGACGCGCGTTGGCAGGACGCTGAAGTCGCCGACGAAGTCCATCCGCAAATCGAACATCTCCGTCCAGAAGGACGGAATCTGCTCGTAGCGTATGCGTTTTTTGCCTGTCATGTTGGCGCCGGCGATCAAGCCTTGCTTGCGCGCATTCTCCCAGTGCGTCTGACGGCGCACCCCGCCCATTACTCTGTCCGGGTAAAATGCCAGGTCGCCGACTGCATAAATTCCCTTTTCTTCCGTCTCGAGATAGTCAGTGACTGGCGATCCATGTGGTCCGGCCAGCGGCGTGTTGCGCACCAGATCGAGATTCGGCTCGGCGCCGCAGGCAACAACGGCCAGACTAACCGGGAAGCGGTTCCCGCTTTTTGTCTGGATATTGCGCAGAACGGTCTTGCCCTCAAAGCCATTGAGACTTTCGCCCATCGACATTGTCACTCCGTGTTTCGCAAAATAATCCGTAAGCCATGCGCCCGTCTCAGGGTCGAGGTAGCGATTCAACAAATAAGGATCGCGATGCATGAGACCGATCTTCAGTTTCATCATTCGCAAACTCGCCGCCGCCTCGCCCGCGAGTAAACCACCGCCCACGACCATCAGGCTCTTCTCCAGATTCGCCATCTCCTTTAAGGCCGCCGCGTCACGAATCGTTCGCAGATAGATCACATTACCGAGACCGACGCCGGCGACCGGCGGTCGCACCGGGCGGCTCCCCATGGCCAGGCAAGCCTTGTTGAATTCAATGCTCTCACCATTAGCGAGCACGGCCACGCGGCGATCGATGTTGAACTGGGTTACGACCGTCCCGAATCGGGTCTCGATCTTGTGTGCATCGTACCAGCGTTCATCGGGTTCCTGCAATTTCTTGAGCTGAGGATTCTTTTCGCGCAAAAAGCTTTTCGAGAGAATCCAGCGCTTGTAAGGGGGAAACACCTCGGCGCCTACCAGCGTAACGGAGCCCCGCTTGTCGTGGCGGCGAATTCCTTCACAGGCGCTCGCTCCCCCGATGCCGCTACCGATGATGAGATAATCCCGCTGAATCATTTGCGAAAAACCGCACGATAAGAGAACGACTTACCGGCTGGCGAGGGAAAAATTCATGTCAGGGCGCGGGCGCCGGGCGCGCCATAGAACCTAACCAAGCACAGCCCGGCAGATTATTACTGACGCGATCACGCCCGTGAGATCGGCCAGCAAACCCGCCGGGATCGCATGTCGCGTTTGTTTTATTCCCACAGCCCCAAAGTAAACCGCCGCAACGTAAAATGTTGTCTCGGTGCTCCCATAAATCGTCGCCGCTGTCAGACTAACGATGTTGTCGGGCCCCAGGCGATGCACAATGTCCGTGAGTAAAGCGAGCGTCGCGCTTCCGCTCAGAGGTCGCATCAAAGCCAGCGGAAGGAGGTCAGTTGGAAATTGCAGCGGCGTCAGGATTGGTGAAAGCAGGCGACTCAATAAATCGATACCACCCGCGCCTTTAAACATCCCAATCGCCACCAGCATCGTTACCAGGAACGGAATGATCTTTAGAATCACGCCGAAACCCTCTTTCGCACCCTCGACAAATTCGTCATAAACTTTCACGCCGCGCGCCGCTGCGTAGAGCGGGAAGAAGCTGAGGAGAAACGGTATCGCCAGGATCGACAAGGCGTTTACGCTGCGGACAAAGACATTTTGCGCCGCCACGTGTGGCGCCATCGCAATACCAAACCAAGTTGGCGCAACCATCCGGACAAATAAGGCGATGAAGAGAAGAGCGAGGCCAATCAGAGCGATCAAGCCGAGGATCGACAATGGCCTCGCCGGCTCTTGCGAAACGATAGTGCCGCTGTAGCCGGGATCGTTGATCCCAGCCCCTTCTTTAATTTCTGTTTTTTGAAAATCTTGCTCGGTTTTCGTTCTGTGATCGGACGGCGAAATCCGAAAAACCGGCAATTTCTCCAGAAGCTTTACTGAAATGATTGCGACGCTTGCCGCGCAAAGTGTCGCGAGCAGCGCCGTGCCGACAATTGCCGTCGGTCGCGTCGAGCCGGACGCGGCCAGAATCGCGATCGCGGTCGCGGGGATCAATTGGACCGAGCTCGTGTTGATTGCCAGGAACGTGCACATCGCATTGGTCGCCACCCCGGGCCGTGGATTAAGCGACTCCAGATCACGCATTGCGCGCAAGCCCAACGGCGTAGCCGCATTGCCCAAGCCGAGCATGTTCGCCGACATGTTCATGACCATGGCCCCCATCGCGGGATGTTCGGAAGGAACATCCGGAAAAAGCCGGCGCATGATCGGCCGCAGACCTCGCGCAATCCTCTGGACAAGGCCGGCCTTCTCGGCCAAACGCATCACTCCCAGCCATAACGCCATGATGCCGATGAGTCCCAACGCAATCGTGACCGCGGTTTTCGCGCCATCGAGCGCGCCTTCGGTCACATCCTTAAACCGGTCGTTCCAGCCGCCGATCGCAACCGCGAGCAACACCAGCGCAAGCCAGATGTAATTCAGCACGTCCGTTCTTGTAGCCACGTTGCTGTGCGCCGTCCAGTCTTAGACGCGCCACAGGCGCGTGGCTACAGCCGATATTGTGGTTGCGTTATCGAACTTTTTCTTAGCAGACTCGCGCCATGAACGAATCCGCCACTCAAATCAAAGATACGACCGGGAATCCGGCTCCGCTTGGGCTGCTCGGTTTCGGTATGACCACCGTGTTGCTCAACCTGCATAACGCCGGCTTTTACGAAATCAACAGCATGATTCTGGCGATGGGCATTTGTTATGGCGGGCTGGCGCAAATCATTGCCGGGATCATGGAATGGAAGAAGGGCAACACGTTTGCCACGACTGCCTTCACTTCATACGGTTTGTTCTGGCTTTCCCTCGTCGTTCTGATTGTGCTGCCAAAAGTCGGATGGAGCACCGCAACCAATGACACCGCAATGGCCGCGTATCTCGCCATGTGGGGATTGTTTACCGCCGTGATGTTTCTGGGCACGTTGCGGCTCAACCGCGCGTTACAAGTCGTATTTGCCACGCTCACAATTCTGTTCTTCATGCTCGCCATTGGCGATTTTACCGGTGCGAGCGAGGGCTTTAACCACGCTACGGGCTACGAAGGAATCTTCTGCGGTTTCTCTGCGATCTATGCCGGTCTCGCCCAAGTGCTTAATGAATTGTTCGGCAAAGTCGTCCTGCCGCTGGGTCCGGTGAAGAAATGAGTTCTACCCGCGAATCACGCGAATAGACGCGAAAAAGAAATTTCCTTGTGAATTCATTCGCGTTCATTCGCGTAATTCGCGGGCTACTCTTCTTTTAACAGCATTGCCGCAAGCTTCAGCGCCGATTCGCTTTTGCCACCAAGCATACGCGCGATCTCTTCCTGACGGCCTTTGCCGCTGATCTCACGTAACTGCGAATAGGTGCGACCGCGAACCACTTCCTTTGTCACCACAAAATGCGACGAGGCAGTGGCGGCTACCTGCGGCAGATGCGTGATACAAATTACCTGATGATCGCGGCCTAACGTTTGCATCTTCGCGCCGACGGCGTGCGCGATCTCGCCGCCGACGTTCGTGTCGATCTCGTCGAACACGAGCAGGGGAATGGCATCGTGCGCAGCCAGCGCAGATTTGATCGCCAGCATCAAGCGTGAGATTTCGCCGCTCGATGCGATGGCTCGAAGCGGCTTTAGTGGTTCGCCCGGATTCGGCGAGAAAAGTAATTCCGCGGCATCGAATCCATTCGGGCGCGGTTCATCGAGCACGCTCAGCTTTGCTTCGAATTCGGATTGGCGAAACCCGAGATCGCGAAGGTTGCGGCGAATAGTTTCGGAAAGTTTCGGTGCAGCCTTTGTGCGAAGCTTACGCAATCCTTCGCCGGCGCGATTCATTTGCGCGCGGACCTTCTCGATTTCTTTTGCGAGACGTTCCAGCTCGACATCGCGCCCTTCGATTTTTCGCATCCGTTCGGCTGCGCGCTCGCCGAACGCGATCACATCGGTGATCGAGCCGCCATATTTGCGCTTCAAAGTTTCAAACAGAGACACACGCTGCTCAAGCCCGGCGAGCTGTTGAGGATCCAGATCAAGCTTCTCCGCATAAACCGAGAGTGACCGCGCGATTTCGGAAAGCTCAACCACACTGGCGGCGTGCGTTGATGAGAGCTCCGCAATCGAGCCGTCAATTTTTTCCAGTTCACGCAACAGCCGCTGTGTTTCTCCAAGCTGTGAGAGAACGGAGTCGTCGGCCTCGGAGAGTTTGTTGGCCACGGCGCTGGCTAGCTCAATCAGTCGCTTGCTGTTACTGGCCAGTTTGTAGCGCCTGTCGATTTCTTCTTCTTCGCCAGCGACCAGATTTGCCGAGCTGATCTCGCTAACCTGATGTCGGAGCAAATCGAGTTCCTGCTCGCGGGCCGTTTCTGCGGTGTCGAGCGCGGCATGTTCCGCAAGCAGCGTCTGTAATTGCCGGTAGTGCTTTCGATATTCATCGAGCTGTTCTTCAGCGCGCCCGAAGGAGTCGAGCAAGGCCAATTGCGTCTCAGGCGAAAGCAAAGATTGATGATCGTGCGGGCCATGAAGATCGACCAGATCGTCGCCAAGATTTTTTAAGACCGACAAGGTAGTTGGCGAACCGTTGATGAACTGGCGGGTGCCGGCACTGGCCGAGAAACTTCGTTTGATGATGAGATCGTTCTCGCACGGTTCAACTCCGGCTTCGACAAGTTGTGGGTTTAGTCTTCGCAGATCCCCACCACTGAAAATTGCTTCGACCGTGCACAGATCAGACCCGGTGCGAATGAGCGATTTATCGGCGCGCTCGCCGAGCAAAAGTTGCAGCGCACCGATGATGATCGATTTACCCGCGCCGGTTTCCCCGGTGATTGCAACGAAGCCCGACCCGAGTTGCCACTCGAGTTCCTCCACAAGGGCCAGATTTTTGATGCGCAACAGGGTGAGAACGGCCATGGGAAGGTTGATGGTTAATGGTTGAGAGTGGAGAGTTCAGCTTGCCAACTCAGCTCTCAACTCTCAACTCTCAACTGAGGTTGACCTTCCTCGGCACCGGCACTTCGCAGGGTGTGCCGATGATTGGCTGCGATTGCGATGTCTGCCGGTCTCCTGACCCCCGCGATAATCGACTGCGCTCATCGATTTATATCGAAACGCCGGAATGTTCGTGGGTCGTGGATACTGGCACAGATTTCCGGACACAGGCGCTGCGCGAGGATATTCGCAAAGTCGATGCAGTCGTCTTTACGCACTCGCACACCGATCACATCATGGGCTTTGACGATCTCCGGCGTTTTTCGCACGCGCGGGGCTCAATGGCGGTTTATGCATCACGTGAAACGATGCGTGATCTGGAGCGCGTGTTTCAGTTCGCGTTCAACACCAGCAATCCGGTTCCGTATTATCTGAAGCCCGAGCCGCACATTATTGATGGCCCGTTTAAACTAGGCGAGACGCTGATCACTCCTTTGCCAGTGCCGCACGGCGACTCCATCGTGAATGGCTATCTTTTCTCGCGCGGGGACGACAAACTTGTCGCCTACCTAAGCGATTGCAGCGCCGTGCCGGATTCGATTATCGATCTTATCGCGGGCGTGAAAGTCCTGATCATCGACGCCCTGCGTGACAAACCGCATCCAACGCATTTGAGCGTTGGCCAGGCGCTCGAAGCAGCCGCGCGCGTAAAATCTGAGGCGACTTACTTCACCCACATTTGCCACGACCTTCCGCACGCCGCCGAATCCCGGCTCCCGGCTCACACACAAATTGCGTATGACGGACTGAAGCTCCATTTATAAGCAAATCGCCAAGCAGTTAACGAGAAGGAGCTCAGCCGCCGCTGGCGGGAGCGAGCCGGGCTAGGAATTTAAATTTTGAAGTCATGTGAAAGCTAGTCATCGGAATGGCCAGCGGTTGGCTGGAGCGATTGGTTAGATGATCTGATTGCCTCCTGCCGATAGGCCCTTCTTTTTCTGCAGAAGTCAAGGGTGCCCAGAATCATGCCAACCGTCCAAAAGCCAACAAGAAAAAGGAACACGATAGACACAGCGGAACGGGCGAATGGGAAGTAGCCGAGGAGCACGCGACAAAGCCACGCTAGAATGATGATCACGCCGAAGTAAACACCGACGCTACGAATGACAAATCTCGGCGTGGACTCGATGATAACCGCTCTGTAGCTGGGCTCATTCGACTTATCGGGTGCCCGCTCGGCAGTGAACTCGCGCAAGCTGCGTCGATCACTGCGGGGCATGCCGAACAGATCCTCGCGTCGCTCGCGATGCCAAAGCTGGAACCGATACCGAAAACGCTCGATAACGTCGCGCATCATCTAACGAGACAGAGATAAGCCACGGCAGGGTGTCGTGGCAAACACGTTGAACTTATATCGGAATGGGGCCGTTGGCTTCATCGTCTGGTTAGGCCTATATATTGTTTTGACGCCGTTAGTGCCCATTCATCGTAAAAGTGATTGGCGTATCAATCTCGCGGCGTGCACCGGGCTTCGTACGCCAGCGCATCAAGGCATGGTAGCCTGCGCGTCTAGTGCGCGGTGCCCAGTGCTTTGCCGAATATTTACGTTAGTGACTCTGCCATTCTCATCAATGTTCATCCGGAAAATTCCGCTACCGGTCATATGCCGGCGCCGTAACTCCGGAGGATAGGACGGTTTGGGCATACTAAGAAAGAGTTCGTTAAGATTGGGATATCGCTGCACCGAGACGCCGTTGACCGTCGTCCGAAGATTTTCGTCCAACGTAACTTTTACAATGTCTCCTCCCTGTGCGGGCCGCTGTTGGCCAGCAACAGTCGTAATAAGGAGTGCGCTTACAATCGTCGTAAGAAGTAGAAATCGCATGTTAGCCTAACGAAAACTCGGCCCCAAAAATCTGCAATTAAAGGCAGATAAAATCTGTATAATCCGGTTACATTCGGGGTGGTCGGCCATTAGAAAGACAAGATTCACATTTCCCATCCGTTTTATTCGCGTATTCCGCGATTCAGATCTCGCCGGATAATTCCGCGCTCGCTTTGTTCGATGAAGGCGATGATCTCGGTGATCTCTTCTGTGTGAGGGAGTTCCTTGCGCATCGCTTCAACTGCCTGGCGCGTGTTGTATTTTGAACGATAAATCAAGCGGAACGCTTCCTTGATCAGCTTCACGCTTTCGGGCGGAAAATTTTTGCGTTCCAAGCCGATCAGATTAATCCCGCGAATTTCCGCTGGATTACCATCGGCGATCATGAATGGCGGAATGTCTTGCACAATTTTCGAGCAGCCGCCGGTGATGGCGAACCGTCCGATCCGGCAAAATTGATGCACAGCGGTGAGTCCGCCAATGACAGCGTGATCGCCTACGACCACATGGCCGGCCAAGGTACCGTTATTGGAAAAAACAACGTCGTCGCCGACTATGCAATCGTGTGCGATGTGGCTGTAGGCGAGAAAAGTGCCACGGTTGCCGATAAGTGTTTTCCCCTGGCTGCTCGTGCTCCGACTGATTGTGACAAATTCGCGGAACGTGTTCTCGGCGCCGATTTCCAGATAAGTCGGCTCGCCTCGATATTTCAGATCCTGGGTTTGCTGGCCGATGGAGCAATAAGCGTAGAATTTGTTCTTGGCGCCGGCTTTCATTGGTCCGCAGAGGGTGACGTTATGTTGGAGCCAGCAATCTGGACCGAGCATCACGTCGGCGCCTATCACGCAATACGCTCCGACAATCGTTCCGGCACCGATCTCTGCGCCCGGATCGACAATTGCGGTTGGATGAATCTGGACGTCAGACATAATGACGAATGACAAATGACGAATGACGAATGAATGACGAAACTCGAAGCGCGAATCTGTGCGAAAAACTTTTGTCATTCGTCATTTGGAATTCCTTCGTCATTCGTGCTTCGTCATTCTCGTCATTTGTCCAAGAACGTGAACATCAGTTCGCCTTCGGAGACGACGGCGTCGTTTACGACGCAATGGCATTTCGCTTTCGCAAGACGTTCCCCGCGCGACTTGGTCAGCTCGGCATGAATGAAAATTGTATCGCCCGGAAAAACCGGTTTGCGAAACTTCACGTCATCCGCGCTCATGAAATAGCCGATGCGGCTGGTCGTTTTTGCCAGTTTGAATAAGAGAATGCTGGCCACCTGCGCCATCGCTTCTACCTGCATCACGCCTGGCATCACCGGGTGACCGGGAAAATGTCCTTGAAAGAACGGTTCGTTAATCGTGACCGTCTTGACCCCGATACATTTGGTTTCGCTTTCGAAACTGATAATCCGATCGACCATTAAAAACGGAAAGCGATGCGGTAAAATTTGCATTACCTCGTCGGTGTCGAATCCGCCTTCGCTGGGCGGCAGGGCGCGGGTAACAGCAAGCGCGCTCCGTCGCGTTTGCTCGCGGACGACAACGCGGGCCAAGTCCGCATTTACAGCGTGACCGGGTTTTACCGCTACCAGATGACCCCGGATGCGCCTCCCGATCAGTGCGAGATCTCCGATAATATCGAGCATTTTGTGGCGGACGAATTCGTCTGGGAAACGCAACGGTTCCTTGCTTAAAACCGCGTCGCCGCGAACAACAATCGCGTTTTCGAGGCTGCCGCCTTTGATCAGATTTTTCTCCATCAGCGGCTCAACATCTTCGTAGAAGACAAATGTTCGCGCCGGGGCGATCTCGCGCTCGAAAACTGCCGATGTGACTTCCGTCGATAGATACTGCGCAAACCGATTGTTTGGTCCGGCTTGCGTACATGAGATGCGAAATTTCTCATCCGGCAGTAAAACGAGCAGCGCGCCTGTTTTCGATTCCACATGCACTGGTTCGCGCACGTCGAAAAACTTTCTCGGCTCCTCCTGCGCGGTTACGCCGGCCCGCTTGATGAGATCGACATAAGGTTGTGCGCTGCCGTCCCCGATGGGCGGTTCGTTTGCGTCCATCTCCACAATGGCATTGTCCACGCCCATCCCCGACAGCGCGGCGAGCACATGCTCGACCGTATGCACGCGCACAGAGCCTTCGCCGATGGTGGTAGCGCGCTCGACTGTTTTGAGATTATCGATCCTAGCGTCAATTGTCGGCTCCTCCTGCAGGTCCTTGCGCTTGAACTTAATCCCGTGATCCACTGGCGCCGGATGCAACTTCAGCGAGACTTTTTCGCCGGTGTGCAGCGAAGTGCCGCTGAAGTTGGCGGTCTTGCCAACAGTATGTTGAAACTCGGGCGTCGAAGCCATGGGCGCTTAATTAGCAGAGATTTTGTCTTGTGACCAGTGTTGTAGCCCCTTCGCGGCACAAAGTTATTTGTTTAACGTGCCACGCGTGGTTTGCCGTTCAGCACCATAGGTGCGTCATGTTTATAGCCCAGCGATTCCCCAAAAACCTGAAGCTCCAGAGGAGCGACATGTCTGACTGTGAGGGGCAAACATGTCGCCCCTACGGGGCTGATAGGTTTATCTGTAGCTTCTCCTATAATCATGCCGCGCCTGATGGCGCTACAGCCGTGCTAGACACGTGCTCGCTACAGCGCGACGGCTACAGCAAAGCGTTTCATTTCAATTCGAACTCGCCGCAATCAAAGGCCATCATCTTGTCCACGTTTGAGATGCGGAACTGACGAATCGACGTGCCATCATCCTGCCAGACATCGACCGATTTTTCGTTTTTCTTTGTGATGAATGCGCGGACCAAGTTCGGCGTATCGCTCAGCATGAACAGCGGCAGATCATCGATCGTTTTTAAATAGCTCCCGTCGCTATCAAAGCCAACGACAAGATCGATGATCGATCGTTTCTCGTTCGCCAGTGGATTTGGCATCAGTCTCACTTTAACGCTCGTAGGCGGCTCATTTTCCACAGACGGGGGCGTGGTCTCGCCGATGTCTTCGACCTTAAGCTGACCGACGAGATAACCGTGGGCGCGATATTTTCCGGCGGGTAAATCTCCGTCATCGTCATTTTTGCCGTCCCATTGCGTGACCAGCGCATCGGCGCCGATTGTGAACTCATTCAATTCGGCTTGCTGATGCAGAACACGGACCAGCGTTCCATTTCCGTCATAAATTCCGAGGCTGATCGTGCCCTCCAGCGGCGGCGGAAGGAAGCTGATGCGCACTCTTCTCGGGGGCGTCGCTGAAGGAGAAGGGGATTCCTCCGGCGTTGGCGAAACCAAAGGGGATTCCCCCGGGGTCAGTGAAAGAGTGGGAGATTCATCTGACGCAGGCGAAAGAGTTGGCGCCGGCGATTCTTGCGCGGCAGCGGCGCAAATCGACGCGAGTGCAATTAGAAGCGCCACATTAAGACGTTTTGTCATGTCGAGCGGAGTCGAGACATCTCTTGCTGCTTCAAGCGAAAGTAAAGAATGCTGACGGATTCCTCGACTCCGCTCGGAATGACAAAGACTAAGCATAATAGCGCCAGTTCACGTTCGGGAAAAGGTTGTCGCGCCGTTCACAGTCCTCCAGAAATTCTTCGTTCACATCATTTGCCGCAAACTGATCGTGCAATCGATTGAAGCGGGCAAGATGGTCCATCGTGCGTTTGGTTGCGTATTCGCGTGCTGTTCCGGTTTTCATGAGGAAAGCCCAGTCGCTCGATTGCGCGAGCAAAAGTTCGCGGACCAGTTGCTTTAAGACGCGGTCAGATTGTAGAGCTGGCGCTCCGCCTGCCGATCCCCCGCTTGGCAACCCCGAAAGCGTTCGGGGTTGCCCTACAACAGTAGGAGCATCTTGTGCCAACTCGGTCATCTTTCGCGCGGCAGCGTGCAGGCGCGGATAAATCCAGGCATTGCTTGGGTCGAGCCAGACACCGAGATAGCCGTTCTCGCCCCACGTCGACGCCGCTGGCTGAAGAGTTTGGAGGGTCGGGTGCGCTGCGAGGTAATCGCTCGGCGTCGTCAGAAGAAAGTCTTGTTCGCTGGCGGCTTTGCGAATGAAATGTTCAAGAAAGCGTGGCCCTTCGAACCACCAGTGGCCAAATAGTTCGGCATCGAATGGGACCACAACGATTGGGTCAAAACCCAACCCGCCGATTTCGCGAATTTGCTGTCGTCGTTGCTCGAGAAAGTGAGTGGCGTGCGTCTCCGTCGCTTTTTCCGCCGCTTCGGGATCGTAGAATTCTTTTTCTTCACTGCGTCCGGTGATGCGGTGATATTTCACGCCGGCGAATTTTCTCTGTCCCCGCCCAATCGGTCCCAAATGTTCCATGGGAAGATCGAAACCAGCGTCGCGGTAGAATTCACGGTAGGCACGGTCGCCCGGATAACCCTCGTGCGCGCTCCAGACTTGCCGGCTTGAGTCTCGATCGCGAGCAAAAGCGGCCGGCCCCGCTGGCGTATAACAGGGAGCGTAAATCGATCGCCGCGGACGAGGTTTTCCAAACATCAATCCATGGGCGTCGAGAATGAACCACCGAACGTTTGTCTCTTGCAGGAGCGATTCCAGTCCAGGCGCATAGGCGCATTCGGGCAGCCAAAATCCGGTTGGCTTGGCGCCGAAAAGATCGGCATACACGTCTCGTCCAATCAAAAACTGGGCTCGCGCGGCTGGAGGCGATTGCTGCTCCAGAATCGGAAGCAAACCATGCGTCGCGGCGCTGGCGATGATCTCGAGCGCACCCGCTTCCCGCAATTCGCGAAAAGCGGAAAGCAGGTCGCATTTCCACTCATCGACAAAGAAACGTCGGCTCTCCGAGAAGAGCTCGAAATAGAAGCCGGCCAACTTTCGCAGTTTTGGGTGATTCCGGTTTCGCCTTCGCTCGCTTTTCGCGAGATCGATCAACAGATCAAGGTGTCGCACATATCGCGCGCGCAAAAGTTCGTCCTGCAACATAGAGCAGAGGGTCGGCGTGATCGACGTCGTGAGTTTGAATGGCACGCCATCTCTCAATAATCGCTGCATCATTTGCAGCAGCGGAATGTAAGTCTCGGTGATCGCCTCGAAGAGCCAATCTTCTTCGAGGAAATGCTCGTGCTCGGGATGGCGGACGAAGGGAAGGTGCGCGTGAAGAATCAGTGCGAGATAGCCAGAGGACATTACGGATTTCGGAGTGCGGATTATGGATTAATCCGCCAGTAGCTCAACTCGCAATCCGCATTCCGCAATTGTTACAGCGTGCGGCAAAAATCCTGGAAGCGATCCAGACCTTTTTTGATCACGTCGATGCTCGTAGCGTAACTGAGCCGGACGGTTCGATCGTCACCGAAGGCGGCTCCGGGAACGACGGCGACATTCGCTTTGCTCAACAAACGATCGGCGAAATTCTGGGAAGTCAGTCCGAGCTGACTGATATTGACCAGCACATAAAACGCCCCCTGTGGCTTGACCGCGGTCACGTTCGGAATCTTGGAAATGCGATCGAACATATAATTGCGACGCATATCGAATTCCTCGCGCATATCAGCCAGCGGCTGTTGATCGCCCTTCAAGGCGGCGAGCCCGCCATATTGCGAAAAAGAGGAAGGATTGGAGGTGGTATGGCTTTGAATGGAATCGACCGCTCTGGCCACCGCTTCCGGTGCGGCCACATACCCGAGACGCCAACCCGTCATTGCGTAGGATTTGCTAAAGCCATTGATCGTGATTGTCAGATCGTATGCTTCCTTGGAAAGCGACGCGATGCTCACGTGTTTCGCATCATCATAAACGAGCTTTTCGTAAATTTCGTCGGACAAAATGTAAATGTCCTCCTCAGTGGCGACATCGACAATCGCCTGCAATTCCTCGCGCGTGTAAACAGACCCGGTCGGATTGCCCGGGGTGTTCAGGATTAACATTTTTGTGCGCGGCGTCATCGCGTTTTCAAAATCTGCTGCGCGAAATTTCCAGGAATTGCGCTCACTGGTGGGCACAATCACTGGTTCAGCGCCGGCCAACCTGACCATGTCCGGGTAGCTCACCCAATAGGGCGCCGGAATGATGACTTCGTCGCCGGGCTGACAGGTTGCAAGAATGGCGTTGTAACATGCGTGTTTTGCGCCGTTACTCACGATGACCTGCGCAGCGCGATAGCTAAGGTCGTTGTCCGCGGCTAATTTTTCCGCGATCGCCTGGCGCAACTCCGGGATGCCAGCGCTGGGCGTATACTTTGTGAAGCCGGCCTCCAACGCGTCGATCGCCGCCTTTTTAATATGTTCGGGCGTGTCGAAATCCGGCTCACCCGCACCGAAGCCGCAAACATCGATGCCCTCAGCTTTCATGGCTTTGGCCTTGCTGTCGATCGAGAGGGTGAGCGAAGGGCTAAGTTGAGCGGCGCGTTCGGAAATTTCCATGGCAGTTGGGCTAGTGATCAGATTGGTCAAAATGGGAGCGCAAACTATTGGCGGCGGTAGAAGTTTTCAATCAAAGGTTTGAAGTTATTCTCCTCGACCTGGACGATCGCCATTTCGCGTTTTGCATTCTCGGGAGAGTCCGACGCGTGCGCGGCATTGATCATGATTGTCTGGCCAAATTCTTTTCGAATTGAGCCCGGGGGCGCTTTGGCCGGATCGGTTGGGCCAAGCACGTCGCGAATTTTGCGCACCGCATCGACACCCTGATAAACAATGGCGATCGATTTTTCACTGCCGGGAATATCGTGTTTTTTCGGCGGACATTCGCTCGGTTTCCGCCCGGCCATGAATTCGACAATGCTTTCCCAGTTTTCGCGTCCGCTATTGGCGCCCAGTTTTTCCTCGAGAACCGGCAATACCGGACCGTAGAACTCCTTCGCTTGTGCGACGCTCATCCGATGGACTTTGAAACCAATGATGTGGAGGCCGGAACGGGAAAAAACTTCAATCACGCCGCCCGGTCGCAGATTAGGAAATTTGAAATTGTCCGGCTTAATCAGGACGAGTGTCTTCTCGATTTTTGCGGCGGCAGGGAAATTGATTGAGTGATCCAGGATCCCGCCATCGCGATCGGAGAATTCTGCCCAGAGTTTCAAATCGCGCTCAACCGCTTTGGAATGGAAGGCCGCAAGCACTCCGGGCTCGAAGTAGGTTACCTTGCCAGAATCGTCAGTGATGTAATCGCCATAGGTATCGCGAATCGTTTCGCCACTGGTGCGCTCATGCAGGATGTGCCCAACAGTCCGATGAATCTTTTCCACCGCATCCGGCCCGCGAAAAATGAGGAACAGGACATGCGGACGCTGGCCGTTCTTCTCGCCGGTGAAATTTCTTAAGACGTAATCGCGAATTAACTCCTGTGTAGCGCGGTGATCTACATCGGTTTCCGTCACGATCGTTTCTGCGTAGCGTCTTGCCAGTTCTGGACTCGGGGCAAACATGCGTCCGCCAACCAAGTCAAGTCCGGTGCGCGAAATCAGCCGGCCAACGATGCCGCCGGTACGCGATTTGCGCATCGAGTACGGAGTGATGATTGCGTAAGAAAGTTGTTCGGTCTGCATGGATTATACTCGCGGCTTATGATTAAACCGCGTGGAATGCAGAGAAACCGAAGCCGCCAGGCTGCAAGAACGTAGCCGTCCGCTGTGCGGCGCGTCAAATAGTTTTGGCTAAGACTGCGATCCATTTCCCGCGGCGACGCACTTCGACTGGGTTGGTCTTGTGACGACGCAGAGCGCGGACGAATTCTTTCTCTTGGGTTCGCAAAACACCGGAAAGAATCAAACAGCTGCTTCGCTTTAGCTTCGGTAGAATTTGGATAAGCAATCCGCTGAACAGGTTTGCCGTCACGATGTCGATTTTGCGCCTCGGATTCCAACGACGGACATCGCCCAATTGAAAATCCACGTTCTCGATTTTGTTAAGACGCGCGTTCGTTGTGGCGGTTGCAATAGCCATTGGATCGATATCAACGGCAACGACACGCTCCGCACCGAAGCAGCTCGCGGCGAGAGCGAGGACGCCACTTCCGGTTCCAAGATCGACAACGGATCGGGGTTTCCTTCTTCGGGTCACTTCTTCGAGCAGGCGTAACGGCATCGCCGTTGTTGCGTGTTCACCCGTGCCAAAAGCCGCGCCCGGGGGAACGATCAAACTGTAGGGGAAGCTGTCAGCTTTCCGCTTTGTCAGAGAATGAACAACAACCAGCCGCTTCCCGATTCGAAGCGGCTTGGGTTTCTCCTTGCCAGCAAACTGCTTCAGCCAGTCGCGAGGCAGTTTCTCGACCCGACCACCAAATTCGTGGATAAATCTTTGCGATGCACGTTGCGAATCACACGGTATTTCAAGTTCTAACCGCTTCCGGCCCGGTCTGGAAACCACCACCAGCGCGCCTCGAGCACGCGCTTTCAAAATCTCTTCGCGCGCGCTCAGCCAGCACGGGTTCGCTGCCTTTCGCCAGAGATACATGGTTTTGTCTTTTAACGCCGACGCGCGTGTACCGGACAATCGATTTTGGCATTCGCTGTCAGCCGCATAACTTCGAGTTAAGGGGTCCGCCTTTGCCAAGGCTACGGCGGTTTGCGCTCCAAGCGAAGGCTGGAGCGGGTGACGAGGCTCGAACTCGCGACGTCCTCCTTGGCAAGGAGGTGCTCTACCACTGAGCTACACCCGCAATTCTGAGGGAAGCAATAATGTATAGCGAGCCGCACAGCGCAACTTTTAATTGCTTCGTCTGGCCCAAAAAACGCTAAGGTTTTTGAATCCAAATGGGACTTCGACCCCATCTCACTCTCAAAGGAACCATTATGAAAATAGGATTACTGACTTGCATCGCGTCGTTTGTGCTTGCCATGGGCGTGACCGCCCAGACGCCCACTCCCGCGTCTGCTGCGGAGGAACCTTCTCCAACAGCGACGGTTTCGCCGACTTCAACGGGAATGGTATCGCCGAGTCCAATGGTGGGAGGCTCACCAACTCCGAATGCTTTCGGAGCCTCCTCTACCGTTTCCCCGGCGCGCAGTCCGACGAGCGACGATCTTCAACGCAGGATTGAAGAGAAGATCCGAAAACAGTTGGGCGTCTCGGCTGATGACGACGTTTTCGGGCATGACTCGGACGTTCCATGGATGGCAATCCCGATTGTGACGATCGTTTTTCTCACGATCTTCGGGACGCCGATCCTCATTGTCGCGGTGATCCTGTACTTTAGCTTCTCGAAAACCCGGGCGTTGCATCGCACTGTCCGTTTAATGGTAGAAAAAGGGCAGCCAGTGCCTGAGGCCCTGCTGAATCCGCCCCCCGCACAGCGGCAGCGCTCCGACATGCGTCGTGGTGTGGTCCTGACGATGGTTGGCCTTGGCCTGATGCTCTTCCTCGCCGCCGTGAAGGATTGGGAGGGCGG
Source organism: Verrucomicrobiota bacterium (assembly GCA_046724585.1). GTDB lineage: Bacteria > Verrucomicrobiota > Verrucomicrobiia > Chthoniobacterales > UBA10450 > Udaeobacter. The sequence goes on from JBKOWV010000004.1 coordinate 18,086, forward strand.
CGCGTGGAGCATCGGGCTGATTCCCTTCCTGATTGGCGCGGGTTATCTCCTGGTCTGGAAGCTGGAAGGAAAAAAGGACAATGTGCCGCCGGCACCGTAACCTGCGGCTGTGGAGCTGACCGATGGCGACCTCATCGCGCGAGTCCTTGTCGATGACGATCAGCACGCGTTCGGCGAACTGGTGCGCCGGCATCAATCGAGTGTGCGAGGTCTGCTGCGCCAACTTACCCGCACCGATGTCGCGCTGGCGGATGACCTCGCCCAGGACACTTTCCTGCGCGCATATAAAAACATCCGCAGCTTTCGCGGCGAAGCTCGTTTCTCGACCTGGCTTTATCGCATTGCTTACAATTGTTTCCGGGAAGATGCGCGGCGACGCAAGGAACTTGTCGGAATCGACGAGGAGCAACTTCAAGCCGAGCGGGACCCCCAGGTGGTCGATCCCGCTCTAAGACATGATCTCATGCACGCACTGAATTTGCTTCCTTTGCACGAGCGTTCGGCGGTTTTACTTTGCTGCCAAAATGGGCTGTCACATGAGGAGGCTGCGCGGGTGTTGGATATTCCCCTTGGCACCGTGAAGACGAATGTGTTAAGAGGACGAGAGAAATTGAAACGCACGCTGGCGGCATGGAAAGCCTGAGTAACATGAACGAGACACAGCAGGAAGATTGGCTGGATCGACAACTGCGCGAAGCGGCGCCGTACATCGATGACGAAGGGTTTACCGCGCGTGTGTTGCAGCAATTGCCGCCCCCGCGGCAGCCGCGGCCCTCGTTCCGGGGTGCCATTCTCCTGGCGATGGCCTTGCTCGCGAGCGTCCTGGCTTATCTACTCTCGGACGGAGGACGTTTTCTCGTGGTCGCGGCAACGCGGCTGACGACCCTGCCTATCTTGTGGCTTTTCGTCCTCGCGCTCGTCAGCGGAATCCTTGTTATGGCAGGTGGCGTCATTGCCGCCCTGTCCAAGACGAGAGAATTGCAATCTTAGGGATAAGATACCGTCCAGGCCGCGCGTTCGCGTCCGCCTATGGTGCGCAAAGGTCGCGTGCCTGGCGAACATCGAACTCGATTTGCCGAACGAGGGCGTCGACATTTTCGAATTTCTTCTCGGGTCTGAGATAACGGACAAATCGAACTTCGAGATCTTTGCCGTAAATCTCCCGGTTGAAGTCGAGCAGATGGATTTCGAGAATCCGCTCTGATTTGCCGCAGCTCACGGTTGGCCGGTAACCGAGATTGACCACGCCGGGATGTACTACGCCATCGAGGGTTGCCTCGGCGAAATAGACTCCGTTCGGGGGAAATTGCTCGCTGTGCGCGCTCAGGTTGGCCGTAGGATATCCCAGTTTCTTTCCAATCGTACCGCCGGGCACGACTGTCCCGAGGATGGTGTAATCACGGCCGAGCATCGCAGCGGCGGTCGCCAAATCGCCTTTTTCCACTGCTTGTCGGATAGCCGTGCTGCTAACAACCGCGCCGTCCACTTTTACCGGTGGAATGGCAACGACATTGAAATTAAATTGCGAACCGAGTTTCTGGAGAAGATCGAGATTGCCACGGCGATCCTTTCCAAATGACCATTCGTGTCCGACGCAAATTTCACCGAGGGGATTGGAATGCATGACGAGTTGCTCGATAAAGTTTTCCGGTGGAGTCGCAGCGAAGCTCTTGTCGAAGGTGATGACGAGAAGATGCTCCACGCCCAAATCGCGGATCAACCCGATCTTGTGCTGGGTGGCCGTAAGGAGATGAGGCGCACTGTGTGGCCGCAGCACTTTGAGTGGATGTGGATCGAACGTTATGACGACGGGCGTACCGTCCGCTGATCGGGCATGGCTCGTTGAGGTGGAGATGACGGATTGATGACCGAGGTGAACGCCATCGAACACGCCGATGGCGAGAAAGATGGGGCCCGGCAAGTGCGCTAGTTCTGAGATGGAACGGAGCGTTTCCATTAGTGAAATGACGAATGATCGACGAATGACGAATGACGAATAACTAATGACGAAGGAAATCCAAATGACGAAACCCAAGTACCTGCGCAAGTGCTGCGCTTCCGTCTCTCGAGCTTCGTCATTCTTTCGTCATTCGTCATTCGAGCTTTGTCATTTTCCTAAGCTCCCCGCATCCGCGAAACCTCTGGAAGTGTCAGGATGCGGCTGAGAATTTCTTCGCGCGTGGCGCTCTTGATTTGATCAACTCTTATCGCCTGAGCGACATCGAAACGACCGGATTTTGTACGCCGCAGCGATTTCAAGTGCGCGCCGCAACTGAGCTCCTCGCCGATGTCGTGGACATAGGTGCGAACGTAAAAACCTTTGCTGCAAAGGACGCTGAAATCGATTTCCGGCAGCGCGATTCGATCTACGCTGTAACGATAGACATGAACGAGGCGCGGCTCGCGCTCAACCACTTTTCCCTGCCGCGCCAGTTTGTAGAGCGGCACGCCGCCATGCTTTTTTGCCGAGACCATTGGCGGCATCTGATAAAAATCGCCGCGAAATTTTTCAAAGGCGGCGCGAATTTGATTTTGATCGAGCGGTGGCACGTCGCGCTGAGTAACGACTTCGCCTTGTCGATCTTGCGTGCTGGTTGTCACGCCGAGCAGCAGGGTCCCCGCATATTCCTTGTCTTCGCTCATGAGCAAATCCTGAATTTTCGTCCCGCGCCCAAGCGTGAGCAGAAGCAGACCAGTGGCGATAGGATCGAGGGTGCCGCAATGGCCGACTTTCTTGATCCCGAGCTTTCGCCGGACCAGCGCCACCACGTCGTGCGAAGTCATCCCCTCTGCTTTATCGACAAGCAGGACCCCGTCAGGAGTGGGATTTGAGGGTCTCACCAATTTCCTCCAGGACCTTCTCTTCGACTTCAGCAAGCGTCCCGCGCACGCGGGCGCCCGCCGCGAGAGTATGTCCGCCTCCGCCAAATTTCTGACAGATGGCACACACATCCACCGCATCGCTTTTCGAGCGCATGCTGACCCGCACCTTGCCGTCGGCCAATTCCTCAAAGAAGACGGCGACGATCACGCCACGAATCGCGCGGAGATGATCGATTAATCCTTCGTTGTCTTCGGGAAGAACTCCCAGCTCGGCGGCCGTTCTTAAACTGAGGCTAACGCTGGCGATTCGACCTCCCTGTTCGAAACGCATAGTGCGAAGCAGTTCGCGTAAAAGCTCCAGCCGGCGGCGGGGATAGTTCTCATAAAGCTGCTGGTTGAGGCGACCAACATCGAGACCGGCGCGAATGAGCTCCGCTGCAATCTCGAACGTGCGCGCGCTCGTCTTTGGATATTGAAACGACCCCGTGTCGGTGGAGATCGCTGCGTAAAGATTTTCTGCGATATCGCGATTGAATGGCAGGTTCTGACTCTTGATCAGCCGGAAAATGATCTCCGCCGTGGCAGGCGCGTCAGGGTCGACATAAACAACATCACCATAACCAGGATTGCTTAGATGGTGGTCGATGTTGATCCAAAGCTTCGCCGAGCGAACAGCCGCCAGCGCGGTTCCGAGCCGGTTTTGAATCGCAGTGTCGAGCGCAATGGCGCAATCGAAATCTTCCGGGGCTGAAGGCGGCTTGGTTACCAATTCTGCGCGTGGAAGGAAGGAATACTTTTCCAGCATTCCTTCTTCATTCCAGACGCGAACTGCCTTTCCGAGTTGTTGAAGCGAGAGCGCAAGCGCAAGCTGGCTGCCGAGCGCATCTCCATCCGGACGGACATGACTCATCACCGCGAAGCGCTGATGCTCGCGCAATATCCGGCCGATTTCTTCGAACTTGGGTATGGCGGCGCTCACTCGTCCTCGCGGCGAGGCGTTTCGATTTCCTGCAGAATCTCGATAACGCGAGCGCCGCGCTCGATGGAATCGTCAAGATGAAAAATGAGATGCGGCGTATACTTCATGGTGACGTGTCGGGCAAGCTCAGCCTGCAATGTTGCGCGATGAGACGCGAGTTTGCTCAACACACTCTCTCCGCTGTCCGATCCAAGGACGCTCACAAACACATGCGCGTTTTTTAAATCCGAAGTTACATCGACGTGATTGATGCTGACCAGCGCGCCCGCAAAACTCATCTCTCGCGCAATAATTCCGCTCAGCTCCCGTTTCACAACCTCGTTGATGCGCAGCATGCGGTGTTTCATACGAAATGAACTTACCAGAGTTACAAAATTACCAACGGCGAACTCTTTTAACGATTCGACGATTTAACGAGTTAACGAATCACAATTTCTGCGCGATCGCTTCAAGTTGATAGCATTCGATCACGTCGCCCACTTGATATTCGCTGAAGTCGCCGAGCTTAATTCCGCATTCCAGACCCGAACGCACTTCCTTTACGTCATCCTGGAAGCGCCGCAGCGTCGAAATCCCGCCGTCGTAAACCGGCTGGCGTTTACGAAGCACGCGGGCACGCGCGGAGCGGGCCACCCGGCCATCGGTAACGAGACAGCCGGCCACAATGCCTCTGCTCAATTGAAATACCTGTTTGACGTCGGCATGGCCAATGACCGTTTCTCGATGTTCGGGTTCGAGTAAACCGGCCATCGCTTCTTTGATTTGGTCGAGCAGTTCATAAATGATGCTGTACAGTTTGACCTGGACACCTTCTCGTTTCGCGGCGGGGACGGCCATGCTCTCGACCTTCACGTTGAATCCAACCACGACCGCATCCGATGCGCTCGCCAGCAGGATGTCCGATTCCGAAATCGGTCCGACAGCGGAGTGAATGATCTCGAGATCGATTTTCTTGCTTTCGATCTGTTTCAATGCCCCCTCTAAGGCTTCGAGCGAACCTTGTGCGTCGCACTTTAGCACAATGCGCAGAACTTTTTTTCCATCGGCCGCTTCGAGCAAACTTTCGAGCGTCGCGCGTTGTGGCAGCGTGAGCTTGTTTGCCCGTTTAGCCTCCAAGCGTTCGTCGCTCAACGTCTTCGCCGAGCGTTCCGATTCCATGACGAGAAGTTCGTCGCCGGCATTCGGCAGTCCGGTAAAGCCGAGTACCCTCACGGCCGTGGACGGCCCGGCTTCCCTGACTCCCTGGCCGCGATCGTCCAAAAGCGATTTCACTTTGCCGCTGTAATCGCCACAAATAAAGGGATCGCCAATTTTCAACGTCCCCATCTGCACGATTACCGTCGCAGTGGGACCGCGCCCCGCTTCCACCTGCGCTTCGATCACGGTCCCGCGCGGCGTGGCAGTAGGCGATGCTTTGAGTTCCATTACTTCGGCTTGCAAGGTCATCATCTCGAGGAGGTGGTCGATTCCCGTCCCCTTGGTCGCGGAGACGGGACAAACAATCGTTTCGCCGCCCCAGTCCTCCGGCGTGAGTCTCTGGTCCTGCAGTTGTTTCTTCACCTTGTCGATATTTGCTCCCGGAAGATCGATCTTGTTGAGCGCGACCATGATCTTTACATGGGGAGCGGCCTTGGCGTGATTGATGGCTTCGATCGTCTGCGGCATGATGCCGTCGTCGGCTGCGATGACGAGCACGACAATGTCGGTCACATTGGCTCCCCGCGCGCGCATCGCAGTGAAGGCGGCGTGACCCGGTGTGTCGATGAAAGTAATTTTCGCTCCATTGCGATCGACGCTATAAGCCCCGATATGTTGCGTGATCCCGCCAGCCTCTCCCGCTGCCACACGCGTCTTGCGAATTGCGTCCATGAGCGTCGTCTTTCCGTGATCGACATGCCCCATGAACGTGATGATGGGAGCGCGGGGCTTGAGCTCCTCTTCCTTTTCAATAACCGGCGGCGGGGGCGCGACTACCACCTGTTCGACTTTGTGAACTCCAGCACCTTTTTCACGGCGCTCTTTTTCGAGAACAAACCCGTGGGTTTCCGCGATCTTGGCCGCAACGTCGGGTTCGATTGTCTGATTGATGTTGGCGAAAATATTGTAGGTCATCAGCTCCGCGATGAGCTGGTGCGTTTTCAAACTGAGCTCGCTTGCCAATTGCTTAACAATAATTGGTGGTTTGATCAGGATGACTTTCTGCGGCACTGCTTCCCCCTCAGCAATAGGCGGCACGGCTGAAGGCGGCGCAGTTGTGCCGTCGGCAATGGTGCCCGGCGCTTCAGGCGAAGATGGTGGCGCGGGTTCGGTCTTTACTGGTGCCGGAGGCTTTGGAGGAGCGACCGCCCTGTCGAGCGACCCGCGGAGGCGTGAAATTGGAGGCAAAACGTCGCGCTTACTCCTTCCTTCGCCATCCTCCGCCTTCTTCCGTGGCTTTTTTTTGTCGATGAGGGAGACGCGCTCGACTTCATGGCGCGGCGCCGAAGCAGCTTCCGGCGTAACCTTTGGAGTTGCCGGCTGCGGTGCGTGGGCTTTCTCTGCAGCTGCCGAGCCAGCTTCGGCCTTTAGTTTTTTGGTCGAAACCTTTGGCTTCGCTGCGGCTCTTGGCTTTTGGGCAGCACCGGTCTTACGCGCGGCTGGCTTGCGCGTTGCAGTCTTGCTGCTCGTTTTCGTTGCCATTGCTGTTCCTCTAAAATTTCGCTCATGGCCCGAGCGGGTTAAACCAGAGCCATATTACTGGACGAGCTCCTGCCGGTGCACCGCCTCGTGAATCTCTCGCGCCTTTGTCTCGTCGACCGCGAGAATATCTACCAAATCCTGGACATCGGCGTCACGCAATCCCTCCAGGTTCGTGAAACCGGATTTAACTAACGTGAGGGCCTGCTCTTTGGTGATGGGCAGCCCACCGGCCAGCGTCTGCGCTGCTTGCGCCACTTTTTGCTCGACCGCGGTTGTCGCCGAAATGTCTTTGCCGATATTAACTTCCCAGCCGGTCAGGCGCGCAGTTAAGCGGGCGTTTTGTCCTTTTTTCCCAATCGCGAGCGAAAGCTGATCTTCATCGACAGAAATCTGGACGCTCTTTTTTTCCGTATCGAAAACCAGGTTCTTCACTTTCGCGGGCTTGAGTGCTTCGAGAATGTATTCCTTCGGGTCGGAACTCCAGCGAATGATATCCACCTTTTCGTTGTTGAGCTCGCGCACAATGTTCTTCACTCGCGAACCACGCATTCCCACGCAAGCGCCCACCGGGTCGACCTTCTCGTTTGTGCTCCAGACCGCGATCTTGGTGCGGTAACCCGCTTCCCGCGCGATCCCGCGAATCTCCACCGTGCCATCGGCAATTTCGCTCACTTCCAATTCAAAAAGACGACGGACAAAATTCGGGTGACTGCGCGAGACGATGATTTCCGGGCCGCGGATACCGTTTTCGACCGCAACGACGTAGGCGCGGAGCCGATCGCCTACGTTGTAGTCTTCCACGACCACCCGTTCGCGTTGCGGCATGATCGCCTCAAACTTTCCAAGATCGAGAATCACGTCCGAGCGATCGAATCGACGCACCGTTCCGCTGACGATTTCGCCGGCGCGATCCTTAAACTCCTCATAAATCATTTCTTTTTCGACCTGGCGAATCCGCTGCATCATTGCCTGCTTCGCGGTTTGTGCGGCGATGCGCCCAAAATTTCTCGGTGTCACTTCCACCTCAACGGTGTCCCCGACATTTGCATCCGCCTTGATCTTGCGCGCTTTCGAGAGCTCGATCTCATCCTGTGGATTACCAACGCGATCCACCACCACCAGACTGGCGAGGGCGCGGATTTCGCCCGTCTTCGGGTTGATATCGATGCGCAGATCCCGCGAGGCGCCTACGCTCTTTTTGGAAGCGGAGAGCAGGGCATTCGATACCGCCTCGATCAGGAGTTCGCGTTTGATCCCGCGCTCCCGCTCCAGGTAATCGAGCATGGCAATAAATTCTGCGTTCATAAAAACATGCAGCCCGCAGACTAAAAAGAGTGGGAAACCACTTCCCACTCCGATCAGCGCGCGGACTCGAAAAGATGTTACCTTCGCAAAGTCTTCTCGTCAAGCCGTGGTTCGGTTTGATTTGACGTTGATAGGTCAATCTCCAACGTCTCAAGATTAAATGATTCCCCGCTTTCAAGCCTTGCTGATCGTACTTTTAATCTGGGCTGCGATTTACCTTCCCGCGCTCGGCTCGCTTGAGATCAAAGGAGAAGAAGGACGCCGGATTTTGCCAGCCGTGCGGATGATCGAGACGGGCGACTATGTTGTGCCCAAAGTCGGCAGCGAGCCGTACTTGCGGAAACCGCCGCTGATCAACTGGCTGATCGCCGCGTCGTTCAAGATTTTCGGACAACGCAACGAATGGACGGCGCGTCTGCCATCGGTGCTTTGCGTGCTGGCGGTTGCGCTCGTGTTTATTACGGTTGCGCGTCGGAGCCTCGGCGCGACCGGATCGACGGTCGCCGGGCTGATCTGGCTAACGAACTTCGGCGTGATCGAGAAAGGCCGCCTGGTTGAGATCGAAGCGCTTTATATTTCGCTCTTCGCGATTGCCTTCGTTTGCTGGCTAAGCTGGTGGGAAGAGAAACGATCGCCATGGCTGACCTGGTTGGTGCCCTTGATTTTTCTCGGACTCGGCTGGCTCGCCAAAGGTCCGATGCACCTTTTCTTTTTCTACGCAATCGTGATCGCGGTGCTGTGGCGCTCGCGTGAGTTGCGGACGATTTGGAATGTCCCACATCTGATCGGCCTCATCCTAATGGTGTCGATCTTCGCCGCGTGGGCGATTCCCTTTCTGAAGCTGACAGGCGGAGCGCATGTCGCTCAGGTTTGGTCGCGGCAGTTTTCTGGGCGATTAGCCGGGGAGGGGTTCAATTTTGCTCGTTGGGTGCTAAATATTCCGCGCAGTCTTGGCTACTTTTTGCCATGGATTTTGTTTGTGCCGTTGCTGGCGGGGATGAAGGCTGGCCCGGAGGAGAGCGGACAGAATGTCCCTCGAAAGCTTTTGGGGCACAGACCGCAGGCGGCTGTTCTGCGCGCGTTGTTTTGGGCGAGCCTCATTACGCTTGTGATCGTCGATCTGATTCCCGGATCGCTGCCGCGTTACACAATGCCGCTGCTGGCGCCATTCGCATGGTTGCTTGGCTCGATTCTGACTGCTGAAACTGTGGTGTGGCCGAGATGGCTCGGCGGAAAAACCTTCTCCCTGAAAGATCGGCAACGCGTGGTCGTCTTCCTCGCTGTTGCCACTTGTGTAGCTCTTTGCATTTACGCTCTGGCAATTGTTCCGCGTTTGCAGGCACGGCAAAAAGTGAAAACTATCGCGGCGAGAATCGAAGCCGTTGTTCCCGGATCAGAGCGGCTCTACGCGGTCGATCCCGATTATCAACCGTTCCTCTTTTATGTTCGCCGTCCGATCGTTTATGTCAGCCGCGTGGTCGATCTGCCGCGCGACGCATCTTATTTCTTGGTGCAGCCGGATAACGAAAACGCAGCAGAAACGGCGCGGCAATGGCTGCCAGCGTTTCCGCGCCGCGTGTTGTCGATTCAAGATTATCGAGGCAGGAGAGTTTCCGTTTTCGCCATTGACAAGCGGTTGTAGTCGGCATCGTTGATCCCGCCTCGGGGTCACCAACCCCGGCGACAAGACCGCCGACGATCTGCGGGTTTGACAGGCACCGAGAAGAGGAATTGGTTAGCATGCTAACCAATTCGAACTGCCATGATGTCTGACGGGGAAATGCTCGGCCCATTGCTCCACGGAACCGCTCGTGCCTGGCGGCAAAAGCTGGACGAACGTCTCAAGCCGATGGGTCTGAGCCAGGCAAAGTGGCGCACACTTTTGCATTTATCTCTCGCTCGAGACGAACTTACTCAGGCGGAGATTGCCGCGCGCTTAGGCGTGGAGGAGCCTAGCGTCGTAACTTTGCTGCATCGCCTCGAGAAGGAAGGTTGGATAGTACGCAGAAGTTCATCGCATGACCGCCGTTGCAAAATGGTGAATCTCGGCCGGCGCGCTCAGCGCGTAATCAGCGAGATCAACGCGACAGCGGACGAACTCCGACATGAATTGCTTACCGAGATCCCGGCACCCGAACTGCAAACCTGCATCAAAGTGCTGGCACATATTCGCGCGAAAGCCGAAAAGCGCGATAGGCTACGACGAGCTGAGATGCGATCGGTTTACCGAGGAGATAACGGCCAGAATACGGACGGGCAACCGATTACAAAGAAAAAGGCGCTCAGCGGCGCCCCGAGGGTGTCCCAATGAAGCGCGCGCGTGTCACGAATCGAACTATTCCCCTGTGGGCGTACCTGCTTTTCGGTCTGCTGGCTGCCTTTGTTTTGTACCGGATTTTTCAGCACAGAGCCAGCGAGGTCAAAGCGGCCCAACCACGGGTCCGTCCTGTTCTCGTCGCAAAAGTCATTGCGAAGGACGTGCCGATTTACCTGGATGAAATTGGTACCTGTGCGGCCTACGAAACCGTCCAGGTGCAAGCGCAGGTTAGCGGGAAAATCGTCGCGCGTCATTTTCAAGACGGCGCGGATGTAAAAAAGGGAGACTTGCTTTTCAGCATTGACCCACGTCCCTATCAAGCTGCGTTGGATCAGGCGCAAGGCCAGCTCGGACAAGCGAAATCGAAGCTGGTTCTCGATCAAATCACGCTAAAGCGCCAGCAGGACTTACATGCCAGGAAAGTGATCTCGCCCCAGGATCTGGACACCGCCCAAGCGACGGTAAGCAGCGATGAAGCCTTGGTAAAAACGGCGGAAGGCGCAGTCGCGGCGGCGCAGGTGAATCTCGATTATTGCAACATCCGCTCACCTATCAACGGGCGGGCTGGATTGCGGCTTGTCGATGTCGGCAATGTCGTGACCGGCGGCAACGGGGGCGGGGGCGGTGCAGTCCTGCTGACGATTCAGGGGCTCGATCCGATCTACACGGACTTCACCGTTTCAGAAACCGACCTGCCGCTGGTGCGCCGTTATTTGGGTGGGCCAAACGTCAAAGTGGAAACGCGTTCTCCGGATGGCTCGAAACCACCACGCACGGGCGATCTTTATTTCATCGACACTGCCGTTCAGCCGGGTGCGGGCACCGTCAAAGCGCGTGCCGTCACGCCGAACCCCGACCATGCCTTTTGGCCTTTGGAATTTGTGCGGGTTCGCTTTATTTTGGATAGGCTGAAAGATGCGGCTCTTGTGCCCTCGCAAGCGGTGCAAATCAGCCAGAGTGGGCCATTTGTTTTCGTCTTGAAACCGGACAACACAGTTGATTTGCGCCAGGTCAAACCGGGCCAGCGGCAGGACGGCGAAACAACAGTAATTGAAGAGGGCCTCAAAGCCGGCGAGACAGTCGTCGTTACAGGCCAGCTCGCGTTGGCGCCAGGGACAAAAGTAGAGCCAAAACCATATAATCCGCCCGAGTCTCCCAACGGCGATCAGGTTGCGGCCGGAGCTCCAATGTAAGATAAAAAGGCGTTTCCCGATATGGCTGGAGAAGAGCAACACGACGGGGCAGGGGATCATGAAAATGATGATTCACCGCGTCCTGCGAAGGATCGACAACACCGGGCAAAACCGGTAATAGGCGGCGCGGCATCGACGCTGCCGGCAGAGGCGTCCCTGGTTCAAGTTAAGGGGTCGGGGCTGTCTGGTCCATTCATTCGCCGGCCGGTGATGACCGTCCTGCTGACGTTGTCGGTTATCGTCGCGGGGGTCGCCACTTACGGCAAGCTGGCGGTGAACGATCTCCCGGCAGTCGATTACCCGGTGATTGAAGTCCGCTGCTCCTATCCCGGCGCGAATCCAACGACGATGGCGAACAACATCGCCACACCGCTCGAGAAACAATTCCTGGAAATTCCAGGGCTCGACATCATCACGAGCGCGAGCGCGCAGGGGAACACGCAGTTCACCCTCCAATTTAATCTCAGCAAGAGCATCACTGACGCTGCTACCGATGTGCAGGCGGCGATCCAGCGCGCAACGGGGAGGTTGCCAATCGACCTGCCCAGCCCACCGACGTTTTCAAAGACAAATCCAAACGATCAGGCGATTTATCTGATCGGTTTGCTGTCCGACACGCTGACGGATGGCGATCTCTATAAGTATGCGTCCACTGCCGTGGCGCAGCGCATCGCTATCTTGCCTGGTGTGTCGCAGGTTAATATTTACGGCGTTCAGGCCGCGATTCGAATCAAAGCCGATCCTGCTGGGCTCGCCTCCCGCGGATTAACCATGGATGACCTCGCCAGCGCGATTAAGGCCGGGACGGTTTACTCTGGCGCCGGACAATTCGACGGGGCCCACCGCACGTTTGTTCTTCTGCCGAACGGGCAAATCGATCAGGCGGAAGGCTATCGCAATTTGATCGTGGCGCGGAACAGAGATGGCTCGCCCGTTTATCTGCGCGACGTGGCCGATGTTCACCAGAGCGTGCAGGACGAACGAATCTCACGCACATTTTGGATGCGCGGGTTTAATCCGCCAGGTTCAGTGGTGGTTCTCGCCGTATCGCGACAAGCGGGCGCAAATGCGGTCGAGGTTGCGAAGTCGATCAGAGCGCTCTTTCCCGAGATCCGTGCCAGTCTGCCGGGCTCGATCACACTCGTTCCGGTATTCGACCGCTCCCAGAGCATCGTCGATTCCGTTCAAGATGTGAAACTCACGCTCGTGATCGCATTTATCCTCGTCGTGCTCGTGATCTATGTTTTTCTCGGTCGCGCCACCGATACGCTTATTCCCGTCGTCGCGCTGCCGCTTTCAGTGCTGCTCACTTTCACCGTGATGTACGCACTCAACTTTTCCATCAACAATTTGACCCTGATGGCCCTTACTCTGGCCATCGGATTTCTCGTCGATGACGCGATTGTTTTCCTGGAAAACGTCGTGCGCCGTGCGGAGCACGGCGAATCGATCATAAAGGCGGCTTATAACACCGCCGGTGAAATTTCCTTCACCATCCTGTCGATGACGCTGTCGCTCGCCGCGGTTTTCATCCCGCTTGTCTTCCTGCCTGGGTTATTAGGCCGAATTTTCCGTGAATTTTCCGTCACGATCATCGTTGCCATTCTCGCCTCGGGTCTGGTTTCCCTGACGCTCACTCCGCTCATGTGCGCGCGGATGCTTCGCGAACACAAACCAGGTCACAAGCGTGCCCGGATGGAAAGATGGACCGGCGATTTTATCAAGCGGGTTATTGCCGGCTACGGTCGAGCGTTGGACAAGTTTCTCGACCGCGCCTGGCTCGCTGTCCCGATTCTGCTCGGATGCATTATCGCGGTTTGGTTTTTCTTCACTCATTTACCCTTCACATTATTGCCGCCGGGCGACAGCGGTTTCATTCGCGGAATCTTTATCGCACAGGAGGGTGCTTCGCCCGCGCAAATGCATGCCTATCAACAACAGGTCAATGAAAAGCTCGAGAACGATCCAAATGTCGCGCAGTTTTTCACCCTCGCCGGTCTCGCCTCCCGGAGTTCGTCCTCGCAAGGGCTGATCTTTTGTTTTCTCAAACCCAGAAGTCAGCGACCGCCAATCGAGGAGTGTGTTCTGCAACTGCAGAAATCGATCGACTCAGTTCCCGGTATTAATGGGGTCTTGCGGCCGACCCCGGTGTTGCAAATCAACGTCGGCGCGACCCAGCAGACCCAGGGGCAATATGCCTACACGCTTAGCGGCATTGTGCCCGACGACGTTTACGCCGCCGCCGATCAGTTAATGACAAAGCTGAAGGATTTCAAAGGCTTTGCTTCCGTGCGCTCTGACTACTACAACAAGACTCCAAACCTGACCGTCGATATCGACCGCGAGCGCGCTGCCACTTACGGTGTTTCTACTTCTGCAGTGCAAAGCTTGTTGCGCACGGCTTACTCCCAAAACTATATCTATTTGATCAAGCAACCCGATGACCAGTATCAGGTAATCCTTGAGGTGAAAGACAGTGAACGCGCCCAACCGTCCGACTTGAACAATCTCTATGTGCGTAGCAACACAGGCGGCAGCTTCAGCGCGAGCGGCTCTGGCGGCGGAAGCATTGCCACCACCGGCGGCACAGCATCGAATCTGGTGCCGCTGCGCGCAGTAACCTCGACAAAACAGGTAGTCGGTCCGTTAGCGGTCAATCACTTCAATCAATTCACCAGCGTGACATTCAACTTCAATCTCCTGCCGAACATCGCGATCGGCGACGCAACCAAATTCATTGAAGACAGTTTTGCCCAGGTTCAGAACCAATTTCCAGGTGTGCAGGCCACCTTCCAGGGTGAAGCGCTGGTCTTTCGCCAACTGTTCCAGGCACTGCCATTGCTGCTCCTTGCCGCGATCTTTGTCATGTACGTGATTCTGGGAATTCTCTACGAAAGCTATGTGCATCCAATCACTGTGCTTTTTCCCGCGATCGTGCCGGCGGTCGTCGGAGGCTTGTTTACGCTCTGGGCATTCGGATCGAGCTTGTCCCTTTACAGCGTCATCGGTTTGTTTCTTTTGCTCGGCATCGTCAAGAAGAACGGAATCCTGGTGGTCGATTTCGCGCTTAAACGAATCGACGAGGGATTGAGCCTTCGAGAGGCAATTCATGAAGCCAGCCTGGAGCGCTTTCGCCCGATCATGATGACCACTCTGGCGGCTCTCATGGGCGCTGTGCCACTCGCGCTTGGCTTCGGCCACGACGCCTCGGCGCGGCGTCCGCTTGGTCTGGTCATTGTTGGCGGCCTGATTTTCTCACAATTGGTCACGCTTTTTGTGACGCCGGTCATTTATCTCTGGCTTGAGTGGTTCCAGGAGCACGCTCTCGACAAAGTGCCATTTCTCCGCAGCGGGCACATGCATCACGAGGGTAAACCCGTCCCGCATCCTGCCGGAACGGGCGACGGCGAGTTGGAACCAGCAGGCGCGCCCTGATAATGACGAAGGAAAAAATGACGAATGACGAAGCTCGAAGGAATGACGAAATCCGAACGGCGATACGAAGTCTTCGATCGCTCCTTTGTCATTAGAGCATTCGATCTTCCTTCGACATTCGATATTCGTCATTCGTCATTTATGCTTAGAGCATGCGCGCGATGGTTTTGGAGCGAGCGAAACAACCGTTGCAACTCCGCGAGGCGCCAAAGCCAAAACCGGCGAGGGGACAAGTCCTCGTCCGCGTTGCCACATGCGCGATTTGCCGGACTGATCTTCACGTGGTCGATGGCGAATTACCCGATCCGAAACTGCCGCTGATTCCCGGCCATCAAAT
Organism: Verrucomicrobiota bacterium; assembly: GCA_046724585.1. Taxonomy (GTDB): domain Bacteria; phylum Verrucomicrobiota; class Verrucomicrobiia; order Chthoniobacterales; family UBA10450; genus Udaeobacter. The sequence goes on from JBKOWV010000004.1 coordinate 33,154, forward strand.
CGTCGGGCGCATCGAAGAGATCGGCGATGACGTTAAAGGATTTTCCATCGGTGATCGCGTAGGTATTCCATGGCTCGGCTGGACAGATGGCGATTGCGTTTATTGTCGATCAAACCGGGAGAATCTCTGCGATCGGGCGCGTTTTACCGGTTACACGATCGACGGCGGTTACGCCGAATTCACGGTCGCAGACGCGCGATTTTGTTTTCATCTGCCCGACCGTTACAACGATGTCGAGGTTGCGCCGCTGCTTTGCGCCGGACTAATTGGTTATCGCTCCTATCGAAAGACCGGCAACGCGCGCCGTCTCGGCATTTATGGCTTTGGAAACGCCGCCCACTTGATCGCCCAGATTGCGCTTTATAAGGGACGCGACCTTTTCGTGTTCACCCGGCCGGGCGATAAGGCAACGCAGCAAGCCGCGAAGAAATTGGGCGCGAAGTGGGCTGGCGGTTCCGATGAAATGCCACCGGAAAAACTCGATGCCGCCATCGTGTTCGCGTCCGTTGGGCCGCTCGTGCCTGTTGCGCTGCGCACCCTCGCCAAGGGCGGCATTGTCGTTTGCGGCGGGATTCACATGAGTGATATCCCGTCGTTTCCCTATGCCGATCTTTGGGGCGAGCGCGTGATCACTTCGGTTGCAAACCTGACGCGCCGTGATGGCGAAGAATTTCTCGAGATCGCGCCGAGCGTTCCGGTGAGAACAAAAACGGAGACGTTCGCGCTCGACGAGGCGAACGCCGCGCTGGAAAAATTCCGCGCCGGTGAGCTCGCCGCCACTGCTGTGCTAAGAATCTCGGAAAGTTAGCAGGTAAGTGCGACGCGAAAGTTCTGTGCAACCGTCCGCACCTTACCTCTTTTAGCGCGAGGGACGGAACTGCTGTTCGCGCTGCCAGAAGCGAATGTCCTCACCCAGCCTGGGCCCGGGGGCGAGCGCTGAACGGCTTTATGAAGTCGCCGGGCAACCGTTTCTGCTCGTCCGGCGCTGCGCCGGCAGCATTGGCGAGCGCTTCTTCCTCGGGGGAGAGAAACGGTTTAAAGCGGCTCTTATCGATCGCTTTCATGAAGGCTTCACGAGGAGAGACAATGCCCTTTTCGAGCAACGCCCAGATTGCGTCGTCCATGAATTGCATACCCTGAGCCTTTCCGGAAATGATCACATCCTGCAGCTTTTGGGTCGCGCCTTCACGAATGATGGCAGCGACAGCTGCGTTCGCGATCAGAATTTCGTTGACTGCGATTCGGCCCGGCCGATCAGATCTTTTCAGAAGCAATTGCGCAACGACGCCGCGAAGTGAATTCGCAAGCATGGCGCGCGCCTGTGATTGCCGGTCGGCGGGGAAGACGTCCACCATACGATCAACCGTCTTGCGAGCGTTGTTTGTGTGCAGCGTGCCGAACACGAGAAGACCGGTCTCGGCCGCAGTGAGGGCAAGGGAGACCGTTTCGAGGTCGCGCATCTCTCCCACCAGGACGATATCCGTGTCCTCGCGCAGCGCCGCCTTGAGCCCAGCTGCAAACGAAATCGAATTCCCAGGCACTTCCCGCTGCGTGATCGTGCTTCGCTTATTGTCGTGCACGAATTCGATCGGTTCTTCGATTGTCACGACGTGCTTGGAAAAGTTTTGATTGATGTAGTCGACGAGCGCTGCTTGCGTCGTCGTTTTGCCGGAACCGGTTGGGCCGGTAACAAGGACAAGGCCGCCGCGCAGGTGGGCAAATTCTTTTACAACCACCGGAATCCCTAACTCCTCGAGTGTAGCAATTTTGGTGGGAATCAGACGGAATGCCGCGCCGTAACCATTCGACTGCTTGAAATAATTACTGCGAAAGCGAGACGCCTCGTCCATCTCGTAAGCGAAATCGAGATCGCCGCGTTGCTCAAAAATTTCCCAGTTGCGCTGACCGCAAACTTCGCTCAGCATCTGCACGGCTTCCTCGCGTTTCACCGGCTCTGCGCGAATGGGCATAATATCGCCATGCATGCGCATTTTCGGCGGTTCTCCTTCGCCGATGTGCAGATCGGACCCACCATGCTTGACAATTATACTTAGAAATCGATCGAGATAGGCCATTACTAAATGACGAATGACGAATGACGAATGACGAAACAATGACAAAGCTTGAACGCGCGAAAGAGATGTCGTTCTTGCTTTCGAATTCCGTCCTTCGTCATTCCAATCATTCGTGCTCCGTTATTTCCGCACATGTTGGCGCATCATCTGTTTCTGATCGGCGCGCGCGCAGGCTTCCTCCCCGCTGATCAATCCGCGGTCATAAAGATCGATCAGGGCGTCGTCCATCAAACGCATGCCTTGTTTTTTACCCGTCTGAATAATGCCCGGCAACATGTATGTTTTTGCTTCGCGAATGACGTTGGCCACTGCCGGCGTATTCGTGAGAATTTCCAGCGCCAGCACGCGACCGGTGCCATCCTTTTTTGGTATCAACTGGTGGCTAATGACTCCGCGCAATGATTCGCTTACCATTACCCGGACTTGTTCCTGCTGATCGGGCGGAAACACATCGAGTAATCGATCAAGTGTGCGCGAAGCATTACTCGTGTGCAGTGTTGCCAGGACAAGATGTCCGGTCTCGGACGCGGTGATGGCGAGTGAAATCGTTTCCAAGTCGCGCATTTCGCCAACCATAATCACGTCCGGATCTTCCCGGAGCGAAGCGCGCAGCGCCGTAGCGAAAGATTCGGTATGCGTGAAGACCTCGCGTTGCGATACGTGGCAGTTTTTCGACGTGATGATGTACTCGATCGGATCTTCCAGAGTGATGATGTGATCTCGCCGCTCCATGTTTATCTGCTGGATCATCGCCGCAAGCGTCGTCGATTTTCCGGTGCCGACCGAACCTGTCGCTAAAATCAGCCCGTTTTGATAGCGGGTGAGTAGCTTCAGATTCTCGGGCAACCCCAGGTCGTCCATCGTCCGCACGTTGCTGTTGATCACGCGGAAAACAATTTCGATCCCGAGCCGCTGCCGGACCACGCTAGTGCGATAACGGGCGAACTCGTTTGCATACGCAAAATCGGAATCCCCGCGCGTATTGAGTTCCGTTTTATATGCATCGGGGACAAACCCTTCGGCTAGGGCCGCCGTGTCTTCCGAGCGGAGCCGCGGCGCGTCGGGCCAGATCGGCTGCAAGGTTCCATGTAAACGCCAGATCGGCTGTGCGTTCACAGCCAGATGGACATCGGACGCGCCGGCCCTTTGCCCGATCTCGAGGTATTCATCCACGTGTCCCAGCGGATGCGATTTCACTGGAATGTCCGGAGCCTTTGCGATCATGGCGGAGCTGTCGAGCTGATTATGCGAGCCAAAGCCCAGGCGTAAATCCTAAAACAAGCTCACTGCCTTCTTGATCCGCGAGATTGCCCTGCAATACCGATCAGCCGATTTTTGACAAACTCGACAACAACTGGGCGAACCAGGCTAGCCGCGATTTTCAGCGCACCCAGGGCAAATCCGGTTTCAAGAAGCTTCTTCGTGGATTTGCGGCTGCTCTTTGCATCTATGTAAATTTTCTTCCTCCGGAGGGGCAGCAGGACGACGAGGGCGCCAACGGCCGCTGCCGCTGTAATCCAGGAGCCTGTTTGCTCGCGAAACGATCGCCGAATTTTCGTCGGAAAATCCAGTTCATATTGCAAGCCGCGCAAGTCGCGCGCCACACGTTCACGTGAACTGGCGATTTCTGCTCTTAGCTCGTCGGTCGATCTATCGTGTCCAGATTTTTCAGCCATTCGCGATCTTTCTTTAATTCAGCTATCGTCGCGCGAAAGACCGGTTTGGTCATTCGGCTACGTGCGACCAGAAGCAGCACTAATGCGATAAGAAAATGCACTCCAGCAGCGGCGAGCGCAGTCCATAGCCACGAAATCCCGGCCAGATGCGCCAGGCCAACAATGGCGCTGGAGATAAGAAAAACATATCCAAGCACGCAAAGGAACAGAGCGAGAATCATGCAAGCCGCGAGGCCGAGCAACTGCACCAGCGCTGCTTTCGATTCCTGAGCGAGAAGGACAAAGCGGCTTTCGAAAAATTCCGCAAGCGCACTTGCCAGGGCCAACAGATTTGCCAGCAAACCGGCATGCCCCGCCGGGTTGCGGGACCGGGTAGGCTCGCTGATCATTCGACCGCAGCGCGATCAACGCCGGAAGATCAGGCCCAGGACAAACCCGATTCCGAGCGCGGTAAAGACGGCCTTGGTCGGGTTTTCACGCACATATTGCTCGGCGTCTTCTTGAAATGTGCGGACCCGCTCGGTCGCATCGCCCCAGGCTTGTTCTGCCTTGCCACGCGCTTCACCCCAGGCTTGCTCCGCCTTGCCGCGGTATTCTCCCGCGATGGCGCCTGCTGCGGATTTCAAATCCTCAGCCGCTTTACGCGCATGTTGTTTGCTGCTTTCTAATTTTTCTTGCGCGTCCGCCGCTGCGGACCCTTCTTCTTTTGATTTGTTCTCTTCAGGCATTGCTAATCTCCTTTTGATTTTCGTCCCAACTATCCGCGTGCTTCTGGCTTTCAGCAAACACGCGGAAAAAATGTCTTTTACTGAAAAACGCAATTCGTGAGCTGGTCGCGCTTATAACTCTCGTTATGCAAAAGCTGCTACCTCCCGGACCAGCCCTTTAGGTCACTGTTCGCGGAAAATGATTCGCGCTTTTGTTAGATCGTAGGGT
>JBKOWV010000044.1:0-7123 GCA_046724585.1 Verrucomicrobiota bacterium
GCAATCGCGAGTGCAAATAAAATACATCGCCCGGGTAAGCTTCGCGTCCAGAGGGTCGCCTCAAGACGAGCGAAACCTGGCGATACGCAACGGCGTGCTTCGACAAATCATCGTAAATAATGAGCGCGTCCATACCATTATTCATGAACCACTCCCCCATGGCGGCCCCTGCAAACGGCGCGAGATATTGGTTGGTGGCCGTGTCGGACGCCGGCGCGGAGATGATCGTCGTGTACGGCATGGCGCCTTCTTTTTCGAGAACGGCGAGCGCGCGTGCGACGTTGGAATTTTTCTGACCGACCGCGACGTAAATGCAGTAAAGCGGCCGATAATCTTTCAACTCTCCCTTTTCACCGGCTTTATTGAGCTTCGCCTGACTGATGATGGTGTCGATTGCGATCGTGGTTTTCCCGGTTGCGCGGTCACCGATAATCAGTTCGCGCTGTCCGCGACCGATCGGAATCATGGCGTCAATCGCCATGATACCGGTCTGAACCGGTTGGCTGACACTGACGCGTTTGATGACGCCCGGCGCAATCTTCTCAAGCGGATAAAACGAGTCTGTTTTGATTTCGCCTTTTCCATCCAGCGGTTGGCCTATGGTATTAACGACGCGTCCGAGCAAGGCTTTGCCGACGGGAACCTGTAAGAGCTTGCCCGTGGTTTTTACTTCGTCACCCTCTGCAACCCGGGTGTTGTCACCCAGCAAGATCGCACCCACTTCAGTTTCCTCGAGGTTTAACGCCAGGCCAAACACTCCATTGGGAAACTCGATCATTTCGTTGAGCATGACGTCGCTAAGACCTTCGATTCGCGCCACACCGTCGCCGGTTTCACGCACGACGCCTACATTGCTTTTTGTCGTGGCTGTTTTTAGTCCTTCAATTTTGGTTTCGATCTCTTCGAGTATGCTGCTCATGATTTTGGTTGATTAGAGTTGTTGCTGGAGGAGTTCGAGCCGATTGCGCACAGTTCCGTCCCAAACGTCGCTACCGACCCGGATGCGCATCCCGCCAAGAAGCTGGGGATTGACCACGAATTCGGTCGTCAAGTCGTTGCCATACCTCTTCTTCAGATTCTCGATGACCTTCGAACTGGCTTCGCGGTCGAGGTCGCTGGCGGTCTCGATTCGGGCTCGGCGTTTTTCCACTTCGAGTCGAAGCAGACGCCTGTAATTTTTCAGAACATCGATGTAATTACGCGGCTTTCGCGCAATGAGCGAATCGACGACTGATGCAATCCGGCCGGGATCAAGCTGGCCATCAGTGAAACTTGCTCGCAGCATTTCGCGCGAGAGCCGGCGAATTTCCTTGTTGATTTTCACGAAGCTAATTGACGGGCTGCTTCTTCCTGCAAGCGCCGTTGATCCTCCGGTGTTAAAACCTTCTCAGTAACTTTTGCCGTGGTCTCAACCACAAGGCGCCCGAGCTCGCGCTTCAAAGATTCCATTGTGCGCTCGTGCTCGAGCGCGGCCGCTTCGCGCGCCTTGGCAATGATCTGCTCCGCTGCCGCAATCGCCTCCTGCTGCTTGCGCTCGGCCAGATGCGCGCCGCTTTCACGAGCTTCGTCGATCATCTTTTGTGCCTCGGCGTTTGCCTTGGCGAGAATCTCCGCATAGCGCGCCTCCGCTTCGGCCAACTGCTTTTTAATTTTCTCGGCGTTGAGTTGGCCTTCCTCAATTCGTCGCCGACGTTCCTCTAACACGGCGAGAATTGGCTTGTAGGCAAAGCGCCGCAACAACAACGCGACGATCAGGAAGCTGATTACTTGCGACAAAAACAACCACGGATTCCAGCCGAAAGTTTCCGCTGTATCGCGAAGCGTGTCGCTAAGTCCTCCCCCCGCCGCAGCGATTATTAGGTTCATAAGCTAAATCTCAGACGCGGAAGCAATCGCATCGAAACTCAGTGAGCCAGAAGGAACAGTGCGTAGAACACAATGGCTTCGGTAAACGCGATGGCAAGAATTCCATGCACTAGGATTTGTGTAAACGCGCCCGGATTGCGCCCGACTGCCGTCGCCATCCCCAAGCCCGTTAGTCCCACGCCGATACCGACGCCCATGGCGGCTAGGCCGACGTGAATGCTTCCGCTCATTTCTGCAAGTAGTGGTAGTATCATAGTTTTTCTGTTGGTTTGGTGGACTCTTCATAAGTCCACCGAAATTTACACATGCGCCTGTTCGGGGCCATGGTCATTCTGCGCGATCAGCATTGTAAAAACCGCGGTGAGCAGCATGAAGACGAGCGCCTGCACAACGCCCACGAGAATCTCCATAAAGTAAAATGGAATTGGCGGCAGCCAGGCCAGCCATAACGGCACCATGTGCGCCATCGCTTCCAAAATGCTTTCGCCAGCATAGATGTTCCCGTAAAGCCGAAAGCTCAGCGAAACCGGGCGGAACAAGATCGAAATGACTTCGAGCCAGCCCACCATGAAAAAGATCACGGCCATCAGCACCTTGAGAACGCCTGTCGTTTCGCCTTTCGGCCCGAAGAGATGTTTTAAAAATCCGCCGAGGCCCTGCGCTTGAATTGCCCAGACCAGCCATAGCGCAAAGAAAACTGCCGCCATGGCGGTAGTCATGTTGAGATCTGCATTGCCGCCCCGCAGAAGCGGCCGATCAACGTGAAAGCCAGTATTTGGATCGTAATGACCCCAGCCGATCGTCCCGACGCCTGGGATTAATCCAAGCCAATTCACGAACAAGATGAAGATGAAAAGCGTCGCGAAGAACCAGAATGTTTTGCGCACCAATTCGCGCCCGATAATTGCTTCGAGAAAATTGTATAGCCCCTCGACCAACCATTCCCAGAAATTTTGAATACCGCTTGGAATCGGCTTGATGTTTCGTGTGGCGATTTGGGCAAAAATGATTATGCCTGCCGCCACCATCCAAGTCACCAGCATCGAGTTCGTGATTGCAAACTTGCCGATCTGAACGAGTGGGATCGCCTTCAACGATAGTGCCGGTTCCTGCTGGCCCTCGGCGGATGCAGGCTCTGCAGCAAACGTCGCCGTTGCGAGGGCAAACCCGCAAAGTGACATCAATATTGCCAAGAGAAAACAACGATTTCGCATCTTCGGGCACAGCTGTAGTCGGTGATACCGACTGGCCGAGGTCACCGACCCGGGCTACAACTTGACGCGCATTATCAAAGCGCGTTTTGCGCAGATGACAAACAAATATTCTCGACCCGATCCTTATTTAGCCGGCGCGTGCTCGGCAAACTCCGGGGCAAATTGAGTGACTGGCTCGGATTTCGATGGCTCGGCGGCGGCATTCATGGCAATCGCTTCTTTGTAAAACGATTCCAGCAGATCGATTTGTGCCTCCTGCTCGAATCGATCCATCACCGTGGCGCGCGCGCGTGATCCCATCTCGCTGAGAAGGCCCGGCGAACGTGTGATTTTTTGCATGGCATTGGCCAAGGCAACGTGATCTTCCTCCGGCACCAGGAAGCCAGTGCGACCATGATCGACCACTTCCGGGATGCCGCCGTGCTGCGTCGCCGCCACAGGCAAACCGGTCGCCATCGCTTCGAGAAGCGAATTCGGTACGCCTTCCTGGTCCTGGTTTGGTGACGTTTCGCTCGGATGCAAAAAGACGTGCGCGCTGCCGTAAAGCTCCAGCAGCTTTGGCTGTGACAGAAAACCGACAAAATGAACGTCTTTGAAAATCCCAAGCCCGGCAGCCAGCATTTCTAATTCGCGTTGCAAAGGCCCTTTGCCCGCGATAAAAAATTCCGCTTGCGGATTGTCCTTCTTAAAAATCGCGAATGCGCGCAAACTAGTGGCCACGCCTTTTTTCGGAATCAATCGACACGCTTGCACTATTCTCCAGTTGCCATCCGGGGGCGGCTGCCGATCCACAAATGGAAATTCCTTTAGTGGAACGCCAGTGCGATTAATTCGCAGTTTCTCCGGCGGGCACCCTAGGTGGATTAGCCGATCAGCCAGCGATTGGGAACGCGCGAACAACAGCGGAACGGCGTCAAAGAGAAGACGCAACTTGGCCGGATAATCCTTAATATCCTCCTTGTGCGCCACATCAGCCCCATGGAAAGAGACCACGCACGGTTTATCCCATTGCTGGATGAATGGAAGCAGGTGCACGCCGGTGTGACCAAAATAGATGTGCATGAGATCGGCGCCGTGCCGCGCCAGTAGCGAATCGAGCGTTTGATACTCACCCCGATAAACAATCGGCGGGCGCCTTTCCACGAATTTCAGCCAACCGTGCACGAGCAGGTTGGTGCGCCGCTTTGGAATAACTTCTATATCCGGGAAAGGAAATCGCTGGGGATTCTGGACCTCCTTGGTCACCACAAAGGTGTCGACCCCGCGAAGCGCCTTTACTTGCCGGTAAATATGCAACATCTCCGACTTGAGAAAGCTGGAGCAATAGCTCGCTATAACTAATCTACCCATGCCAGAGCGCCCACTTTCGCTAGGGATTCTGGGCTTGTCCACCTTTAATTGCCCGAAGAAGTCCTGTCGGTTTTAGCATGGTCGGCAGGTTGCCGCTGCGGCCCGTTTGCCAACCATTTCTCCAATTTCAAGCGTAATTCTTCCAAACCTTCACCTGTCTGCGCCGACAGCTCGACGATTTCGATAGTGGAAAATCGATTCCTCAGCGCTACAAGATTTTCTCGTGCTCCCGGTAAATCCATTTTGTTTGCGATAATATACCATGGGCGTTTTGACAATATTGGATTGTAGAGGTCGATCTCGCGCCGAAGGTTTTGGAGATCCTCCGTTGGGTTCCGGCCGTCGCTTCCGGCAACATTGACAACGAACAACAAAATTTGGCACCGCGTAATGTGGCGCAAAAATTCGTGCCCGAGCCCAAGACCACGGTGCGCTCCTTCGATCAAGCCGGGAATGTCCGCGATCGTCGCGCGCCGATAACCAGGGAATTCCACGACACCGATAATCGGATGCAGCGTGGTAAATGGATATGCTGCCACCTTTGGACGCGCCGCCGAAATTTTTCGGAGTAACGTCGATTTACCCGCGTTTGGATAACCAACCAGTGCCGCATCCGCGATCGTGCGCAGTTCCAGGAGGAAATGACCCTGCTCGCCTTCTTCGCCCTCGGTGTATTGCCGCGGCGCACGGTTACGTGAACTTTTAAAGTGCACGTTGCCCTTCCCGCCAGCGCCACCGTGACAAAGAACGAATTCCTGGCCATCCCGCGTAAGATCGACCAAGGGCACATTGTCGATTTTCGATTGTCGAGTGTCGATTGCCGTTTGGTCGGAGGTTGAACGTTGCCCCTCATCTGCTCGCCAGACAATTGTGCCCACCGGTACCTTCACGATCTTTGGCGGGGCGGAGCGACCATGCATTTTCTTGCCCTGCCCGTGGCCGCCGTTCCTGGCCTTGATGAGGGGCTCGTAAAAAAGACTCGAGAGATTATCGACGTGCCGATCCGCTCGCAGAACCACGTCCCCGCCGCGTCCCCCATCACCGCCATCCGGTCCACCTTTCGGCACAAATTTCTCTCGCCGGAAACTCACGCACCCACGGCCGCCATTGCCCGCTTGCGCAAACACTTTGATTCGATCAACGAACATGTTTCCGGAGAGCCTAAACGGGTAAATCGTTAAACTGTAGAAGCGGCAAGAAGCACCAATTCTAAAACGCTTTAACGCTTCAACGTTTCATAAAGCGCCTTCGTTTTCCGCGCGATTGCGGACCAGCTGAATTTTTCCTCGGCGCGTTTGCGGCCGGCTTTTCCAAATTTCTCCCTTAGATGTCGATCTTTCATTAGCTCGTTGATTTTTGCGGCAAGATCGCGCGAAAACTTTTCCGGATCGAGCGGTTCGAATGGGCTCTCTTGCATTTGCTTAAGCGGAACCAGGAAACCGGTCTCGCCGTCCACGACGACTTCCTTGATTCCGCCAACTGCGCTCGCCACCACCGCGGTTTCACATGCCATCGCTTCAAGATTGATGATGCCAAAGGGCTCGTAAATCGAGGGACAACAAAAGACGGCCGCTTGTGAATAAAGTTCTATGACGGCATTCCGGTCGACCATCTCTTCAATCCAGATGACATCAGAGCGCTTTTTCGTCGCGCGCTCGACGGCATCTTTCATTTCGCCGGCGATCTCGGGCGTATCCGGCGCGCCTGCGCAAAGCACGATTTGAAAATCCGGGTCCATGTATGGAATGGCGCGGACGAGATAGACGATCCCTTTTTGGCGCGTGATCCGGCCGACGAAGAGCAAGTACGGTTTGTCTGGATCAATCCCATGGCGCCTGAGTGCTTCAGTCGAACTGACTTTGCGGTATTCTTCCGGATCGATGCCGTTGTGAATTACATGCACACGCGCAGCATCGACATCGAACAAGCGTTCGATGTCGCGCTTGGTTTCACCCGAAACGGCGATGATCGCGTCGGCCATTTCCAAGGCAGTCTTTTCAATCCAAAGCGAAAAATCGTATCCGCCGCCGAGCTGCTCGCGTTTCCATGGCCGAAGCGGCTCAAGCGAGTGCACTGTGATCACAAGTGGAATTCCGTAATTCTTTTTCGCCAGAATTCCGCCGAAATGGCTGTACCACGTATGGCAGTGCGCGATGTCCGCATCGATGTTTGTTGTATTGAAATCGGTGCAACGGCGCACCGCGCCGAAAGCTGATTTCAGTGGTTCTGGGCAGGTGAAACCACTTGTGTCGAGTTCGAAGCCGGTAACTTTTAGATTCGCTTCCTCAATCCGCTGATCGCCGAAACACCGCACTTCCACCGGCATCATTTTAGCCAGCTCACGTGAGAGATAACCAACATGAACGCCGGCGCCTCCGTAAATGTGCGGCGGATATTCATTGGTCAGGAAGAGAAGCTTCATGCCACGTCTCTAGTAATCGGACGGAGAGGCTGGGGCAAGCCTTCGGGTCGCGGTGGAAGGAACAAATTCTAACCGACTGTTTTCCGTAACGTCATACAGTCCGGCCACCGGCCTGAACAGTTTGGTAATTAATTGCCAGCATTGACATATTTAGTCTTACCTAATATTATTGGTCTAGAAAATTTATGTTTTCTCGGTCGATGAAAATCCCGCCTCTCAATCGTAGAAATTTCCTTAGGGCCGGCGTGTTTGGAGCAGCCGGCGCCTTCGG
>JBKOWV010000065.1:0-10974 GCA_046724585.1 Verrucomicrobiota bacterium
GAAAGCTATTTGCGCGATCACGTCGATCCGGACGAGATCGATCGCACCGGTGAAATTCCACCCGAGAATTTCAAAGGACTCGCCGAAATCGGCGCGTTTGGAATCAAAGTGCCAAAAAAATATGGCGGGCTCGGTTTGTCACAATTCAATTATGGGCGTGCTGCGGTTTTGCTTGGCAGTTGGGACGGAAACGTGGCCGCGCTTGTTTCCGCGCATCAGTCAATTGGTGTCGCGCAACCGCTGCTCTTGTTTGGCACCGAAGAGCAAAAACAGAAATATCTGCCGCGCGTCGCGGGAGGCGAAATCTCTGCATTCGCGCTGACCGAGAGACACGCCGGCTCAGACCCTGCGACAATGAGCCTGCGCGCCGAGCCCGTGCCCGATGGCTCCGAGTTCATTTTAAATGGAGAGAAACTTTGGTGCACCAATGGCGTGAAAGCGGGCGTGCTCGTGGTGATGGCGCGCACGCCGCCAAAAATGGTGGGCGGAAAAGAGCGCAAGCAGATCACCGCGTTCATTGTCGATGTTGATACACCGGGGCTGGAGATCACGTACCGCTGCCGGTTTATGGGATTGCGCGCGCTTTACAACGCGGTCGTGAAATTTACCGACGTGCGCGTGCCTCGCGAAAATATCATCTCGAAGGAAGGCGCAGGACTGAAAGTCGCGCTGACTACGTTGAACACTGGGCGGCTCACATTACCCGCCGCGTGCGTGGGCCTTTCCAAACGGCTGCTCGAGATCTCTCGAAAATGGGCGGGCGAACGCATTCAATGGGGTGTGCCCATCGGTCAACATGCCGCCATCGCTGGAAAGATCGCCGAGATGGCAGGCAGCGTCTTCGCCATGGAAGCGATGACTTTTTTGACGTCGTCGCTGCTGGACCGGAAGGCCGGCGATCTGCGCATCGAAACGGCCATGTGCAAAATGTGGGCGACAGAAACGACTTGGAGAATTGCCGACGAGGCCATGCAAGTGCGCGGCGGCCGGGGTTATGAAACTGCGCAATCGCTCGCCGGCAGAGGCGAACCGCCGATCGCGGTGGAAAGATTCCTGCGCGATTGTCGCGTCAATACAATCTTCGAAGGCTCAAGCGAAATCATGCGGCTCTTTATTGCCCGCGAGGCACTCGATCCGCATTTGAAGGTCGGCGGAGCAATTTTCAATACGCAGTTGCCGATGTCCGAACGCGCGAAGGCCATTTTTAGTTCCGGAAAATTTTATGCCGGATGGTATCCGCGCCAGTGGATGCCAAACGGCGCAGGCAAGATCGACAATTTGCACGAAATATTGCGCGGCCATGTCGATTACGCGGCGCGCACCAGCAAACGGCTGGCGCGCAATCTGTTTCATGCCATGGCCCGGTTCGGTCCGAAACTCGACCGCGAACAATTATTGCTCTCCCGTTTTGTTGGAATTGCAACTGAGCTGTTCGCCATCAGTGCGACCTGTTCTTACGCGCAATGGCTGCTTGGCCAGGGCAAACCGAGCGATGAAATTCTTTCGGTCGCAGATTATTTCTGCCGTTCGGCGCGGATGAGGATCGATCATCACTTCGCCGGGACGCAATGCAATGTGGACAAGCGTGGCTACAAGCTCGTCCAAGATTTGCTCGCCGGAAAACACGCAATGCTGCGCGACGGCATCGTGTAGCACAGCCATCTTGGATTTGGGGCCGACGGGGTCTCGCCTGTCGATTATGGTTTTCAGACGCCAGGCAAGATGCCTGTGCCACCATTGACCGCATCGGCCGCTCAGACTACGATCAACGGATGAGTATGCCGTCCGTGCTCACGGCGGCGGCTTCACCTCGAAGCCGCGCCACAAAGAGCGAAATAGAAAAAGGAATCGCACCATCGAACGTGCTCGAAACAATCGAGCAACACGTTCTGCTCGACGGCTTCAAAGTCGTGGTCGACCTGGAGAAAAGCCGCGGCCCATATTTACACAATGCGGTCGGCAATCGCCGGTTAATCGATCTCTACGGGTTTTTCGGTTCGATGCCGGTCGGGTTCAATCATCCGTACTTCGACCAACCCGAAGTTCAGCGCGATCTTTTGCGGGCGGCCAAAGTCAAAATCGCGAACTCGGATGTTTACTCGGAAGGCTACGCGGAATTTGTGCGCGCATTCGAGCGCGTTGTCCGCTTGCCGCCGCTGGAGCGGTATCTCTTTATCGAAGGGGGTGCGCTCGCGGTAGAAAATTGTTTGAAGGCGGCCATGGACTGGAAAGTGCGCAAGAACATGGCCGCGGGTCATGGAGAACGCGGCACGCAGATTTTGCATTTCCGTCACGCCTTCCACGGCCGCAGCGGCTACACGATGAGCCTCACCAATACCGATCCGCGCAAAACGGATTTGTTTGCCAAATTTGATTGGCCGCGCGTTTCGTGTCCGCATATCGATTTCTCATTGCCGGAATCGGACCGCGAAGCCGATGTGATCGAGCGCGAAGCGAAGGCGGAGCGCGAGATTTGCGAGTTCATCGGCCAGCGCCAGATCGACATGTGCGCCATAATCATCGAGCCGATCCAGGGCGAAGGCGGCGACAATCATTTCCGCGGCGAATGGTTGCAAACGCTTCGCAAGATTTGCGACGAAAACGAACTCCTTCTCATTTTCGACGAAGTGCAATGCGGCATGGGCGCAACCGGTCGCAATTGGTGCTGCGAACATTTGGGTGTTGTGCCGGATCTGCTCGCCTTTGGGAAAAAAGCGCAGGTCTGCGGCGTCATGGCAGGACCGCGTCTCGATGAAGTCAAGGACAACGCGTTTCGCTTATCCAGCCGGCTGAACTCAACCTGGGGTGGAAATTTTACCGACATGGTGCGCTCGACTCATTACCTGCGCATCATCGAGGAAGAACATCTGGTGGAGAACGCCGCGAAAGTGGGTGCATATTTTCTGGATCAGCTCCGCAATTTGCAACGCGAAGAGCCAATGATTTCCGCCGCGCGCGGCCGGGGGCTATTTCTTGCCTTCGATCTGCCCGATGCGAAAACGCGCGAAGAATTTTGGAAGGGGTTCTTTGATCTCGGTGTTCTCACTCTTCGCTCTGGCGAGAATTCGATTCGTTTCCGTCCCGCGCTGGACGTCACGGCGGAGGTTGTCGATGAAGCCGTGGAGTTGATGCGCACATTTTGCCGAAAGCGGATACGGAAATGAGCAGCGCGTGGAAGGTGGATCGAGCAGTCTCTTGCTCGATGTTCAATCTACGCGGCTTCGCCGCCATTATTTTAGCATCGTCCGCGGAGCGGTCGATCCACCTATGAAAACTACGTTAGAAAAACTTGGCCTCAGTGATGTAAATGAGGGCGTCTTTGACGGCGAATGGCGCGGCGGCGGGGCTAAGATCGACAAAATTTCACCGATTGATGGGCAACGGCTTGCCAGCGTGCGCACGGCATCTGACAACGATTACCAACAGGCAATCATCCGCGCCCAGGAAGCATTTTTAAAATGGCGCACAACGCCTGGCCCCGTGCGCGGCGAGACTGTTCGTCGCCTTGGCAACGCGCTGCGTGAATTGAAACACGAGCTCGGCCAGCTTGTGACCCTCGAGACCGGGAAAATCATCGCCGAAGGCGAGGGCGAAGTGCAGGAGATGATCGACATCTGCGACTTGGCGGTCGGTCAATCGCGCATGCTTTACGGCCTCACGATTCAATCGGAGCGGCCAAGTCACCGTTTGATGGAGCAATGGCATCCGCTAGGCGTCGTGGCCGTGATCACCGCGTTTAATTTTCCCGTCGCGGTCTGGTCGTGGAATGCGGCTCTGGCCGCGGTCTGCGGTGACGCCACAGTTTGGAAGCCCTCGGAAAAAACTCCGCTCGCCGCAATTGCCGTGACAAAAATCGCCGAGCGTGTCTGCCGTGAAACCGGCGCTGATCCGGCGATCTTCACCTTGCTCATGGGCGATCGCAAAACGGTTGGCCAAAAACTGGCCGATGACGCGCGAATTCCATTGGTCTCGGCCACCGGCTCGGTCAACATGGGCTTGAACGTCGCCAAAACTGTTCATGGCCGATTGGGCCGAACGATCATGGAACTCGGCGGCAATAACGCGTTGATCGTGGCGCCAAGCGCCGACATCGACATGGCGACGCAATCCATTTTTTTCGGCGCGGTCGGCACAGCTGGCCAACGTTGCACATCCACGCGGCGTGTAATTATGCACGAATCGGTGGCATCCAAGGTTCGGCGCAAACTCCTGGCGGCATACAAATCTTTGGCGATTGGAAATCCGCTCGATGGGAAAACGGTGATGGGGCCATTGATCGATAAGAACGCTGTCGATCTTGTCCAGCATTCAATCCAGCGATTGAAGGACGAAGGCGGTGAAGTTCTTTACGGCGGTGATCGACTCACCGTTCCTGGCGACTGTTACATGAAGCCCTGCCTTGCAACTGCAAAACCGGATTTTGACATTGTGCAGCACGAGACCTTCGGGCCGCTGCTTTACCTGATGACATATCGCGATTTCGACGAAGCCATCGCGATACACAACAACGTGCCGCAGGGGCTGACTTCTTCGATTTTCACGAATGACGCGCGCGAGGCCGAAAAGTTCATGAGCGCAGTAGGGAGCGATTGTGGCATCGCCAACGTGAATACCGGGACGAGCGGCGCGGAGATCGGTGGCGCGTTCGGCGGCGAAAAGCAAACCGGCGGCGGTCGCGAGAGCGGAAGCGATTGCTGGAAGAGCTATATGCGCCGTCAGACGAACACGATCAATTTTTCCAGCGAGCTTCCGCTTGCGCAAGGAATTCAGTTCGGCGGCGACGACGCCGGCAGCGCGACGGCGTAGTTTTCAGGCCGACACTTGTAGCCACGGCCCTATGGGCCGTTTTTTCTTCGCAGCGCTCGTCTGTTCTGACCGGCCACAGGCCGGTGGCTACAGAGAAAGCGGCCTAACGCGCTGTGGTCAGCTGAAAAAGTTCGTCGAGCTTCTCGGTGGTGTCGATGCTCATGATGACCTTCTGCAATTTCTTGCATTGATCTTTGCCAATCACGTCGCCGCCGAGCGCGGTGAATTTGATCGCGATTTCATCCTCGGTCATTGGATCGCGCGGATCGCCTTTGGGAACATCGACACGCGTGGAGTGCGATTTACCGTCATTCGTCGTGATCGTCACGCGACTCGGTTGGAACTTTGGAAAAAGCGCTTCGAACTCTTCGTTCGCGACCACTTTTACTTTGTCCATGATCGGAATGAGCGATTGATCGCGCACGCGTTCTTCGCGGAATTGCAGCGGTGTCACCATGCCGTCCGCTAATCCGACGGCCATGCAATAGGGGAGCGAATGATCGGCGGTTTCCTTCGAGTCGGGTCGATACTTGTGCGGATCGCCCAGAATGTCGGCCGCGCGAGCGATCACTTCTACTTTTATTTCTTTTACCTCCTCGGCCTTGATGTTGTGTTCCTTGACCGTCTTCATCATGGCAGTGAGCGGCGCGTGACTGAGCGCCTCGATCGGGAAACTCTTCATTCCGCAATCCAAGATGCGATAGTGCGACTTGAGTGAGCTAGGGAGATCTTTTACCAACGCCTCGCCATCGAAAGCGGCCGGTTCTCCTTTGTATTGCACATGATGGAACACGGCGAACAAGCCTTCCTTGCCATCGATGATGTGCTCGGGACCGGAAAAGCCCTGACGCGCAAGCAGCGCGCTCTCGGCACCCATTCGACCCGCCCAAGGATCGACCGTGTTCTTCATGTTGGTGAGCTTGCCCGCCGTCACTGCGCCCGGACAAAATGTGCGTGAAGCGCTGATGCCAATAGCAGAGACCATTTGGTTAGGCGTGAGATTGAGCACGCGACCTGCCGCGACTGGCGCGGCGAACGCGCTCAACGTCGCATGATGCCAGCCATATTCACGCACACCAGGACGCCCGATTTCACAAAGCCGCATTTCAATTTCGTAGGCGATGATGGTTGCGAGAATCAGATCTTTGCCGCTCAGTCCTTCGCTTTCACAGAGTGCGAGCGGCGCCGCGATGAGATCGCTTGGGTGACATGGATCTGCTTTCCAATAAATGTCGTTGTAATCCATCGCGCGGATCATGTGGCCGTTCAAAAATGCCGCATCGACCGGGTTCGTCTTAAAGCCTGAGACGAACGTGGTGGCTTTGCCGTTCGCGCCGCCCTCGCCACCGGACATGGCACGATAATGCTTGAGCAAAATCTTGGCATCATCCTGCTGACTCCCGCCGAGCGCGCAGCCGATGGAATCGAACCAAAATAATTTCGCCGCCTGGATCGCCGCCGGCGAAAGATGTTCGTATTTCAGGGCGCAAGCCCACTCGGCGATGACATGCGATAGAAGACGTTTTGATTGGGATGATTGCTGTGACATGTGACCTTTTTTCTCCTGGGATTATCGGCGGAAATTATTTTTTGCGATATTTTTCCTGATACTTGTCCCGCAAGTGAGTATGTCGATTGCTGATGTCGATCTTGCGACCATCGATGTACGCGGCCTCGGTCTGCGTGGGGAAATCCAGCGGATCGCCATTTGTCACAATCAGGGTCGCAGCTTTGCCCGTTTCCAGTGAGCCCAGCTGGTCCGCGACTCCGAGAATTTGCGCCGGATAAAGCGTCACCGCCCTGATCGCTTCTTCGCGCGGCAATCCAAAAGCTGCGGCCATCGACGCTTCATAAGGCAAATTGCGTTCATGCGCTGCCTCCGAGCCGCGACCATTGGTGGCGATGCAGAATCGCACTCCCGCCGCATGCAGTTTCGCCGCGTTGCTGAATTGCGCGTCGAACGGATCGTCACGCCGCGGTGGGAGCGCAGTGGCCAACGCTATGATGACAGGAATATCCATTTCTTTTAGTCGCGGCGCGATTCGCCACGCGTCGTTGCCGCCCACGAGCACAATCTTTACCTGCGCTTCTTTCGCCCAGGCAAGTGCTGCTTCGATTTGTGCCAGCGTCGCGGCATGAACAAACACCGGCAGTTTTCCATCGAATACCGGCATCATTGCTTCCCAGCGCGCGTCCGATTTGAAATCCGGCGTCGGGTTTTTTCGCGCCTGCCAATACGACCGCGCGATCTGGAACGCATCGCGGATTTGTTTCTGCGCTTTGTCGATGTCCTTCTGTTGTTCGGGGATCGGCTTCGCTGCCCGCGGATCTCGATCGATCGTCATGTTTGGCCACCGCAAATGCATGGCTACCGGCGAACGCACCTCCATCTCTTCCGGGGTCCATCCTTCCATGCGCAAGACGGCCGATTGCCCTGAAAGCAGACCGCCCTCCGGCACCGACAGCGCCGTAAGCAAACCGTTACTGCGCGCCACGGGAATCAGCTCGCTGTCCGGATTGATGCTGCTCACGCTGCGCGCATTCGGATTGATGGCGCCGGCTTCTTCGACGTCGCGTGTCGCGCGCACCGCTCCGATCTCGATCAGACCCAGGACCGTGTTCGCGCTGATTAGTCCCGGATAAATATGTTTACCGGCAAGATCGACAATCTCGGCGCCTTGCGGAGTAGCCGCATCCTTGCCGATTGCAGTGATTTTGCCTTTTTCGAAGACAATCGTGCCGCCCGGAATTTCAGGACCGCTCACCGGATGAATGGTCGCGCCTTTGAGCGCGACTGGTTTAACTTGCGCCGGCGCGGGCACATTCGTGGACGCATGCCCGTGTGCGATCGCGATCGAAACAATGCCGACAAGAAGAAGTCGCAATCTGCTCACGGCCGTTCCACCTCTTCCATACAATTGTGCCGGTCGTGACCGGACCCGTAGGGCAACTCCAGCTCGTGGGCACGATATCGATGTTGTGGCGGCGATTTCGAAGGTGGCTCCTTATCTTTCTCGTCCGGTTTCTTGTCTTCCTTCTTTTCCGGTTCTTTCTTTTCCATTTCCTTCAGCCGTTCCGGCAACGCCTTTTGCACGAGCGCTTCGCGTTGCGCGGCAAACGATTTGCGCGCAACTTCGTCTTCTGCCCGGTCGAAATATTTCCGCCCATCGATCCACGTTTGGTTAACGCGTGTGTAATTGGAGAGCGGCGGACCGTTCCAGATAACAAAATCGGCGTCCTTTCCCGCCTCTAGCGAGCCAACTTTGTTGTCGATCCTGAGCTGCCGGGCTGGAAAGATCGTCACGAGCTTCAACGCATCCTCGGCCGACATGTTCCCGTACTTCATCGACTTGGCCGCTTCCGTATTCAGTCGGCGCGCCAGATCGTTGCTGTCCGAATTGACCGACGTCAGGACGCCCTGTGCGTGCATCATGGCGGGATTGTCCGGAATCGCGTCGTAAACCTCGAACTTGTAGGCCCACCAATCTGCAAAAGACGAACCGCCCACGCCCGCCTTCGCAATTTCGTCCGCGACTTTATAGCCTTCGAGAATGTGCTGGAGCGTTCCGACCTTGATTTTGAAATCCTGGGCCAAGCGCAGAAACGCGAGGACTTCGTCCTGCCGATAGGAATGGCAATGAATCAATCTTTTCCCATTCAGCACTTCCAAGAGCGCTTCTAATTGCAGATCGCGACGCGGCGGCAGGCCCTCTTTTTTCTTCATCGCCGCTTCGTACTCGCGCGCGGCGCGAAAACGATCGGCCATGATCTGTTCCACTCCCATGCGCGTTTGTGGATAACGCGTCGTGTATTGGTCGCCCCAGTTCGATTGCTTGACGTTTTCGCCAAGCGCGAATTTAACTCCCGGCATGGCATCGGCGAATTTCAATTCCTCGGGCAAAGCGCCCCAGCGAAATTTGATCACTTGATTTTGACCGCCCATCGGATTCGCCGAGCCGTGCAACAAACTCGCGGCCGTGACGCCACCCGCGAGCTCGCGGTAAATCGAGATATCGGTCGCATCAATGACATCCCCGATGCGCACTTCGCAGGTGACGGCGTGGCTCGCTTCGTTGACCCCTTTGCTGATCGCGGTGTGCGAATGACAATCGATAATTCCCGGGGTGACGTGCAATCCTTTGCCGTCAACGACCGATGCGCCGCTCGGAATTTTTAAACCGCTTCCCACCGCCGTGATCTTTCCACCGCTAATAAGCAATTCGGCATTTTGAAGCATGCCTTGCGGGCCTGAAGTCCAGATGGTTGCGCCCTGAATCAAGACGTTGGCGCTTTGCTCCGGCTGCGCCGCGCGGCCCAGGATTCCGGCCGGATACGTCTCGGGAAAATCGAGTTGTCGATCTAACGGCGAAGGTTCCGGCTTTTTCGGAACATGAGCCGCCGTCCGTTTGGCCGTCCAACGCAAGGTTGCGCCGGTCGGGCCTTCGGCGCTTCCGGAGAGGTTCTCGCCCTCGATGCGTCCTGAAAACAAAAATGCGCCTTCGCCTTTATCGAACAATTTCGCCGGCACCATCAAAACGATGGCGGCTTCCTTCATGGTGATGGCCGCCTTTTGATCGGCTACCTTGGCCTCGAGTTTGTCCAGCTCGCCCGCGATAACGAGCGGCAATGTCTTCCCTTCCGCGGCCAACTCCCACGTGCCACGCGGGTCGCGCTGTAACGCCGCTTCCGTGTCGTAAAAACGGCCGTCGATCCAGGCTGTCAATACTTTGGTGCCTTCATCTTCGAAAATATCTCCATTAGCAACGATGAGGTTCGCAATGCGCCCGGGAGCGATCGTTCCCAGACGATCGCCTGCTCCGAATATTTCTGCGGGCACAGTCGTTAAGGCTGCAAGTGCGGCGTCCTTACTCAGTCCGCGCCGCACCGCCAGGCGAACGCGCGACCAAAATTCCTTTTCCGGCTTCTCCAGTTTTTGCGTCGTGAAGGCGATTGGAATTCCGGCTTCGGCCAGACGGGCCGGATTACTCGGCGACCGGTCCCAATGCTGTAGGACGTCGAGATTGTACTCGAGGGCCATTTCCGGTTTTTCAATTTCGGGCGCTGCCGGAAAATCCAGAGGCAGAATAACGGGCGTTTTTCCCAGCGCTTTGCGCACGCGATATTCGTAACCATTGCCGAGCAAAATCGCTTTGAGCTTGAACTCGTCGGCAATTCGCAAGGCGCGCAACAGTTCGAGCTCGTCCTCCGTCTCGAACACGGCAGCTTGTTTTTGCTGTAGCTGCTCGGACAATGCCGCCAGACTCGCATTCGCCTCCGGCCGCTCCGTCTTTCCCGGCTTCTTGCGATAAGCTTCCTGCGCCGCCTTATACCACTGCGCGTCGAGCAAACTCTGTCGAATCAATGCGATGCTGCCCATCTCCGAATTCGGATAACCGCCGCGGTCCTCGCGGTTGAAATCAAAGGCAAAGTGTTGCGCCACCGATGGTGACACGATCATTGTGCTCACATCGGTGTCGTGCAGATTCACGAGTGCGCTCGTGCCGCGCAAAATGCCCCGGGCGGGAACCACCAGCGCGCTTGTGAAACCAAGCTCGCGCATTTTGCGCGCAGTCTTTCGATCCGCCTTCAGAAAGTCCGCGGCGTTACGCTCAGGCGTAACTTTTGGGTTCCACGATTGCATCCCCTTCCCCGGTTCGCGCGGTACTTCTTTGGGTTTTGCCTCGGGATCTTCATAATCGACTTCGGGCCGCATCGGCTCAGGCTGCAATGTCGGCGGCAAACCGATTCGGCTGTAGGCGTCGATGAATCCCGGATAAATTGTTTTGCCGGCCAGATCCCAAACGCGCGCGTCCGGGGGGACTTTCACGTCAGCGCCCGCCTGCAGGATGATTCCATCCCGAATCAAAACCGTGCCTTTCTCGATTGTCTTGCCCGGCGCGGCGACAATCCTGGCATTGATCAACGCGTGCGCGCGCGGATCGTTTTCGCGAAGTCCCTGTCTCGGCGCAGTCGTGATCTGGCCACGCAAGATCGACATCCCGAATACCAGCACGAGGATAAAGCGCACGGCTTTTCTCATAAGAGCGGTTGACCGCAGGACGTTGATAATTGATCGCGCGAAAGGCGCAAGATCGAAAACGCTTTCACGCCTTGTCTTTCGGCGGCTAAACTGAAGAGACAAATGAAGATCGACACCTTCCTCGCCGA
>JBKOWV010000115.1:0-69523 GCA_046724585.1 Verrucomicrobiota bacterium
TCGTTGCGATTAATCCAGGCGGTCTTGGCCATAAAAAGAGGCTGAACTTAGTCCTAAAGCTTTGATTTGCAACCGGGTTTTCCGTCTGCCGGACCAACTGGCCAGGCGGCTGCAAACGGGCAATTAACCCAGAGCGCCGACGCGTCTTTTTTGCTTTACCAGCGCCGCGGTCGAACGGCGGCCGGATCGAGCGGCGCCGCCTTTCTGCCTGACGGATTGGGTGCGGCTGAGACTCTCTTGAAGCACTTTGACAAGATCGACAACATTCGTCGGGGCGGGTGCGGGCGGCGCTTTGGCGGCAATTTGTCTGTTCTTCGCTTTCTGCTCGATGATCTCCATCAACGCGGTCCGATATTCGTCCCGATATTTCTCGGGCTCCCATGCATCGGACATGCTCTCGATGAGAGCCTGAGCCATTTTTAATTCCTTATCCGTTACGGCTGTGGCCGATCCGTTCTTTAAAATTTCCGCGCTTAAAATTTCGCTGGCGAAATGCATCAACTCCAGAATCAGGAACAACCCATCCGGTTTCACTGCAGCCAGGTGCTCGCGGTTGCTTATGACAACTTTGGCAATACCGATCTTGCCCGTGCCGCTAAGCGCCTTATGCAAGACAGCGTAAGCTTTTTCCCCGCCCTTCTGCGGCTCCAGAAAATAGGGCTTATAGAAAAACTTCGGATCAACCTGTTCCAAGTTGACGAAATCGGTGATGTCAATGGAGTGAGTGGACTCGATTCGAACCTTCTCGAAATCCTCCTCTTTCATGACGACATAACGGCCGCGCTCGTACTCAAAGCCTTTTACGATTTGATCGGCCGGGACTTCCTTGGAATCGGCCTCGGCGACCTTTTTGTACTTGATCGGGCTGAGATCGCTGGAACGAAGCTGCCGGAAACTGATCTTTTCCTCACGCGTGGCCGGGTAAACCGCCACCGGGATATAAACCAACCCGAAGCTGATACTGCCTTTCCAGATCGGACGCATATTGCTGAAATGCCTTTTCCCACGGCGGCCTGGGTCTGTCAACCTCTGGCGGCCTGGGATCTGCGTCGCCAAGATTACCTTGCAACTTCGGGAAACGGTCTGATGTTCCAGTTAACCCATGAACTTCCTTGCCAGTTTTATGAATTTGGCCGGGCCGGATTTGATCGTTATCCTGTTGATTATTCTGGTTTTGTTCGGGGCGAGGAAATTGCCTGAACTCGCGCGAGGAATGGGTCAGGCAGTGAAGGAATTCCAGAAAGCGAAGGACGAGTTCAGCAACGAGCTCCATAAGGCTGGCAAGTCTGAGACAGAAACGGCCAAATCCGATGTGAAACCGGCGCAATTGACCGTTCCGCAAGGCGAGAGCCAACCCCCGAGCAGCGCGGTGCGCCCCGATTCAAATCAGACGGTCACGCCCGGCGACAAAGCCGATCAGGTGTAGAACTCAGGCTGGTAAGTTCGATTTCACCAAGGAGCCGAGAATCGCCATTGTCGCGAACAGCTTTGCCGACTTTGCAAACCGTCTGATGTTTGAGCAGCTATGAGATTTCTCGCTTTCATGAATATCGGCGCCCAAGAGTTGATTGTCGTTTTGCTGATCGTTTTGCTGCTGTTCGGCGCGAAAAAATTGCCTGAGCTTGCGCGCGGGTTGAGGCAGGCCGTAAAGGAGTTTCAAAAATCAAACGACGAGTTCAGCGACGAACCGCATAAAGCCGGAAAGCCTGAGACCGACGTCGCCAAGTCTGACGTGAAACCCGCGCAATCAACCGTCGCGCGGACCGAAAACCAGCCTGCAACGACCGAGGTGCGGCCGGATCCAAATCAGGCAATTACTCCCGGAGACAAAGCCGATCAAGTGTAGTGGCTAGAGTTCTGTGATTCTCGGTTGGTCGGCGGCACGGCATTAAGGAGCCGCGCTGCGGCTCAACGTGTTTGACCCGACGCGGGAATTACTGCAAAATCGCCACTTCTTATGTCCGAGTTGTCCGAGCCAGATCTGCGCACCCGCATCAAGGAGATGCTTGTAAAAAATCTGATGCTACAAACTACTCCCGATAAAATCGGGGACGATCTTCCCCTGTTTGGTCCCAACGGACTCGGTCTTGATTCAATCGACGCGCTCGAGTTGGTGGTGAGCATGGAGAAGACTTTCGGTGTCGGGGTGCCCAACTCCGAAGTCGCGGGGAAGGCGCTCAGGACTGTAAATTCAATTCACGATTACATTCTGGAAAAACGAGCTGCGGTCAGTGGAAACGCCGGTAATCCGGTGCCGTCATCAAGATAAGATGATCTGCCGAGGCAAAGGCGAAGATCGTACGTTACACGGAAGTTGAAGAGTTAATCGCGTCAATCATCTGGCGAAGACGTCCAAACCTGTCGCGATAAGGAGTGAGAATCAGTCGCGGCAGATTCCAAATCTCGGGTTCGGTTTTCTCTTCGCGCAGCGCAGCGCCCTGGATGATCTCGCCCTCGCGCAATACGTCGGCAAACTTCTCGTTGAGATCGGCAAGCGCCCCCTTCGACAATGCCTGATTAAGCCGGATGATGAGTCGCTCCCTCACCCAGCGCATCGAGTGGTAGATTTTGTAAAACTGCAGTATTTCTGCGACGGCCTCCCGGACGCTGTCCATGATTTTAAAGAAAGAAAAATCTTCCGGTGAAATGAATGTGGAGCGAAGGAGACGATCGGTAAGAAATTTCATCCACGTCTCCCAATAACTTCCGCGTGGCCGATCCAGAAGAACCACTGGAATGATGCGCGCTTTCCCGGTCTGCATGAGGGTGAGGACTTCGAACGTTTCGTCCAGCGTACCGAAACCGCCCGGAAACAGTGCGAATGCATGCGCCTCTTTCACGAAGTTCAGTTTGCGGGTAAAAAAGTAATTCAGATTAATTAGCTTGGGATCGCCCTCGATAATTTCGTTGGCTCGTTGTTCCGATGGCAGGCGAATATTGATCCCAAAGCTGTGTTTCCGGCCTGCGCCACGCTGCGCCGCGCCCATGATTCCGGCGCCGCCGCCGGTAATCACCATAAAATTGTGCGCGACCATCTCCCGCCCAAAATCCTCCGCCACTTTGAATTCAGCCGAATCGGCAGAAACGCGGGCCGAACCAAAGACGGCGACCTTTCGCAAGTGCTGAAATGGCGCGAATACCTTCGCCGCTTTCCGCATCTCTTTCATCGAGCGATTGATCAGCTTCAGGTCCGCTACGCTCATACGATCGCGCGCAATCTTTAGCGCGGTTACGATCATTTCCTCAATTAGCTCCGGCGATCTTTCCGCGCCCCACTCGCGAACCAGTTCACGGACCCGGGCGTCAAACGGCGGATCGACCGTCCATTGCCGTCGTGTCGGCTGATTGTGAATTGCGCCTCCGGTGAAATCTTCCATGTCGAAATTTCAATGCAGCGGAGTTTAACGCACGGGAAAACTTGCCGTAGCGCGCTCCATCAGGGTCGAAAGGCGACGGTCACGCACCGCCGCTACAGATTAAATCCTGAAGGACTTCGCGGATATGCCGGATAGGCAGTGAGTAATGTCCGGCGCCATCAACGTAACGCGCGTTGCAATCAGGTAATCGGTTGGCGACTTCTTCCGCCAAGCGAACTGAAAATGCCCGGTCTTCTCTTCCATGCCAGAGTCGGACCGGCACTCGGACTTCGTCGAGAGAAAAACCCCAGGGCTTCGCAAAGATCTGTGCGTCAGCAATCACTCCTTCGGCCGAGCCACGCCAGGCGCGGCGTTGACTTTCAAAAATGGCTTCAAACGCCGCAGAATCCCGCAGACTTTCTTCATCGCATGGTCGCAGCATCAATATTTTCAGGATCAGCGGACGAAGGCGATCAGGTGGCCGCACTGACAGGATCGGGCGCGCCAGGCAAAATAATCTTCGTAAAAGTTGTGGCCGCGATCGATAAAGGGCCAGCATCCAGCGATAAAGTGGGAGCAATCCTTCACGATGGGCAAGATCGACAATTGGTGTTGCGCCGCTCACAATCGCGATCGCTCGCACGCGCTCCGGCATGGTGGCGGCTGTTGCGTAAGCGTAGGGAGCGCCACCGGAAATCCCGAGCACGCGAAATGCGCCGATGCCCAGATGATCGACCAGTTGTCGCACAACGGGCGGCCAATCGCTCAGTTCACGATTGGGCTGCAAACTCGATCCGCTGATGCCGGGCCGATCAGGTGAAATGATGCGAATCCCTAGATCACGTGCGGCTTCATCTGTGAGTCGCGCCATTGTGCGCGAGCTTGGCCAGCCATGACAAAATATTACCGGCACGCCGCTGGCGTCGCCGTACTCCTCAAACGCAATTACACCGCCCCCTTGAAGTTGAACGAAATTCTCATTGCTCACTTTTACCACCGGCACCCTTTCTCAGCGTTTGCATTGCAACGTTGCGATCTGTAGTCCAAAGTGTGGGTGCAGAGTAGTGCGGCCGTGGCCGTTGATATTATTAGGGTATGAACGATCACTCACAACCTCCGGCGGGAAAAATTTCGCTGCATGGCAACGGACTCGGCGTGCCATCGCCGGAGGAAGTCGAAAAACGCGCCCGGGAAATCGCGATGATTGATGAGCGCAACCCCGATGAATTTACCGACGCAGATTGGAAGCAGGCTCACCAGGAGTTGATGGGCGCAGAAAATAATACTCCCCCGGAGGAAACTCCCGATAATGCCGAACTCACTGAAGAATGGAACGTAATCCCAAGCTCCAAAGGCCACCGTTCACCGCGTCCCGGGATTGAGGAAGAGGAAACTGTGGGCGAGCACCTTGTGATTGATGGCATCGAGGAGGCGACTCACGATCAAATGCTTGAAGCGCGCAGAGAAGAACTCCAACAGGAAGGCGAACTCTCTTGACCTCCGCAGCGGCGCCTGCCATCGAAAAAGTCCCAGCCAGACGACCCCGTTTGGACGCCGGCTCAACGCGCGCCGAATCTTTGCTTGCGCGTTTTCACGAGATCAGAAATTTCACCAACGGCTTATGTGCAAACCTTGAGCCCGAAGATTTTGTCGTGCAGTCCATGCCGGATGTCAGCCCGACGAAGTGGCATCTTGCCCACACGACCTGGTTTTTCGAGACTTTTATCCTGAAAAGATTCGTTTCCGGATATCACGCCGAGGTTCCGGAGTACGCTTATCTCTTCAACTCATACTATAATGCCGCCGGCGACATGCACCGGCGCGATCTGCGCGGCTTAATCTCGCGCCCGACAGTCAGGGAAGCACGGCGCTATCGCTCCTCGATCGATGCGCATATTGACAATCTGCTTTCCGATGCAGACGAAAACCTGATCGATCAAATCGAGCCCATTCTGATTCTAGGCATTCATCACGAGCAGCAGCACCAGGAATTGCTCATCACCGACATCAAGCACGTGTTCGCGCAAAATCCGCTCTATCCTGTCTTCCGCGAGCGCACGACGGACATTGCCTCAGCAAAGTCGGCGCCAATGCGCTTCTTCGATTTTGAGGAAACAACTGTCGAGATCGGCCACAATGGGTCGAGTTTCTCCTACGACAATGAAGGTCCCCGGCATCGGGCACTGGTTTCGGCATTTTCTCTCGCCTCACGGCCGGTAACAAACGGCGAATATCTTCAATTTATTGAGGATGGCGGATACGCGCGCGCCGAGTTTTGGCTCTCCTTGGGCTGGATGACTGTCAACGAACAACGCTGGCAAGCGCCGCTTTACTGGGTGAAACGCGATGGCGCCTGGTGGAATTTTACCCTTTCCGGTTTTCGTCCCCTTGATGAATCCGAGCCAGTGACACACCTGAGCTATTTCGAAGGCGATGCCTATGTAAACTGGGCGGGCGCTCGCCTCCCAACCGAGTTTGAATGGGAACGCGCAGCGTCCGACTATCCCGTCGAAGGAAATTTTGTGGAGAACGAAGCCTTTCATCCGCGACCAGCTCCGGCCTCAGTGCAAGCGCGAGACCTTCATCAAATGTATGGCGACGTTTGGGAGTGGACCCGCAGTGCCTATTCGCCTTATCCCGGTTATCGCGCCGCTCCCGGAGCGCTCGGCGAATACAACGGAAAGTTCATGTGCAACCAGTACGTCTTGCGCGGTGGCTCCTGCGCCACGTCGCGCACTCATATTCGCCGCACCTATCGCAACTTTTTCCAGCCTGAGAAACGCTGGCAATTCACCGGCATTCGGCTGGCGCGCGATCCACAGTAATTCGGTAGGGCGCGGCCGCCCGGCCCGCGCCGAACGAACGTCTCACTATGACTGCGAACTCCATAACGGCAGTGCAGCCCGCTCCTGGCGCACCACCGGCAGTTTCTGATTTCCTGTCGGACGTGATCGCGGGTCTTTCCAGCGAGCCACGCACACTGCCGTGTAAGTATTTCTACGACGAGCGCGGCGCGGCGTTGTTCCAGAAAATTTGTGAGCTGCCGGAGTATTACATTACGCGGACCGAGATCGATATTCTGGATCGACATCGCGCCGAAATCGGTGCGCATCTCGGGCCACGGATCAGCCTGATCGGGCTGGGCACCGGCTCAGGCACCAAAACGCGGATCCTGATCGAAGCGCTCGAAAAGCCCGCCGTTTATATCCCGGTCGATATTTCTGAGAAACAACTTCGCAAATCGGCAGCTCTATTCCGGAAGATCTTTCCGGATCTGGAAATCCTGCCGGTGTGCGCGGATTACTTACAACCTGTAGTGCTCCCTCCCACGCGCCACAAAGCGGCGCGCAACGTGGTCTATTTTCCCGGATCAACCATTGGCAACTTCGAGCCGGACGAAGCAACTCAATTCCTCTCCCGCATCGCCAGGGTCTGCCGCCACGGCGGCGCACTACTCATCGGTGTCGATCTTCGCAAAGATCAGGACGTGATCGAGGCTGCTTACAACGACAGCGCCGGCGTCACCGCGCAATTCAATCTGAATTTGCTGGGACGCATAAACCGCGAGTTCGGGGCGGATTTCGATCTGCAACGTTGGCAACACCGCGCAATTTACAACTCAGACGCCGGCCGCATCGAGATGTACCTCGTCAGCCAAATCGATCAGGCTGTTCAATTCGCCGATCACACGTTCCATTTTCGTTCAGCTGAAAAAATCATTACGGAATTCTCCTACAAATACGCCCCGGAAGGTTTCGCCGCTCTCGCGCGCGACGCCGGCTTCGAGTTTCAAAAGATATGGACAGACGATGCGCAGCTGTTTGGTGTTTTCTATTTCACCTGTAGTCCTGACACGGGATGACCCGGGCCGGCGGTCAAGGTAGCGCATGCGTCCCGCTTGCGATCTAGTTAAAAACGCAAGCCGGAGGCTTGCGCTACTTTAATGAGCGCGCTGGTCGAACTTGTCGATGTTAGCAAGCGCTACGCGGATGCGCCGGCGTTGCATCCAACGAATCTGACGATCGAGGGCGGTAAGACCACTGTGTTGATCGGTCCGAGCGGTTGCGGCAAATCGACGTTGCTCCGGCTCATCATCGGATTAATCACGCCTGATTCGGGCACCATCGCCTTCGACGGATCACAGATCACGCCGGCAAATATCGGGACGTTGCGTCGCCGAATTGGTTACGTCATTCAGGAAGGCGGTCTGTTTCCGCACCTGACAGCGCGCGCCAACATTCTGTTAATGGCGCGCTATCTGGGAAGATCCCCGGAGGAAATGCGCGCGCGGCTTCGCGAATTATCCGAGCTAACAAGATTCTCCGACAATTTGCTCTCGCGATACCCGGTCGAGCTTTCCGGCGGCCAGCGTCAACGCGTCAGTTTGATGCGCGCATTGATGCTTTGCCCCGAGCTGCTGCTCCTCGACGAACCTCTCGGCGCGCTCGATCCGCTGGTGCGCGCTTCTTTGCAAAAGGATCTCAAGGAAATTTTCGCGCGCTTGCGCCAAACAACGCTGTTTGTCACCCACGATTTGGCCGAAGCAGCCTATTTCGGTGATGAAATCGTGCTCCTGAACGAAGGCCGCATCGTCCAACGAGGCTCCCTTGCCGATCTTCGTGAAAAGCCAGCAAATGATTTCGTTTCCGAATTCATCAATTCGCAGCGTGCACTTGTATTCACATGAAATTGTTGCACTGCCCAAAATTGGTAGGGCGCGACAGTGCCAGTCCGGCTCGGACCCGGGCGCGCCGCGGGACGCTTCCATTCTTAATTCTTTTCGTGACGGTTTTTTCCGCAAATGCGCAGCCAGTCGTCATCGGTTCGAAAAAATTTACCGAGTCTTATGTTTTGGGCGAGATCGCGAAACGCACATTGAACGACGCCGGCATTCCGGCGGAGCATCGGCAAGGCATGGGCGGCACGATCATCCTTTGGCAAGCGCTGCGCGGCAGGCAAATTGACGCTTACTCGGAATACACCGGGACGATCGCGCAGGAGATTCTGAAAACGGACCGCAAATTATCGCTGAATGAAACTCGCGAAGCGCTCAGGAAGTTTGGCGTGGGCATGACGGAGCCGCTCGGCTTCAATAACACTTACGCTCTCGTCATGCGTCGCAGTGAAACGCAGCGACTCGGCCTGCGGACAATTAGCGATCTGCGAAATCATCCCGAGCTAAAGATCGGACTCACTCACGAATTTTTGGATCGCCAGGATGGATGGCAGCCATTGCGCGCGCGTTATGCCCTTCCTCAACGGAACGTGATCGGGATCGATCACGCGCTCGGCTACGCGGCGCTCAAGAATGGCTCAATCGACGTGAAAGACGCTTATTCGACCGACGCAAAGATTGCCGAATACGATCTGGTCACGCTTGAAGACGATCTCCAATTTTTCCCACGCTATGACGCAGTGTTTTTGTATCGGCTTGCGTTGCCAGCACCGACTATCACCGCGCTGCGCAAGCTCGAAGGAACGTTGGATGAAACCCGCATGATCCGGTTGAACGCCGAAGCCGAGCGCACAAAAAACTATGCGCGAGCGGCAAACCTCTATTTTCAAGGCGGCACTGGATCGACAACAGGCATGGGCGAATCATTTTGGCATAAGCTCAGGCGGTGGACATTACGCCATTTGGAACTTGCAGGGTTCTCGCTCCTGCTCGCCGTTATCGTCGGTATCCCGCTCGGCATCATTGCCAGCAGGGGCGGCCCGACTGGCCAGGCTATCCTTGGTTTCGCCAGTGTAGTGCAAACGATCCCGTCGCTCGCGTTGCTCGCGTTACTGGTGCCCCTTCCGTTTTTTGGGATCAGCGTCCGCACCGCGATTGCGGCCCTTTTTCTTTACGGATTACTGCCAATCGTGCGCAACACTGCGAGCGGTTTGCAGGATATTCCGCGAGCATTACGCGAATCGGCCATTGCGTTGGGACTCAGCCCGATGGCGCGGCTGTGGCAAATTTCTTTGCCGATGGCATCACGCTCCATTTTGGCGGGAATCAAAACCAGTGCGGTGATCAACGTCGGAACGGCGACGCTGGCTGCGCTGATTGGAGCAGGTGGTCTCGGCGAGCCGATCTTAAGCGGACTGAACTTAAACGATCACGCCACAATCTTGCAGGGCGCTATCCCGGCGGCGTTGCTCGCATTGCTGGTGCAATGGGGCTTCGATTTGCTCGATCGCGTTTTGATTCCGAAAGGCCTGCGGCTTTAGAGTAGCGCGAGCGTCCTCGCTTGCGTGTGTTTAGCCTCGGCGCAGCTGCCGGCGAAAACGTCGGGCGCGCGGAAAGAGATCGTGAGCGTCCTCTTTGCCACAGGAAGAATCCGCCGTGGCGGACTTGCCTGCGAAGTTAGGTCGCAAGCTGGGAAGCTTGCGTTACAGTGAATAATGCCGATTGCGTCGGTCAACCCAGCCACGGGCGAAAAGCTGAAAGAGTTTCCAGCTTTCAGCGACAGCGAAATCGAGAAACGGCTCAAGCTCGCCGAGCGCGCGTTTGCCCATTATCGGCGACGTCCATTTGCCAAGCGCGCGCAACTGATGATGGCGACGGCAGGGATCCTTGACCAGGAGAAGGACAAACTCGCCCGGACAATTACTCTGGAGATGGGAAAATTATTCCGGGCCGCACAGGACGAGATCGTGAAATGCGCGCGAGGTTGTCGCTTTTATGCCGAGAATTCAGAGCGCTTCCTGGAAGACGAGCCGGCGCAGACTGACGCCGCCCGCAGTTACGTGCGCTACCAACCGCTCGGACCCGTCCTCGCCATCATGCCGTGGAACTTCCCGTTCTGGCAGGTCTTTCGATTCGCCGCGCCGGCCTTGATGGCTCGAAATGTCGGACTGCTCAAACACGCAGCCAACGTGCCCCAATGTGCGCTAGCAATTGAAAACGTGCTCTGTCGCGCAGGATTTGAAGACGGCGTTTTTCAGACGCTTCTGATCGAAGCCCAACAAGTGGAAAAATTGATTGTCGATCCACGGGTTGAGGCGGTGACGCTAACCGGAAGTGAAAGAGCGGGAAGCGAAGTCGGAAGCGCCGCTGCGCGGCAGATCAAAAAGAGCGTGCTCGAGCTGGGCGGCAGCGACGCGTTTATCGTCATGCCAAGCGCCGATTTTGAGGGTGCGCTGAAGACGGCAGTTAAAGCGCGCACGATCAACAGCGGTCAATCATGCATAGCGGCAAAGCGCTTTTTCGTCGCTGACAACATCTATGACGATTTCCTGCACCAATTCGTCGAGCGAATGCGTGCGCTAAAGATCGGCGATCCCATGGACGCGACGACCGAGCTTGGTCCACTCGCAACGGAACGGATTCTGCAAGGCGTCCACGAGCAAGTTCAGAAATCGATCGCCGCCGGCGCGAAACTGTTGACGGGCGGAAATCGCATTCACGGTCCCGGATTTTTTTACGAGCCAACGGTTCTTATCAACGTACCGAGAGAATCGCCGGCCTACCGCGAGGAAGTTTTCGGTCCGGTCGCATCCGTTTTCAGGGTACGCGATGCAGCCGAAGCGATCGAGAAGGCAAACGACACCACATTCGGCCTCGGCGCGAGCGCTTGGACCAACGACCCCGCCGAGCAAGAATTCTTCACGTCCGAACTGGAGACTGGAATGGTTTTCATCAATGCGATGGTCGCCTCCGATCCGCGCCTTCCGTTCGGCGGTGTGAAGCGTTCCGGTTTCGGTCGCGAGCTCGGCGCTGTGGGAATTCGCGAGTTCACGAATACGAAAACGATCTGGATTTCGTAGGAAACGTGATCTCGAATGCACGCCTCGAATCCCCTTCTCCGTCAGAAAAGCGAACTGATTTGTGTCAGCGGTTAGGACAATATCCGTCCACTTACTTCGCCAAAGCCTACTCGATAGCCGTCGCCCTGGCACCAACCGGTGATGGTGAGTTTGTCGCCGTCTTCCAGCCATTTGCGCGTTTCGCCATTCGGCAGGGCTAATGGATTCGCACCACGCCAGGTCAGCTCCAGCATGCAGCCGCGCGATTCTTCCGTTGGTCCGCTGATCGTGCCGCTCGCCAATAAATCGCCCGGTTGCAGATTGCAGCCGTTGACAGTGTGATGGGCAAGTTGTTGCGAAATGGTCCAGTAAAGATTTTGGAAATTTGTGCGCGTGATGATGTGCGGCGCTTCCATTGACGAACTCTGGAGAGCCGCTTCAAGGTGGATGTCGAAGGTGAAATCATCCTTCGCTCGCAAGTACGGGAGCGGCTCGGGATCCTGCGGTGGCAATGGTTTGCGAAAGGGATCGAGGGCTTCCAGGGTCACCACCCACGGCGAAATGCTGGTGCAAAAGTTCTTGGCCAGAAACGGACCGAGCGGCTGATATTCCCAGGCTTGAATGTCGCGCGCGCTCCAATCATTCATTAGCACAAGGCCAAAGATGTGATCGATCGCGCGTCCGATCGGCACCGGTTCGCCGAGCGAATTGCCGGGTCCTATTGGGAATGCCATTTCCAGCTCGTAATCGAGGCTCTTCGTCGGGCCAAAAACCGGTCTGGACGCATCCGGCGGCTTGGTCTGCCCGCTTGGCCGCCGCACGTCCGTGCCGCTGATGACAATCGAGCTCGCGCGTCCGTGATACGCGACCGGCAACCATTTCCAATTCGGCATCAGAGCGTTTTCCGGTCCACGCAGCATCGTGCCGACGTTGTGCGCGTGATGATATGACGAATAGAAATCGGTATAATTTCCGATGCAGACCGGCAATTTCATGAGCACATCCTTTTGCGCATGAAAAACTTTGTCGCGCAGTCTTGCGTCATCACGCAGAGCTGGCGTTTCGGCCGAAAGAAGATGTTGAAGGATTTCGCGCGCTTTGCACCACGCCGGCCGGCCCATGGCAAGAAACGCGTTCAGCGAATCCTCTGAAAACACATGTCGACCCGTTCGACTGGCGCTCAGGGCAGGTTCCTGAAATTCGGGCGAGCGGAAATGGCCGAGTTCTTCAAGAACGGAGAGGTCGATAATCAGATCGCCGATCGCGGCTCCCACCCGTGGCTCAGCCTGTTTCGGCTTAAAAACGCCAAATGGCAGGTTCTCCAGCGGAAAATGCGAATCTTTTGCGATTTCGATAAACGAACGAAGAGGCATGCTTACGATTTAACCACGAAGATCACAGAGGACACGAAGAGTTTTAATCCTCTTTTAAAGGCTTCGTGATCTTCGTGTTCTTCGTGGTGATCAAAGAAGACCAAGAGCGCGTAAATCTTGGCGTGGCTCATCGAAGCTGCAGCTACCGAACGAAGTCACGAATTTTCGCCGATTGTTCAGTCGCTTGAGATCGATTTTCCATTCGCGCCAGGCAAAAAATTCATCGTCGAAGGAAAACGATTTTAAATTTTCGTCCCCCAGCATGGTGGCAGTCTGTTTTTCGTTCCACTTATGCTCGGCTGCCAGGATGGCCGCTCCCAGCACGTTGAGAAACCCGTGCATCCTTGTTTGCACTTCTTCCCGGTATTGCCGGAGAGGATGATGCAGACCGGCCGTAAACTTGATCGGGACTTGATGCGTCGCCGGCACCACCAGCGCCTGCGCGATCTGGGCTGAGGTTGGAAATGCGTCTGGCGTTACGCCACCGGTGCGCAGTTTGAAACCAAACGTCGGTTCATCCATTCCGGAATTGAGTTCAGCCAACCACGTAATAGTCTCTTGCGCTCTTTCGGCTGGTGCCTCCCAAAACGCCGGCACATCGCCGATAATCGAGCGGGCTTCTTCGAGGACCGAAAGATCTGCACCTTGGGGAAGCCACATCTCCAACTGATTGACGGAAACAAGATCGACATTATGCGTGGCAAGCGAACGGATCGCCGCCTCGATTTCTGCGAGAGCGTCACGAAAAGCCGTAGCATTCTCGCTCTTTGGTCCGAGTGCGGAAACGTGTAGCGGATGTCGCGGATCGAACTGCGGAAGTAACTGTTTAGCCGAGTCGAATTGTACGATAGGGAGAACAAACGTGTTCAGCATCCACGCATCATCGGATCGGATATATTGCGCCTGATTTCGCAAAGCTGGCTCAAGGGCCAGATTACAAGGTGGAAACATTCCCGCATAATCGATCGACTCTGCGAGCAATGCTTGTAGCGAGGCGGCCGGCATGCGATGCGAAAACTTTACCGCGACTCATGGAAATAAGCCGCGCACCTGTTTGGCCTTGATAACGCGCTCAACGCCGATAGCCATGGCGGCGGTGCGATGCGAAACCTTGTGTTCCTTTGCTCGTCTGATTACTTGCGCAAACGAGTGCTCAAGAATGCGGAAAAGTTTGTCGGTCACTTCGCTTTCTGTCCACAGAAACGACTGTAGACCCTGAACCCATTCGAAGTAAGAAACGATCACACCGCCCGCGTTGCACAGAATATCGGGTATGACGAATATCTCATCCCACCGCTGCGCAAGAATAAGATCTGCCGCCGGCGTGGTCGGGCCGTTGGCGCCTTCAGCCAAAATACGACATTGCAATTTCGCCGCATTTTTTTCGGTAATGACCCGATCGACCGCAGCTGGAATGAGCACATCACATTTCATGGTGAGCAGCTCGTTTGGATCGACATGGTGCGCCTCGTCGAACGCTTTCAAGTGTCGCTTTTTGAGCACATGTTGCTCGGCAGCTTTTACATCGATCCCTTTCGGGTTGTAAATCGCAACGTAGGCATCGCTGATCCCAACGATTTTGACGCTGCTCTTGTAGGCGAGCGAGAGGGCCACGACGGAACCGACATTGCCGAACCCCTGCACAATCGCCGTGCACTTCTCGGGATCCATTTTCAACATGCTCATGGCGCGCTCGATCAAGTAGACAACTCCGCGCCCCGTAGCCTCTCGCCGCCCTTCGGTCCCGCCGATGGCGACCGGCTTTCCGGTAACGATTTCATTCACCGCGTAACCCATGTAAACGGAGTAAGTATCCATGAACCACGCCATGATCTGTTCGTTAGTGCCCATGTCAGGACCCATGATATCGGTGTGTGGACCGACGAATGGAATCATCTCTTGCATGTAACGGCGGGAAACCGCTTCGAGCTCGGTATGCGACAGTTTGGACGGATCGACCGCAACTCCGCCTTTCGCGCCGCCGTATGGCAGATTGGCCAACGCGCATTTCCAGCTCATCCACATCGCGAGCGCTGCGGTTTCGCCCATCGACAATGAAGGTGCGAAGCGCGTGCCGCCCTTCGTGGGGCCAAGCGCGATATGATGCTGGACGCGATATCCCTGGAAGGCTCTGGTGCTGCCGTCATCCATGTGCACCGGCAGGGTAACCGCGACGGCGCGCTTGGGATATGTCGCCCATTCACGATCGTTCTGGTCGATATTCAAGTAATCGGCGATGACCTGGAATTGGTCGCACGCCATTTTAAACACCTCGTCGTCGTAGATAGTCATGGGAATGCGTTCGGAAGTTAGGATATCCGGCCGCGAAATGCAGATGCTATTTGCGCCGGGCGGATAGAGCCGTCAAATC
The DNA here is from genome assembly GCA_046724585.1 of Verrucomicrobiota bacterium. Taxonomy (GTDB): domain Bacteria; phylum Verrucomicrobiota; class Verrucomicrobiia; order Chthoniobacterales; family UBA10450; genus Udaeobacter. The sequence continues at coordinate 14,835 of JBKOWV010000115.1, forward strand.
GAAACCTTTGGAGTGCGCGGAAGTGTCCGCGCTTTGAAAGCGGCGACGTGTCGCCGCACTCCAAAAGTGCGCGCAAGGATCGACATTCGCGAATAAAGTTCGATAACCTCGATTCAAATGAAAATTGAGACCCTAGCCGTTCATGCCGGGCACACCATTGATCCTGCAACCGGGGCAGTTTCGGCGCCCATTCATCTTTCCACCACTTTCGAGCGCGACGTTGAAGGCGCTTACTCGCGCGGATTCATGTACACGCGCAACAACAATCCGAACCGTGAGGCGCTCGAGCGCGGCGTCAGCCTGCTCGAAGCCGGTGAGACCGCGGCGGCTTTTGGCAGTGGGACGGCGGCAGCGATGGCTTTGTTTCAAGCGCTCGCGCCGGGAGACCATGTTCTTGCGCATGTTGACGCTTATTACGGCACTTCCCGGCTGCTTCGTGAAATTTTCCTGCGCTGGGGACTGGAAGCGGACTTTGTCGATATGAGCAATCTCGAAGAAGTGAAAAAGGCTCTGCGACCGCAAACGAAGCTGGCCTGGGCCGAGACACCCTCCAATCCGCTATTGAAAATTGTCGATCTTGCGGGAGTCGCCGAAATTGTTCACGACGCCGGTGCGCTCTGCGTTTGCGACAATACCTGGGCACCAGTTTTACAGCGCCCCTTCGATTTGGGTGCTGATCTGATTCTACATTCGACGACCAAATACTTCGGTGGGCATTGCGACGTAGCCGGCGGGATTGTTGTCGCAAGGAAGGAGAGCGATTTTTTTCAGCGGGTTCGGGCTATCCAATATTCCGGCGGCGCGGTCCCCTCACCCTTCGATTGCTGGCTGATTCTGCGCGGAATGCGCACGTTACCGTGGCGGATGCGGGCGCATTCAGAAAACGGGATGAAGGTTGCGGAATTTCTCGCCCAACATCGAAAGGTTGAGAGCGTGCATTATCCCGGACTACGTTCCCATCCCGGATATGAAATCGCCCGGCGCCAGATGTCGATCCATTCGACTGGCGCTCAGGACGGGTTGTTCGGTGGAATGCTCTCTTTCCAAGTCAAAGATGGTCGTGACGCCGCGATGTCGGTTGCGGCGAAAACGAAAATCTTTATTCGTGCTACCAGCCTGGGCGGCGTGGAAAGCCTAATCGAACATCGAGCATCGATTGAAGGGCCAGGGACAACTTCGCCGGAAAATTTGTTGCGCTTATCGATTGGTCTCGAGAACGCAGACGATTTGATCGAGGATCTCGATCAAGCTTTAGGGTAGCGCATGCCTCTGGCTTGCGCTGCGCAAGCCAGGACGCATGCGCTACTTTGTTCCAAATTTGCGTTTAACCAGCTCGACAAGGTCGTGCACTTCGGCGACGTGCAAGAGGTACGCTCCGCCGAAAAATATTCCCGCACCGCAGCAAATCGTGATCAACATCACGAGCGCGTTCTGCCAATCGGGGGCATGTGGATGCCTGGCAAAGAAGAACGTTAATGCCAGCCAGCAGACGGCAGTCAGACCGATGCCGGCGACGAGTAACTTGGCGATCGTTTTGAGCAACGCGCCAGTCTCGAGATGCCCCGTGTAATGGCGCATCATGGAATACAGAAAGAAGAAATTAGTGATTGCGACCAGGCTGGTTGAAAGCGCAAGGCCGCGATGTCCCAGGTGAAGACGAAAAGTGAAGAACCAATTCAGAGAAAAATTGACGGCGATCGAGGTGAGGCTAACGAACATCGGCAGATGACGTTTGTCGAGCGCGTAAAACGTCGGCGCGAGCACTTTGTCCGCGGAATATCCGGCGAGGCCGATGGCATAACATTGGAGCGCAGCCGCTGTTTGAATAGTGGCTTCGTGCGTGAAGCGGCCATGCTGGTAAATCAGTTGGATGATTGGCTCCGCCAGAATGATAAGCCCGATCGCAGCGGGAATTGTAAGCAACAGAACGAGCCGAACCGAGTGCGCGAGCGCAGAGCGAAATTCGTTTGTGTTGCCAACTGCCGCGCTGCGCGAGACCAAAGGAAGCGTCACCGTCGCGACTGCCACGCCGAAAATTCCCAGAGGCAATTGCATCAGGCGAAAGGCAATGTTCAGCCACGTAATCGGGCCATCGCCCATTCCCGATGCGAAGATGCTGTTGACGGCCACATTCACCTGCACGGCGCTGGCGGCGATCATCGCCGGCCCCATCATTCCGAGAATGGTTCGCACACCGGGATCGCGCCATTTGAAGTCCGGACGAAAGCGAAACCCAACACGCCGCAGCGACGGCAACTGCACGGCCAACTGCAACAAACCGCCGATCAAGGTCGCGATCGACAGCCCGATCAACCCGCGTTCGCCGAAATGCGGATGGCGCCAATCGGGCTGTGGATCAAGCCAGTAACAAAGCGCGACCCCGCCGATGATGGAGCCGAGATTGAAAAAACTCGAAGCCATCGCCGGGACGCCGAATACGTGTCGCGCGTTTAGCATTCCCATCACCAGCGCAGCCAGTGACACCAGCAAAATGAACGGAAACATGATCCGCGTGAGCAGCACGGTGAGCTCTGCTTTTTCGAGCGGAAAACCGGGCGCAAGAATATTGATAAGGATCGGCGCGAAAACGACACCGAGCAGCGAAACCGCGCTCATGAAAACGAGCGTGAGGGTTGCCACCTTGCTCGCGAGGTCCCAGGCTGATTGGTTGCCTTCCGTTGCAATCCGGCGCGAGAACGTAGTCACAAACGCGGTGGAGAGCGCGCCTTCGGCAAAGAGATCGCGCAACATATTGGGCGCGCGAAACGCAGTCAGGAATGCGTCCATGTTGCGGGTTGCGCCGAACATCGCCGCGAAAACTACTTCCCGAATCAGCCCCAGAACGCGGCTGCAAAGAATCGCGATCCCGACAACACCGGTCGCGCGCGTGCTGATCCGTTGACTTGCCGCCGCAGCCATCGGCGAACAAAGAACAGACTCTCAGGATTTACGAAAGAAAAAACTTCGCACGATCTGCTGGAACTGTAGGGCGTCTGTGTCAGACGCCAATCAAAAGCTCCGCAGCCGACATGCGTCATCAGCTGCGCACATGGCGGCGGCTTCTGGGAATTTAATCATTGCCGCCACCGCTGCTCTGAAAACTAAAGCAAACGTCGAGAAACTTAGGGGTTGGAATTCCCGCCCGATCAAGCCACCATCCTTGCATGAAAATCGCTACCATTATTGCTCGCGTTCTTCTCGGACTCATTTTTGTTGTGTTCGGTTCCAATACATTTCTGCATTTCCTTCCCATGCCGCCGCCGCCGCCAGGTTTGGCTGGTGAATATTTTCATGCCTTGTTTGCGAGCGGCTACATTAACGCGATCGGCGGCCTGCAAGTTCTCGGCGGCTTCCTGCTGTTAATCGGCCGCTTTGTTCCGCTGGGCCTGACGATTCTCGGCGCGATCATCGTAAATATTTGGCTGTTTCACGGTTTGATGGCGCCGCAAGGTTTTGAACCAGCAATCATCGTCACTATTCTCGAGTTATTTCTTATCTGGCGATATCGCGAGGCATTTGCCGGATTGGTGCGACCGTAACTGCAGATGAACACATCAGCTCCCACCACGGTCGATCAAAGCAAACGAGCGGACGTTGTCGTTCGCGGCAACGCCAGCGGATTTCTGCAGGAGGTTGTCAGCGGGAAACACAATTTACGCGCTGACGAGCCGGTGGCCGCAGGCGGAAGCGATGCCGCGCCGGGTCCGTACGATTATCTGCTGATTGCGCTCGGCGTCTGCACATCGATGACGGTCGGCCTATACGCGCGGCGGAAACGATGGCCGCTGGAAAATATCACCGTGTCGCTTCGGCATTCGCGCATCCACGCGAGAGATTGCGAAGAGTGCGAGACCAAGGAAGGCATGCTTGATCGAATCGATACAGAAATCGAGTTGACCGGCTCATTGACCGGCGAGCAACGCGCGAAACTGATTGAGATCGCCGCGAAATGTCCTGTTCATCGAACCCTGAAGTCCGAGATCAACATCCGGCTGCAAACTGCTGAAAAATCATCCGCTTCGTGAAATCGAGCCGACACCGCCCGAAACAAATGGCAGCGAACCTTCTTCAATAATTCCGGCAAAACAGAATCCGCATCCGAGAGCTAGAAGAATAGAGAGCCTCGTTCTTTTTTTGGCTCGATGCGGTTCTCAATTGGCCGCGCCTGGCCGAGGTTTGGTGTATATTTCCAGAGTCGGCGACCTTTGTCACCGCCCGGCCGACGTTCCGTACTATGGATTACGCAATTCGCCAGCTGACATCCGCGGATGAACCAGTCTTGTGGGAGATATTGTATCAGGCGCTCCACACATCCGAGGGCGGACCGCCTCGGAACGCTGTGAAACGCCCGGAGTTCGCGCGCTACGTAGATGGGTGGGGTCGCCCCGATGATGCCGGGTTTGTCGCCCACGATACCGCGAGCGGTCAGTTGCTCGGTGCCGTTTGGATACGGCGCCTGAGCGATCAGCCGGACGCGCCACCGGACCTTGCCTTTGGCGTCAAACCCGGTTTGCGCCGGCGCGGTATCGGCGCGGCACTTCTGACTCAGTTAGTGAAAACGTATCCCGAACAATCAACGATCTCGATCCGCGCCTCTGCGAATAATCCAGCCGTGCGCCTGTACGAGCGCTTCGGTTTCAAGATCGTTAAGGAAGGAAAAGGCAGCGTCACGATGCGAAGAGAAGCTTGAGATTGCCGATTCGACATGCCCCAATCACGAAACAAATCATCGCGAAAGTCGCGCCGCAGCGTCGGCAAAGGCGCAAAGGCTCGGCGCTGGTCCGCCCACGTCACGCGCACGAGTAACGCACTGGAGCTCCAGCCAAAGGTTTTCAGGTCGACCAACGCGCGCCGGATCGCGCTCTCGCTCAAGCGTTCCGCCGAGCATAGCAAACGGCGCAAAGGCACAGCTTATCAATCAGCAATGTCGATGTTGAACTTCTACATCAATCGCGCCGGGAAAAATCTTCCGAAAAAACAGAAGCGCGTTCTGGAACACGCTAAAGGCGAGCTGCGAGCAGTTTTCAATCGCAAATGAACCGGAGGAAACTCGGTAACTCGGATTTGATGATCACGCCCATTGGGTTCGGTGCGTGGGCCGTTGGCGGCTCGTGGCAATTTGGCTGGGGCGAGCAGAGCGATCACGACTCAATCGCGGCGATTCACCGAGCGCTGGAGCTTGGTGTTAACTGGATCGACACTGCGGCTGTCTACGGGCTTGGCCATTCCGAGGAAGTTGTCGCGAAAGCGTTGCGCGATTGGACCGGAGAGCGTCCCCATGTTTTCACCCAAATGCGGGATGATATGGAACGAGAAAGATGAAGTCGGTTACTCTTTGCGCGCGGAATCCGTTCGTCGCGAATGCGAGGCCAGTCTGCGTCGGCTGAGCGTGGATGTAATTGATCTCTACCAAATCCACTGGCCGGCAGACGAGTTCGCCGAAACCGCGGAAGGCTGGGCAACCATGGCCGAGCTGCGGAAGGAAGGCAAGGTGCGGTGGATTGGCGTCTCGAATTTTAGTTTGGAGGAACTCCAAAAAGCGCACGCCATCGCGCCAGTTACATCGCTACAGCCGCCTTATTCACTGATTCGTCGCGACGCCGAAAAGGACCTCCTGCCTTTTTGCGAACGCGAAAACATAGGCGTGATCGCTTACTCACCAATGGCATCTGGTCTGCTCACCGGCGCGATGACACGCGAGCGCGTCGCAAATCTTCCCGCTGACGATTGGCGCAGGGAAAATCCGGAATTTCAGGAACCAAAGCTGTCGCGAAATCTCGCGCTCGTTGAGCGGCTCCGCACCATCGGCGCGTGCCACGGCAAGTCGCCTGGAGAAGTCGCCATCGCCTGGACATTGCGAAACCCCGGCTGTGACTGGCGCGATCGTTGGCGCGCGTAATGCGAAGCAGGTCGATGGAATCATCGGGGGCGCAACCTTTCGGCTTACACCGCAAGAAATTGCCGAAATCGAAACTAACCCCTGAACTCCGGGACATCTTTAGTGAGGCCGGATATCGTAAGGTTCAGGGGATCAGTCGATCCGTGATCAAGAATGCGATTGCGTAACAAACAAAAATCGACAATCCGCCGGTAACTCCGGCAACGATCACCGTGCGCCACGACCCACGCCGTAAGGTCCGCGCCAGTAATGTCAATACGAGCGCAATTCCGAATTCACCGAGAATGATATACCACGGCGTAAACGAGATCATGCGGCAACCGGCGTATTGCCACCAATGGATCCTTCGCGCCATCTCTTCATAGAACGGAATATTGATCGCGCCCAGCAGTCCGATCATGAGCAAGCCGGCCCAGCCGAAGCGTTCCCATAATCGCAAACCGATATATCCGAATTGCACCGCCACGACTTCCCAGGCCAGCGGCATCCAGAGCGGCGACCGCCAGATCATCGGCCCGCCGCCGATCGAGTAATCGAGTGTGCGCGTGTAATCGACCAGCCAGGCATCTGCCGCAAGCTCGCTCAAGCCGACTACGAATCCGAAAAGAAGAAACCTCCCAAGCAACGCGTCGCGTCTAACGATCACGAAGCTGACTAGCAAACAATTGTCGATTAAATTGAGCGCCGCACCCGTGCGCCAGTTCGACCACGGTGCAAGCGTCAGCAACGATACCGCGGCAATGTTGATGATGACCGTCGCGATCACCACGCACAGACGACCGCGCTCAAGCGAATCGTTATCTGCATTTGCGGCACTCACGATGTCGATCTAGCGAGTCGCTCTTCGAGCAGTCAACCCCGAAAGCTCGCCACAGGACGAGTCCGTCCGAAGGCGGACTTCCGGATGAATCGCGCCACGGTTGCAGAATTGCGCGCGTGCAGTCGCAAGGTTGAGTGTGTCTTCATGTGGATGATTGCCGCGATTGCTATATTGCTGCCTTCCGTCGCCATGGCCTTTGAACCTCCCAGTCAGAAGATAATACGCGAAGCGATCGGCGATTTGAGTGGACTACCAGTTCTTCTCCAGCGCGCCTTCGCACCAGATGGTAATAGCTTTGATCCTATTCCAGTACCGGGGCCTAACGACTGGCTCGCTGTGCATGAAGAGTCCGGGCAAACTTTTGATGAATTCAAAGCGTCAGGACCGAACCGGCCGACGCGTGACCGGCACGTTATTTACCTCCAGCCGCTCGGCAATTTTGCGCCCGATCGCAGCCCGCCAATTAACAAACTGCGCGAGTTTGCCGCCGCATTTTTTGCAATGAAAGTAAAGGCGCTTCCGCCGATCCCGATCGACGCTTCGAAGTTCAGCAAGCGTCTCAATCCATACACAGGCAATCCGCAAATTCTCACGGGCGATGTTCTGACTTTTCTCAAAAGCCGTGTTCCCGGAGACGCCTTCTCCATTATCGCCATCACGATGGAAGATCTTTACCCGGAGCCGTCATGGAATTTCGTCTTCGGGCAAGCTTCGCTGCGTGAGCGCGTCGGGGTTTACAGCTTTGCCCGCTATCATCCGGCATTTTACGGCGAATCACGCGACCCGCGTTATGAGACGATCTTATTCCGGCGAAGCTGCAAAGTGCTCGCACACGAAACCGGCCACATGTTCGGCCTCGCTCATTGCACGTTCTTCAACTGTCTGATGAATGGGTCAAATCACCTGGCAGAAAGCGATCGCCGGCCGTTGCATCTCTGCCCGGTGTGTCTGCACAAGCTGCAATGGAGCATCGGCTTTGACGTGCTCCAGCGCTATAAGGCGCTCGAACAAGTCAATCGCGCTGTCGGATTCACGAATGAGGCAGACTGGCTCAGTCGGCGCATCAAAACCGTGCAGGGAGAATGACGCGCCAAGCTTTTATAGGGGGTCTGTACCAGCCGCCGCACTAAATTCGCGCGCGCGCCTTGACCGATCCCGTTTCACACTGTTAAGCCGATGCGATGAAACGGCTCCTTTGGCTCGATATTTCAAAGGGCCTGGCAATTCTGTTTGTCGCTTACTTTCATTTTTTCAGGACCTACTTCGAGCATGGCGCACTTCCGCCGGCCGATTGGAGCGGACTCGCCGCCAGCGCGCTAACCATCGCGAGATTGGTTTGGATCAAAGTATCCGGGCTCGGCTTCCACGCCGTTGGCGTTTTCATCATTCTCAGTGGTTGGACGCTGATGCAATCGACCGCGCGCCGAGCCGAATCGGGCGCGGTGTCCTGGGGCCCGTGGTATCGCTCGCGCTTCCTGCGGCTTTATCCGATGTACTGGGTCGCGCATTTGGTTTATCTGGTTTCACCATTCGTTGCGCGCCTCGAACCGGTGGACAGTCGCATTATCCTGAGCCTGCTCGGTCTCCGCTTCATCGATATTCAGATGAACTTCATGTACCTCAACGCCGCGTGGTGGTATTTCTCCATGCTGATTCAGTTTTATCTGATCTTTCCCCTACTCTTCTGGGCGGCGCGCCGTCTTGGACCATCGCGCTTTCTGTTGATAGCGTGCGCCGCTGGATTTTTCGCGCGCTATCTGTTGCTCGTGGTTTATCCACAAAATGGATTGTGGGTGCTCGGCGGTTTCGCCATCTGTCGGTTGCCGGAGTTTGCTCTCGGGATGTCGCTGGCAATGTGGCACTCCCGGTCGAGCGCGCGCGTGGAATGGTTTCTTCTTCGTGGCGCGGGATTCGTCGTTGGATTGATTCTCTATCCTGCTGCGTTGCAACTTTACCATGGCGCCACTCCGTACGTCTTCGTCGATTTCGCCACCGGCACATGCTGCATGCTTGAGATCGTCGGCATCGCCGGACTGATTTCGCTATTCAGAGAGCCGGCGAAAGTATTTGGGCTCGTTGGACTCTATTCGTACGGCCTCTATCTGATTCACCAACCATACGTCATCTGGCTTGGCCTTCGCATTCGAGAGCAGCCGATCTGGATGTTTCTCTTGATCGCCGTCGCAACGCTGGCCGTGCTGAGCGCGTGGGGCATGCTGTTAGAAAAGGCAACTAATACGCTGGTTAACAAACTCAGCTTGCTGAGAAAACCAGCGCACGTCTAGACTTCCTTCTTCTGGCTCTCTTCCAATAGAACTCGCAGTTCAGCGAGTGCTTCGCGATCTTTTGGTCTGCCTGCTGCTTTCTTGATCCGAATCAGCGTCGGAAGATCGGCACATTTAAAACGGACCCCGAAAGCTTCGACTTCGAAAGAATGCGGCAATAAATTCTGATAAGTTTCACCACCAGCTACTTCGCCAAAGAGATCGACGTCACCGAGAGTGGTTGTGAGGGTAAAATTCAAGCTGCTGCGGATCGTCTTAGCGTCCCACCCGAATGGCAGGTTTGGTGAGGCATCTCGGAGGCACGGGTCATGTGGAGCCAGTGCGGCGGCGAGGCGCTCGATGTTTTCGCGGGTGCGTGAATAAACAAGATCGACATCGAAAGTGACTCGCGCAGAACCGTGCAGAATTGCCGCCATTCCACCGATGAGGATGAAGTCAACCTTTGCCCTAACCAGCGGAGGAATGATCTGCGCCAGATCAACGGCCATCGCTCTTCTGTCTCAGCTTTTTGCCGGCGCGCCGCAGCTCTTCAACCATTTGCAATGCGCGTAAATGCTTTTGAGCGCGTTGCTCGAAAGTCAGCCTGAGATTTTCGCGCAGCAAAGTGCGATCTACGTCGCGCATGAGAACCTTGATTGTGGCCGTGTCGCTTTTCATCGCACGTCAAAATAACACACCATGGAGCCTGTAGCCACGCGCCAGTGCAGTGCTGAACGGCGGATGTTGAGACCGAAGGTATCGGGCGGCACGATATTAAATTAGTCATGGCTCGAATCTCCGGCTTAGAGAAAAATCAGGCACCATGGCATCTGCGCTGGTTCTACGGCGTGATGCGCAAAATGTTCGGCAAAGATCTCACCCCCGCGAAGTTGCAGATGCGCGTGCCGGGGCTCGTTTGGGGTGGCATCGCCATGGAAGCGGGCCTCGCCCGCAAACGGCTCGTCTCATTGCGTTACATTCAACTAGCAAAAGTTCGGACCGCGGCGCGTGATTCTAATCACCGACATGCCACCATCCCGTCGCCGACGGATGGCGAGCCTGACGGCAATCAGCAATGCGGTCGGCTACGCAAAATCTTTTAGACTGGTCACATGGGCATGGCCGTCGCCCGGCGCTCGCCGGCGTTCAGAGTGGTGGCCGAATGCGGGTTGGATGTATTGTTACGTGTTCAGTAAATTCAGTGCGGGGATGCTTATGCGCGCAGCTGTGAAGATCGATGCCCGGACTGTCGTCTCGACCATCGCGCTGTGTGCGATACTGGCCCTGCCGAAGGCGAGCACGCTGGCGCAAGGGATGTATTTCCCGCCTGCGGGATCGTGGGCGCGCAAGACGCCGACAGAAGTCGGCATGGACGCGGCGAAACTCAAGACCGCGATTCAGTTCGCGCAGACGCACGAGACCAACTGGCCGCGTGACTTCTCGACGCAGGAAAAGATTTTCGGCACGCTGCTCGGCCCGATTCCGAAGAGCCGCGCAGGCACGAACGGACTCATCATCCGCCACGGCTACGTTGTCGCGGAGTCCGGCGACACCAACAACGTCGCACCCACGTATTCAGTCGCGAAGAGCATGTTGTCCACCGTCGCCGGCGTCGCGGTGCGCGATGGCCTCATCACCAATCTCGACGAGCCGGTCGGAGTGAAGGTGAATGATGGCGGCTACGATTCGCGCCAGAACAAGCGCATCACCTGGCGCAACCATTTGCAGCAGGAAAGCGAGTGGGAAGGCGAGATCTGGGGCAAGAAGCACGACTTCGTCGGCGCGGTCGCCTTTCGCGAAGGCGAGCGCAAGCCGCGCGACCTTCAGGCGCCCGGCACCTTCTACGAGTACAACGACGTCCGCATCAACCGCCTCGCGCTGTCGCTGCTGCGGCTGTTTAAGAAGCCGATCCCGGAAGTGTTCCGCGACGGGATCATGAATCCGATCGGCGCGTCAAACACGTGGCAGTGGATCCCTTACTACAACGCGTATGTCGACATCGACGGCAAGAAAATGCCGTCCATCAGCGGCGGCACTCGCTGGGGCGGCGGCGTGTGGATCAACGCATGGGACATGGCGCGTTTCGGGTATCTGTGGCTGCGCGGCGGCAAATGGCGATCGAGCCAGTCGATCCCGCCGGAGTACGTGAAGGCGGCATTGACGCCGGCGGGAGCGAAGAACAGCCCCGATTACGGTTTTCTGTGGTGGCTGAATGCACAGGGCGACAACCATCCGGATCTGCCGCGAAACGTGTTCAAAGCGCAAGGCGCGGGCAGCAATACGATTTTCGTGTCGCCGGATCACGATCTCGTCATCGTGTGGCGCTGGCACGGTGAGGGCAAGCAGCAGTTCTTCAAACAGGTCGTGGACTCGATCAAAACGGACTCGACGCAATAGCCCTGTTCACGTGGTTCTCTACGGCGCGCGATGCATGGCCGAAAGCTATTCCATGAGAATCTCGACTTTATCGACCGCGTTATCCAGTGAAGAAACCATTGCACACGCGTGCCGTGGGTAGGCTGCGGTTAGTAACAGCTTTCCGGAGACATCTACGTCCGCACGAGCGCGCGCGGCGCGCCTACCAATCCCATGACAGCTAGGAAGCCTTCGTTCCTTGATGAAGCTTCGTTTCGATTTCCTTCACAAGCTCCTGCGGAGTCCGCCCCAACTCAATGGTTAGCGTTTCCTCATCCAGTCCCGGTTCTTCTAAATTGGCAAACTGACTTTGCAGCAACGCCGGATTCAAGAAATGACCGCGCCGGCGTTGCAGCTGCTTCGCGATAACCGCGTAATCTCCGTGAAGAAACACGAACTTCACTTCGGCGCTGACGCGAAGATATTTCCGATACACTCGCTTCAATGCAGAGCAAGCCAGCACCGCGTTCTCGCCTTGCGCAACGCAACGCTTGATCAATTCACGCAAATTCTCAAGCCACGGCCACCTGTCGCCGTCCGTCAGCGGAACACCGCGGCGCATTTTCTCGATATTGGCCGGTGAATGGAAATCGTCCGCCTCATAGAAATGCCAGCCGAGTTCGCGCGCGAGCAACTCGCCGACAGTAGTTTTACCAGCACCCGAGACACCGAAAATGATTATGACCACGGCACATTATCGAATTAAACGATCGACGGCGCACGGGCACTACCTTCTACTTTTCCAGGCGTAGTTTCACTTCTAACTTTTCGATATGAAGGATGCAAATTTCACTCAACGCGATGTTGCCGAAAAATTTCGGGCACTCCACCAGTCGGGATGTTTTGTGCTGCCTAATCCCTGGGACAAAGGCACGGCGATATATCTACATAGTTTGGGATTCAAGGCCCTCGCAACCACGTCGGCCGGTTTCGCTTTCGCGCGCGGACAAGCCGACGGTCAAGTTCCCCGGGACGAAATGCTCGCGCACATCGGCGAGATCGTGAAAGCAACGCCCCTTCCGGTGAACGCCGATTTTCTAAACGGCTATGCCGATGAACCCGAAGATCTGGCGGAAAACGTGAAGCTTTGCATCGACAGCGGAGTCGCCGGATTGTCGATTGAAGACAACACCGGCCGCGCCGATGCGCCGCTTTACGAAAAAAGTTTGGCTGTCGAACGGATTCGTGGCGCGCGCTCGGCAATCGACACGTCCGGGACGCGCGTCGTGCTCACGGGCCGATGCGAAGCATGGTTAGTCGGGGATCCCGGTCCATTGCATACCGCGTTGGACCGACTCTCTGCCTATGCCGAATCCGGCGCCGATTGTCTTTACGCGCCCGGCGTCAGTAATCCCGACGAAATTGCGCAAATCGTCAAAGCGATCGCGCCGAAGCCGGTCAATCTCCTCATTTCCGGATTCAATCATCGGCTTTCTTTTTCCCAAGTCGCCGATCTCGGAGTACGTCGCATTTCAGTCGGTTCCGGGCTCGCCCTTGCGGCGTGGGGCGCATTCATTCGCGCCGCGCGCGACATTCAAACAAACGGCAGCTTCGAGCTTCTCGGTGAAGGCGCCAAATCGGCCGAGCTCAATGAATTGTTTCGCTGATTGCCACGAACAATCTCGTCGGCTGGATCGGCGGTCTGCTGGGAAAAATGCCCACGACGCAGTTCTGGCTCTTGTACGCAGGATCGTGCGGAACAGCCGGCGTCATCTTCCTCACCGCCGGCCCTCCCTTCGGCCACCTCCTGGCGCCGGGCGATAACGAAAAAGCATAAACACAAGAGTACCGATCTACACTCGGGCAGCGAGCCTCACCGGCAGACGGCGCGGGCCCCAATCGCCCGCCCGCGTTTCGAATCGCCCGGCGACCTTGTAGCTACAGGATCGACATCTGCCATCTTCAAGATTCCATTCGCCCAGCTCGTACCAATCGCGCTCGACAAGCAGCGCGCCGCAACCGGGACACCATGTGCTGCCGCCTTCGCTATCGTGAACGTTGCCCGTGTAAACGTAATGCAGCCCTTTCGAGCGCGCGATCTTGCGGGCGCGGGTAAGCGTCGCGGGCGGCGTGTGCGGTTTGTCGAGCATTTTGAAGTCGGGATGGAACGCCGTGAAATGCCAGGGAACATCGGGCCCGAGATTTTCCGCGAACCATTCGGCCGCCCGATGCAGCTCCGCGTCGCTGTCGTTCTCGCCTGGAATAAGCAGGGTGGTGACTTCAAACCAAACGCTCGTCTCGTGCCGAAGATATTTAAGCGTCTCGAGCACCGGCCCGAGTTGGGCAAAGCAAAGCTTGTGATAAAACGCGTCGCTGAATGCTTTGAGATCGACGTTCGCCGCGTCCATGTGCTGGTAAAATTCGGGGCGCGCGTCATCCGTGATGTAGCCGGCAGTGACTGCGACCGCTTTGATCCCGCGCTCGCGGCACGCTACTGCCACATCGATCGCGTACTCGGCGAAGATTACCGGATCATTGTAAGTAAACGCGACCGACCTGCATCCGAGCCGTTCCGCCGCGAGCGCGATTTGCTCGGGTGACGCGGCATCGGCGAGCTTGTCCCATTCGCGTGCTTTGGAGATATCCCAGTTCTGGCAAAACCGGCAGCCGAGATTGCATCCTGCCGTCCCAAATGAGAGCACGCTCGTCCCAGGCAGAAAATGATTCAGCGGTTTCTTTTCAATCGGATCGACACAAAACCCGCTGCTTCGGCCATAAGTAGTCAGCACCATCTGATCGCCGACGCGCTGCCTAACAAAACAAAATCCGCGCTGCCCGTCATTCAATTTGCAAAATCGCGGACAGAGCCGGCACTCGATGCGCCCATCCGGCAGCATCATCCACCAGCGACCGGGAAAATCGGATTGTGTCAGCGGCGCGACCATGGATTATGATTCAAGATTCGCGCGGCGCGTCCTCTCAAGCAAGTAGGCCACAATGACAAAGAGGGTGTAGAAAATCCAGACGCCCATCGCAGTCGCTTTATCGGTCAACGGCGTGCGAGGCACATACGTGTCACCTATCTGGATTATAACTAAAGCAAGCCCAAAACCGATGACTGCCTTCTGGCGAGCCGCTGGGATCGCGTTTCGTACCAGGTAAAGGATGATTCCGCCAGCAAGCAGAGCCACCTCCAATCCAAATTCGAGGTCGCGATAATTCCAAAGACCAAGTCCGACTTTCAATTTGTCGGGGTAGATGGCGAGATCACGAGGGTGCGCGATGAAATCGAGAATCCAGTGAGAGAAGACAGCCAGTCCCACGAGCAAAGCAGCAAAGTTGGAAGCTCTCGTCTGCCAGAATTTCTTGTAGGCAAGAGCAGCGAGTGCCGACCAGATAAGCGCTGTAACCAAGCTATGTGAATACGGATGGTAATACGAATCGATCATGCTCCCAGCCGTGAAGCCTTTGATGACCCGCAGTTTCTCAATCCCGAGCAGTACTAGAGTCGCCCAGATGTAATCGAGAAACTGGACGGCAATAAACAAAACCCAGAGAGGGATTCTGTTTTTATGGCTCCTAACCGCAAAAGCGACACTGTAATGGCCGACAAACATTTCCCGATCAGCTCCAGAGTTGTAGAGGCGCTCGCCGCAGCGAGCGCCTGCCTTTTAACCTATGCCCATCGTTTCCCGTTTTCCGAGACGGCTCCGGCTCTCAATTCTTACTTTCCATTGGCAAACAGAATGACACGATCTCGTTAGCGGCACGATGGTTCGACCAGAAGTGTTCGCCATCGAAAGTCAGTGAGCGACATGCGAACGGGACAATAGCGATATCCTCAATCTCCGGAGCTTGCTCTTGCGGATCGAGGCGCGCGATCGTCCAGCTCTCACCATTTTGTTCCGTCCCGCGCAATACGTAAATTAATCCATCGATAAATGTGTGGCCGGAGATTTCCGCGCCGACCTCCATGATCCGCAGAATGTTTCCGTTCGCGCCGAGCTTCAGGATCCGATGCTTGTACCATTGACTCAGGTAAAGGTGCTGACCGTCGTAGCTGAGGTACGAACCGGTAAACTCCGGGCAAGCGATTCGGTCCGTCTCAGAAAATCCAACCTTGGGACTGAACCGGCGAATGTAACGATCGTCGTCCGGGCCTTCTCCGATTGTGAATCGAAGAGTGCGGTTCATTCCAACCGCCGCCCACGGAATGCCGGGTGCTTCTCTCTCCTCGACTACTGCCCATTTTTTCGGATCAATCGCATAAATACGACGCAGATCGCGCGAACCCATCCACAGTAATTTGGCGTTGCTGTCCCAAGTCAGCGCCTGCGGCGTTGCTGCGGGCGAAGGAAACCGTTCTTGTTCACGTATCAATGGCGGTTCTCGCGTCGTCACAGAAACAGTGTGCATCGATTTTGAGTTAAGGAAAATGGAAGTGCCCAAAGAGGCGGCCTGGCTGCCGCGAAATGAAGCTGGAAAATGTACTGGCCATTACGGTGCGTCTTAGATAAGCAGTCGCGCGCCGGACATGCTTTTCAATTCGCTCACCTTCGTCGTCTTTTTTGTAGTCGTCGTCACCGCCTACTGGAGCATGCGCTCCTGGATCGCTCGGAAGAATCTCCTCGTGATCGCCAGCTACGTTTTTTACGGCGCATGGAACCCGCCATTCGCCGCGCTTCTGTTCGCCACAACGGCAATGGATTTTTGGCTAGGCAGACGAATGGCCAAGGCCGAGGGACATCATTCCCGACGCGCGTGGCTGGTGAGCAGCGTCTGCATGAACCTCAGCATGCTGGGGTTTTTCAAATACGGGAACTTTCTACTCCAAAATTTTCAGTGGCTGCTCGCGCGCATCGGCATCATCTATCAGCCACCGCATCTCGACATTCTTCTGCCGGTCGGCATCTCCTTTTACACCTTCCATTCTCTCTCTTACACGCTCGATATCTATCGCGGCGTTTTGAAGCCGACGAGATCGCTGCGCGATTTCGTTCTGGCCGTTTCCTTTTTTCCTCAACTGGTCGCGGGACCAATTGTCCGGGCCGGCGATTTTCTTCCCCAACTTGTCAGTCCGCCGGCCTTACGCGCGGGCCAGTTTCTCTGGGGGTTATTGCTGATGACCCTCGGTCTGTTCGAAAAAATCGTGCTCGCCGACACGATGCTCTCCGGTTCGGCCGATCGCATCTTTGGTTACGCTGGTCCGCTCGTGGCGCTCGATTCGTGGCTCGGCGTCATGGCATTCGCCGGCCAGATATTCTTTGATTTCGCCGGTTATTCCACCTGCGCCATTGGCGCGGCCCTCTGCCTTGGCTTTCATCTGAAGGATAACTTCCGCTTTCCGTACGCAGCCATTGGTTTTTCCGACTTCTGGCGGCGCTGGCACATTTCGCTTTCCACATTTTTGCGCGATTACCTTTACATTCCGCTCGGGGGCAATCAGGTCCGGCCGGTGCGCGCCGCCTCAAATCTGGTCATTGTGATGTTTCTCGGCGGTCTCTGGCACGGCGCGGCCTGGACGTTTGTAGTTTGGGGCCTGCTTCACGGATCTTATCTCGTCATCGAACGCGTCGTTCGCGGTTTGTTCGAGCACAAGGAGTGGACGAACAATCTTGCCACCCGACTCCTCTCCGGCTTCGCCACTTACGCCGCCGTTTGCGTAGCGTGGGTTTTCTTTCGAGCGTCTGATTTCACGGTTGCCGCACGAATGCTGGGCGGGATGTTTGGCGGACATCCGCACGGCGACGCCATTCTTTCTACGCGTGAAATGTTGCAGATCGCGCTCGTGACCGCCGGGATGATTCTCGTGCACTGGTCGCTGCGCGATAGCAATATCGAAACGGCCGTGATGCGTTTGCCACGCTGGATTGTAACAGCGGCATGGGCCTTCATGGCCTGCGCCATCATTCTCACTCAAGGAAGCAGCAATGCCTTCATCTACTTCCAATTTTAAAAATAAGCTTCGGCTGCCGCGTTTGTTCTTCCGTAAGCCGTCGGAACTCGAGAGCGTGCATGGCGGTCCCCCACTCGAATACGAGCGACCAATCCCGGAACTACCGTGGCGCGGCCTGACCGTCGTTGTTGTGCTGATCGTTATCGCCGCCGCTTGTGCGTGGGAACTTTATTGTCGTTCGATCGGTTACGGACCAACCCTTAACGATAGCGAGGATCTCTGGACATTGACGCGCCGGCGCGTGGAACCAGAGTCTGTTGTCATTATCGGCGATTCACGTGGGTGGTTCGATCTCGATCTTGACGAACTCGAAAAAGGATTAGGCAAACGTCCCGTTCAGTTGGCGATGGGCGGCAGCTGTGCGTATCCCGTGTTGGCCGATCTCGCGAACGACGAAAATTTCCACGGCACGATCATTTGCAGTGTCGTACCGCGGTTGTTCTTTGCGCCCCCCGGTACGCCGCCAATGGAGCGTGGCGAAAAGGCTGTTCGCCGGTGGCACACTCAAACCCCCGCGCAACGCGCCAGCCAATATCTAGCCATGCCGTTGGAGGAACACGTCGCGTTTCTCAAACAGGAGGAGCTTACCCTGGACGAGTTCTTGAAACGCCTGCCTATTCCCAATCGCCCTTATGCGCAAGTGCCGCCGCGTCTTCCACCGTACTTCGGTACTTTGGATCGGGAACGGCGCGCCCGCATGATCGAGGAATGCGCCCGGCCGGGAAAATTGCAGAGCACGATTCAACAAATCTGGCTCCCGCTTTTCACGCCGCCGCCGCCGCCGAGTTACATTCCGAAAAATGTCTTCATGGCAAAGATCAAGCAGGCGGTTGAGCAACGTTTTCATGACGTTGTCACGGCTGTGCAAAAACTCCGTGCTCGCGGCGGAAAGATCGTCTTTGTTCGCCTTCCTTATACTGGCGGATTGAAGGCTCTCGAAGATCGAGACACACCCCGCGCGCAAACGTGGGATCCAATACTCAAAGCCACAGCCGCACCCGGAATTTACTATGAAGATTATCCCGAGCTAAGCGGCTTCAATTGTCCCGAATGGTCGCACCTTTCGGCCGGCGATTCGGTTGAGTTCAGCAGGCGTTTGGTCCCCCATCTTCGCACGGCGCTCCAGATGTGATGCGACCACTCGTCCCGTGGCGAGCCAGGCCCTGCTATCAAGTCTCACCGGTCACAAACGAGCTAATCGTGTCGATCGGTTTGCGTCCAATATCGGGAACAAGCGCGTTTTCCGCCGGGTGACCGACGACAAGAAGCACAAATGGTTTCTCGTACGACGGCCTTCCGAGAATTCGATTCAGGAATCCCATCGGGCTCGGCGTATGCGTTAGTGAGACCAACCCGCACGAATGCACCGCCGTGACCAATATGCCGGTCGCGATGCCGACCGACTCGATCGCGTAGTAGGTGGGCGAACGTGTTCCGTCTTCCAGAATTCGGAACGGTTGCGCGAAGACGGCGATCAGCCACGGTGCGGTCTCCAAAAAGGGTTTGTTGGAATCGGTGCCCAGCGGCGCCAGCGCTTCCAGCCAGGCTTTCGGCGCGCGATGTTCGTAGAATTCTTTTTCCTCCTTCTCAGCAGCGGCACGGATTTCGCGCTTAAGCGCAGGATCACTCACCGCCACGAAATGCCACGGCTGCAAATTCGCGCCGCTCGGCGCCGTCCCGGCCGCGCGAATACAATGTTCAATCACTTCACGCGGCACAGGACGATCGGAAAAATCACGGATTGTCCGCCGGCGCTGCATCACTTCATAAAATTCCCGCGCGCGTCTGAGTAGTTCATCGTCCGATCGACTGTCGATCATCGGGGCAGGCACAAGTCGCGGCAGTGTCATCGCTTCTCCTTACCCAAACTTCGCCATCGAAGCCAGATTCGTCTGCATATGGAGTCGGCTGTCGATTCGCTCGAAAACGCAATCAAATTTACATGATCGATTTCTAATCCAACGTCTGACGGTAACGTTTTATCCCGATGGTCAGAGCAATCAGGGCAAAGAGCGCAAGCTGCCAAAGCTGGAGCGAAACATCCGTAATGCCGTTGCCTTTCAAAAGGATGCCGCGCACGATCCGGAGGAAATGAGTGAGCGGGAGAACCTCCCCAATCGCCTGTGCCCAACCGGGCATACCGCGAAATGGAAACATGAAACCGGAGAGCAAAATCGACGGGAGAAAGAAGAAGAAAGTCATCTGGACCGCTTGCAATTGATTCTTTGCAATGGTGGAAAACGTGATGCCCATCGCCAGGTTGGCGGCAATGAAGACCAGCGCTACGAGCCCCAGCAGCAGAAGACTGCCCTCCATCGGCACGTGAAACAGGACGGAAGCGGCAACAAGAATTACCGAGACCTGGATGTAGCCGACGAAAATGTATGGCACGATTTTGCCGATGAGCACTTCGCTCGGGCGGGTCGGCATCGAGAGAAGATTTTCCATTGTGCCCCGTTCACGTTCGCGCGTAATCGCCAAACCCGTAATCATCACCATGGTCATGGTCAGGATGACCCCCATCAGGCCGGGAACGATATTGTACTGGGTCACAACTTCCGGGTTATAAAGCGCGTGAATCCGCAGATCGATCGGGCCGCTCGTCCCCGCCAGCGGAGCAAGGGAGCCTTTCAAGTCGTTTAGCAATGCTGCGTCGAAAAGCGCCCCTAACGAGCCCAGGGCGGTGCCGGTGGCGACAGGATCCGTCGCGTCCGCTTCGACCAAGACCTTTGGCCGATCGCCGCGTAAAAGATCGCGACTAAAGTTTTCCGGAATATTTACGACAAACTGCACCTGGCCGCGCTCGAGTAACTTGCGTCCCTCGGTCTCGGTTTTTACCTCGCGTACGAAATCGAAGAAGGTGCTGTTCTTCATCGCATAAAGCAGAGTGCGTCCCTGCGGGCCCTGGTCGGCCAGAAGCACAGCGGCAGGGAGATGGCGCGGATCGGAGTTAATCGCGTAACCAAACAAAGTGAGTTGAATGAGCGGAATGCCCAGCATCATCGCGAAGGTCAGACGATCGCGCCGCATCTGGGTGAATTCCTTGTTGATGATGCCGAGCAGGCGCTGGAATGAAAATTTGGGATGCCGCTTCATGCTGCAACCTCCTCCTGTGAACCGTCCATCAAGCTGATGAAGGCCTCCTCCAAACCGGTCGGGATCTCCCGCCATTCATAGGGCGCATGCCGGAACGGCGCGATTGCGCGCTCCAGCGCTGCTGGATCGGCGCTGCTGACATGCAGCGCATTTCCGAAGGCAACGGCCTGAATACCGGGTTGCCCACGGAGTTCCTCGATCAAACGGGCCAGGTCAGGCCCGCTCACTGACCACGTCGTTAGGCCGACGTGAGCCACAACTTCGTCGGCAGTGCCGTGAGCGAGCAATTTACCCTTTGAAATATAGGCCAGCCGGTGACAGCGCTCAGCTTCATCCATGTAATGCGTGGTGATGAGAAAGGTGAGTCCTTTGCCGGCCAGTCGATGAATCTCTTCCCAGAAATCGCGCCGCGCCTTCGGATCGACCCCGGCCGTCGGTTCATCGAGCAGCAATAGCCTGGGCTTGTGAATGAGGCAGGCCGCCAAGGCAAGACGCTGTTTCCACCCGCCCGACAGCTGACCGGCCAGTTGTCTTCGGCGATCTTGCAAACCGAGTTGCCCGAGGCTCTCTTTGACGGTCGCGCGCCGGTTCTTGAGCTCGTACATGCGCGCGACAAAATCGAGATTCTCTTCGATGCTCAAATCCTCCCAGAAACTGAATCGCTGCGTCATGTAACCAACGTCGCGCTTGATCGCTTCGCTCTCTTCGATCACGTCATAATCGAGAACCTTGCCGCTCCCGTCATCGGCCCGAAGCAATCCGCACAGCAGGCGGAGAAACGTGGTTTTGCCGCTTCCGTTAGGCCCGAGAAACCCATAGATTTCGCCGGCGCGGACGGTGAGGTCCACATGATCGACTGCAGTGAGCTCGCCAAAGCGTTTGGTCATTCCGCGCACCTCGATGATTGCTTCGCCGTTTTTCATTTGGATTTAAATTCCACGTCCACGGGTTGACCGGGATGAAGATTCGCGGAGACGTCGGGATCGAAGACCGATTCAACCATGAAGACGAGCTTCGCCCGGCTCTCGCGGCTAAAGATGACTGGCGGCGTGTACTCCGCGCGAGGTGAGATGTAACTCACTTTTCCGACGAAAGGATTTTTTACGCCGTCCACGGTTACTTGCACGGCGTCCCCGTAGTGAATAGAACCGACGCGGGTTTCGGGAACAAACGCGCGGACCTTGATGTTTTGCGGCGGCAGAAGCACAACCACCGGTTTTCCTGCGGGAACCCACTCGCCCTGCCGAAACAGCGTGTCGTAAACCAGACCAGATTGCGGGGCCACCTGTTTTTTCTGCTCGAAACTCCAGTCTGTTTGAGAAAGTCGCTGCTTGTCCTGATCTCGTGTCGAGCGGGCGCGATCCAAATCCTGAGTCGCAGCCACGCCCGTGCGGAAAAGTTTTTCCTGTCGCGCGAGCTCCGCTTCCGAAAGCGCGAGCGCCGCTTCGATTTGCTCGCGCGCTGCCTTTTCCGCAGCTTCGTCCAGAGCGAATAACGGTTGCCCTGCCGTCACCTGTTGCCCGCGCTGCACCGACAACGTTTCCAACTGCCCGGCGAGCGGCGATGCGACATAAACAAATTCCCCCTCGACATAGCCTTGGAAACGGTTCTGGGGCGGGTCGCTGCAACCGCCGAATAAAAGCAGCAACGCCAAAGCTCCCACCGCGCAGTGTGCTTGCCTGCCCGCCGCAGCCTCGGCGGAGGCGGGTCGATCTTGCCGGAAGCAAAACGCATTCATGCCTTCCGTCCTTTTCCGGTCAGCGCGCCTTCGAGGACAATCTTGACAATGCCGGAGAACCCCTCTTTCGGCATCATCCCCAACTCCTCCATCTTTGGTGGATTCATGATCGTCTGAACCATGGCGAGCAGAATCTCGATCATGAGCTTCGCAGGAACATCTTTGCGCACCATTCCGGTCCGTTGTCCTTCAATGAAAAGTTTTCCAAACAAGCGTTCGATCAAAGCGGCGCGGCGACGCTCGACTGTCTTGAAGACATGCGGCGCTTTCTGCCGCATGTCGCGAACGAATGGTGGTTTGATCTCATCCAATTCGCGTTGCATGTTGGCCAGCAGTTCGTGCAGCGCGGTTGGAAAATCGTGTGGGTACGCGCGCGAGATTTCAGTCAGCTTCGCTTCGACGCCCGCGAACTTGTCGGCCAGTACCGCCTCGAGCATTTCGATCTTGCCCGGGAAATGGGCATAGAGCGTTTTCTTGCTGATGCCCAGTTCCCCGGCCAGATCATCCATGGTTACACTCCGAAATCCGTGCCTGAAGAAGTGCGCCCGCGCCGCCTCCACGATTCGTTGCCGAGCGCCCCTGCCCTTTCGGGTTCGAGACAGCGATTTGTGCGTCGGCTTCATATTTAGAATGGCTGTAATACTATGGAAACTATTCTAGTATATTTAGTTTCCAGGTCAACGAAATGTTCAAACAAATTTAATTGAAGCCTGGATCACGTCGGACAAGGCCGCCGCGCCCCGTGTCTACCCCGACTGGTTCGATCCGGGAAAGAAAATTATTCCTCGGTCAGTTCGCTGGCGTGCGGCCGCACGTCAGGAGGAAGATTGGATTTTTCATCCTCGTGTGAAGACGCCTCATTCTCTCCTACACCAGCGCACGGGCGCGGGCTAGTTCAGTTGTCATTCACCGCACAGCGAAGAACCTCGAGCGGAACATTCGCGCCTGTCATCAAGAGCACAACGTTGCGACCAGCGTAGGCGGATGCATCCTGCAGAAACGCGGCCGTCGCAGCTGCGCCAGAGGCTTCGGCCACGACATGCTCGTCGAGTAGAAGGAGGCGGATGGCCCCGAGCAACTCGCGTTCCGATACCAGACGCACTTCATCCACCAATTGGCGGATCGCATGCACGTTGGCTTCGAGTGGATGACGCGTCGCCAAGCCATCGGCAATCGTATCGCACGTTTCAGTCACGATTACACGGCCCTGCTGCCATGATCGTGCGTAAGCCGGTGCCTGCTCCGCCTGCACACCCACGATGCGAACCGTTGGATGACGCCGCTTTGCGTCAGCAGCAACGCCACGGATCAGTGCGGTATCGCCAATTGGCACGAAAATCACATCGGGCTGCGGCAGCTCGTCCAGGATTTCGCTGGCGATCGTCGCGGCGCCCGCAGGAACCAGCAAATCGCTGGCATCATCCAGGAAATAGTGCCCGTGCTCGCGCGAAAATGCCGCGGCAGCTTCAATCGCTGCCAATTGATCCGCCGCGCCGCGTTCCACAACTTTCGCGCCAAGACTTAGGATGCGCGCACGCTTCACCGGATTAGGATTTTCCGGAAGAAAAATTGTGGCGGCGAGGTTCGCGATGCGCGCCGCATAAGCAACGGCGGCACCGTGGTTACCAGTGCTAGCCGCGACGACCCCGGCCAACGTTCGCTGCCCAGCATTTGTGAGCAGCGCGTTGAGCGCACCGCGCGGCTTGAACGAGCCGGTGGGCAAATCGCTTTCGATTTTCAGATAAACTTGCCCGTCCGCGCGGCGCTCCAGCGACTCGGCGCGCACCATTCGCGTGGGTCGAAGATATTTGCTCAACAATTCGCGCGCCTCTTCGACCTGCTTGGCGCTGGGAACTTCTTTTCTCACATCATCGCGTGGGCTTGCTCCAGCTCATCCGCAAAATCTTCGAACCGCGTCGTCGTCGTATTCTCGGCTGTTCGACGCGGCTTGACCGTTCCCTCGTTGAACCCTCGCGTCATCTCGACATAAAGATTGGCGAAGCTCTGGGAGAAGCCAGCTTGCACGAGCGCGTTGGCTTCGTCGGTGTAGGAGAGCTGGACGTATTTGAGATCAGGTTTGCCGATTTTCTCACCGATAATGCGGGTGGCTTCGGCATAACTGAGGTCGCGCGGGCCGAGCAACTCGCGCACGACGACGCCTTTCCAATCGCGCGCCTTGAGCGCCTTCGCTGCTGCATCGGCGATATCGCGCGTCGCCACCATCGGGATGGCGAGATCGGCCTCGACCGAGTCGCCGTTGATGCCCTCTTGCTTAATCAGTGCCAGCGACGCGTAAAAATTCTCGAAGAAGGATACGGGCCGGAGGAGCAACACGTTTATGCCCTTGATCTTTTTGAGGCGCTCTTCTTGCGCGTGCAGACCGGCGATCACACCGGTCGCTTCGCTTAGATCCGCGCCCACGCTGCTCAACGCAACCAGATATCGAACACCGCTCTCGCGAATCGCTTTCACGACTGCCTCCCCCTGTCGATCTTGCTCAGCCCGGAAGTCAGGCGCACGCGGATCAGTTGGAAGCAAAGTGTAAACCGCGTCCGCACCGCGAAACGCTTTCGTCAGAAACGTGGCATCGTTCGTGTCGCCGGCGAGGACTTCGGCTCCCGCTTTCTTGAGTTCCGCCAGTTTTTCTTCCGATCGGCCGAGTGCGCGCACTTTCTCGCCCGTTTTGAGCAACGCTTCCGTGATTTTCTTACCGGTATTCCCGGTTGCTCCCATTACCGTAATGAAGTTGGATTGCATCGTGTGCGGAGCCCCCCCTTCATCCGACGTTACGCTCGTCTCGCGGTTTATGCACGCGGCGCGGTGCAGCACTCTCAAGCCACTACTCGCAGACGAAATCGTCGCCTTTATGCCGCCGGCGGATACTTCTCGTATTTTGGAATCGCGGGATCCATGTGATCCCACGGTTGCGCCTCCGACGTGAAGATGTGCATCTGCGGACGAAACCAACTGGGATCATCTAAACTCCCCGCGTTGATCCCGACACTCTCCGATGTGCCCTCGCGATTTTCTCCGCCCGTCAATCGCGAGCCACATTCGGCGCAAAAGCCGCGCTTGTGGTGACCGAAGGCCGCGCTCGCCGTGAAATGATAGCGCCGCTCGCCTCGCGTCAATTTAAACGAATTGGCTGGCACGATCACAACGCAGGCGTGCCCACCGCCCGTCAAGCGTTGGCAATCGCGACAGTGGCACTTAAACATAGAAATCGGTTCGGCGGTGCATTCGTAGCGAATCGCGCCGCAGGCGCATCCCCCGGTAAATGGGATTTTCATGGATCGTTCATGGATTAGCGGTGGGTCGCCAGGAACCGCCTGCCGAACCGTCCGGGCTCGCCAGTACGACAGTGTAGCCGTCAGGATCGCGCAACCAGCATTCCCAATGGTTCGGCCCGCCGTCGCCTGACGGTGGATTGCGATGCACGGGAAGAACCATCTCCACTTGCATTTCCTCGGCGCGAGCCATTGCCGCATCGAAGTCGTCGATCTCAAACCACAGAAGCACCCCGTTTCCGTAAGGCTTGAGATTCGGATTGCCGATCGGACCGTGATGGTGTCCCACGTCCCACCGGTGCAATTGAAGGACCAGTCGATCGTTCAAAACAAGACGCTCATACTCGGGACCGCCATGAGCACTTCGGCAGCCAAGCAGATGTTGATACCAGCGACTGCTCGCTTCGACATCATGCACGCAAATCAGAGGTTGTGGGCGCATCGCAACTCCACGGTTAAATTTCATAAATCGCTCATGGCGTCAATCCGTGCCGCGACTCTGCCGCTGGCTGCTTCCGGTACTTGTAGTGACTGACCGTTGATGAATTGACGATGCGAACGCATCCGTACTCGGTCTGCCGCCCATCGGTGTTGTCGAAGAGACGGGAGCGATCTTACCAGAGCGAAGTTAGTGGTCACGCTGTGCCGGAGCCAAGTATGGCAGAAAATATACGCGCGCGCTTCGCGGGAGCTGCGAAATAACTATAGGCAAGGTTTTTCCACTGGTTCCGGCAAAACGGAATTGGCTCTCGAAAGGGAAGAAACAATGGAAAACCTTGCTCCTTTTTTGGAATGCCGACGCGAAAGAAATCGTCGAAGGGTCTCGCAGGCTCGAAGGCGTCCTCGCGCAAAGGGAGCAAGCGGTGGTCGGCCAAAGTGATGGAGCGGAGTGATGCGCTCGATCTGGAATCAAAAATCTTCAAATCGTCCGATCCGTGCAAGATCGCACTCTCCTTGAAACGCTCCGCTCAGAGAAGCAAGCGCCGCAAAGGGACGCCCTATCAATCAGCGATGTCGATGCTCAATTTCTATATCAACCGCGCAGGTAGAAACCTTCCCAAAAAACAGAAGCACGTTCTGGAACGCGCCAAAGACGAACTACGCGACACTTTCGGCCGGAAGTGAAGCGGATCGGCAGATTTTTCCCGTCCGCGGATTTCGCAGATTGACGCGGATTGGTTCTGCCTTTGAAGATGCAAGCCGGTGAGACCCGCGCGCATTTTTCTCCTCACCCTGATCGCCATGATCGCGTTTGCGAGCAATTCGCTGCTCTGCCGCGCGGCGCTCAAGCAAGCCAGCATCGACGCGGGCAGTTTTACCTTTGTCCGAATCTTTTCCGGCGCGCTCGCGCTTTGGGTCGTACTGAAGACGCGCCGCCGCGTTAATTGGACGGCAGCAGGCAACTGGTCGTCCGCGCTCGCACTCTATATGTATGCAGCGGCCTTTTCCTTCGCCTACATCAGCCTTTCCGCTGGAACCGGGGCATTGCTCCTGTTTGGCGCGGTTCAGGCCACGATGATTTTCTGGGGCCTGCACAAGGGCGAACGCTTGCGCGCGATCCAAAGCTTCGGACTAATCGCGGCTATCAGCGGACTCGTCGTGCTCGTGTTTCCCGGACTTTCGGCTCCGCCTTTGATTGGTTCAATCCTGATGGTGGCTGCGGGCATCGCATGGGGAATTTATTCCCTGCACGGCAAAGGAGAGAAAAATCCAGCGTCCGCCACCGCCGGAAACTTTCTGCGCGCTGTACCTTTCGCTTTGGCCGTCAGCGCCCTCACGATACCATGGATGCGTCTCGACTCGTTAGGCTTGATCTACGCTGTCATTTCCGGAGCCATTACTTCGGGCCTCGGCTACGTAATTTGGTACAGTGCGCTGTCGGGGCTGAAATCCACCAGCGCCGCTACAGTCCAACTCAGCGTTCCAATCCTCGCGGCCACGGGCGGGATTCTCTTGCTCGGTGAGCCAATAACTCTGCGCTACGTCTTCGCCTCAATTGCAGTCCTGGGCGGAATTGCACTCGTTGTAATCGAGAGACAATTGAAAGGTAACAGCTCTGTCACGTTTATGGAGTAGAACGAACCGGGCTGTTTTCGCGGGCTCACATGGCGCCTGCCGCGGCTCACTCACGGAGCTGTGTAACAGCGACGTTTGCCATTTGAGCACTTGGGGAAACTTACAAGGCTATCGTCCGCGCCGATTTCGGTCATCGTTTTATTGCACCAGCAGTGCGAGAATGTATTCGGATCGAACTTGTCCGAGAACGCTGTCGCCTCCTGAGCCGGCACATACATTTTCTTGTTCCGGAAATAGCGGCAAGGAGTCGGCGGGTCCATGTGACTAGCTGATGAGCTTCAAGAGCGTTCGTCGAATGAGCGCATGCGCAAGCGGCACTTTGTAGGCGTTGTGCTCCAACGGTGTCGCTCCTTTCAACAATAAATCTGCAGCCTGCGCGGCGACCCCATCATCCAGGGATTTGCCTTCGAGAAATTTGTCGGCATCATCCGAGCGATAGGGAACCGGCGCGACCTGACCAAGGACAACGCGTGCGCCTGAAAGTTTCTTGCCGTCAACGCGGGCCGCGGCGGAGCAACTTACCAGGGCCCAATCGAAATCGTGCTTCTCGCTCACCTGCAAATAAGCGCTTCGCGTTTGGCGAACGGGAACGTCGACGCGCAGGATCAAATCCGCTGGAGCGAGTGAATTATGGGCGAGCGGATTCGACCACGCATCTTGATACAGATCCCGTATTGAAAGCGTGACAACTTTCCCGGCACGCTGGACTGCGACCGTTGCTTCGAGCGCAGCAAGGGCGATCGCCAGATTGGACGGTGTCGGGCTGATGCATGGGTTTCCGCTAAAGAGCGAATGGTATTTGTTCTCGCCCTCGCGTGCGTAACAAGTGGAGCCACCTTCCTTGAGACAACGAACGTCGCGGTGGCGATAATACCAGCAACGCGAGTGCTGCGCGAGATTGCCGCCGAGCGTAGCGACGTTGCGAATCTGAGGTGAGCCGACATCGGCTGCCGCTTCTGCCAACCCGGGAAATGTTTTTCGTATGCCGTCGTTCGCGGCTAATTCGGCGATGGTAACATTCGCGCCGATGCTCCACGATTGCGGACCCTGCTTGATCTCGCGCGTGTCCGGGAGCGACTTGATGTTGACCAGCCGTTTTGCCTCGAGCAGCTCATCCTTCAGTTCGCCAAGAATGTCGATGCCGCCGGCAATGTAACGTCCGCTCCCGTCCACTAATTCGGCGGCACTCTGCGGCGTTCGCGCCGTCGCATATTCAAACGGTTTCATACGATAAACGGCTCGAACTCTTCGACCACTGTCGCGGGCAACGCACGGACCAACGCGAATGCTTCCTCCATGATCGCAGCATCGGCAGTTTTCCGAGCCGGTAATTTCCCGAGCGCCGCGAGGATTTTATCAGGCGTGATTGGAAGACTGTTGACGCGCACGCCGATCGCGTTCGCGATCGCGTTGGCAATCGCTGCTGCCGTCGGGATATGACACGGCTCGCCTACTCCGATGACTCCGCGCTCCGGCATATCGAGGAGCACAATCTCGATCTCAGGAACATCCGCACCGTTCGGCAGCTTATAAGTTTCGAAGTTCGGATTGAGGACAACACCCGTGGCACGATCCATCACGCGCTGTTCGTAAAGCGCATAACCGATCCCTTGAATGATGCCGCCGTTGATCTGGCTTTCGCACGTGAGTTTGTTGACAACCAGACCGCAGTCTTGAACGGCGACAATCTTACGAATTGTGACAAAACCAGTCTCGGTATCGACTTCTACTTCGGCAAACTGCACACCTCCTGCGCCGGTGGACGAAAGACCTTCCCGCCATTTGCCGGACGCAACGAGCGGATTCATGCCGATCTTTTTGCATGCGGCGCTCCAGTTGGCGCCGCGCGCATCGCGAACGCCACTGACTTTTTTCAGTTCGCTCAGCGCGTTGGTGCAGGCATCGAAGACTGCGGGAGAGATGGAGGCGGTTGTCGTGCTGCCGCCGCTGCCACCTGATGGCGGGAACCGCGTGTCCCCTATGCGCACTGTAATCTTGTCGGGACTGAGATCCAGAACTTCGGCGGCCACGATGGCAATGACTGTTCGTGCTCCGGTGCCGAGATCTTGCGTGCCGCACCGCACTTCAACTGTGCCGTCACGATTGATCTGCACCTCCGCTTGAGTCCCTCGCCCGCCACCGCCCCACGTTGCGCCGGCGCAACCGACACCCGTTTTAAGAATCCCGGAGCTCGAGCCCGGCTTGTGGTATTTCTCTTTCCAGCCAAACTTTTCGCGCCCGATCTCATATTCTTTGCGCCGGACATCAAACGGATCGTTCTTGATGCGAATCTCTACCGGATCGATCCCTAGCTTTACAGCCAGGTCGTCCATCATCGACTCCATGCTAAACGACGCAGTGGGGTGACCCGGTGCACGAAACGCTCGCGAGGACCCTGCGTTGATGGCAACGCTGGCCTGTTTGACTCGCGTATTCGGGATTTTATAAATGTAAGGCGCGGGGAAAGTCGCCCCGCTGCCGCCTCCTGCCGTTGCGCCACCCGCGGCAAAGCCGGGACAGCCGAACGATTCCAGTTCGTAGGCCTTGAGAGTTCCATCTTGGAGCGCGCCGAGCTTTACCTTTTGAAAAGTCGACGGCCGGTTGCCGACCGCGAGCGATTCGTCGAAACGGGTGAGCATCAGTTTCACGGGAGCGCCGGCTGCCTGGGAGAGTCGCGCGGCGAGCCCTCCTTCCAAGCCGGGCCCAAACTTCGACCCGAAGCCGCCACCCATATAGTCGCAAATCACACGTACCCGACTTTGTGGCACATCGAGGTTGTCGGCCATGCCGTCGCGCACGCTAAAGATGCCCTGAGTCGACGCCCACACCGTGATTTCCTCCGGCGTGACGAAAACGGTGTTCCCGTGCGTCTCTAGCGCGTGATGGAGTTGGACCTGTGTTTCGAGAGTGTTCTCGACAATCGCAGCCGATTGGGAAAACCCTTCGGTTACATTGCCCTCTTCACGAATCTGTGCCTCGCCAACATTGGCACCGTCCTCGAAAATTTTCGGAGCACCGGGCTTCATCGCGTCGAGTTCTTTCACCACGAACGGCAACGGAGTTGCCTGGACTTCAATGAGCGCTAACGCGTGCAGGCACGCTTCCTTGCTTGTGCCGGCGATGGCCGCCAGCTCCTCGCCATAATAGCGCACCTGGCGTTCGCCTTCGCGCGCCAACACGGCGGCTTTGATTCCGGGCGCTGCTTTCGCTTTTTCCAAGTTGATCGACGCAATTTTTGCTGCGGGCCATTTCGATCGCAGAATCGCTCCCCAAAGCCAGCCTTTTGGTTGGACGTCGTAGGCGTACTTTGCCGCTCCACTCACCTTTGCCGGACCGTCAATACGCAGCGCGGGTTTGCCGAGATATTTGGTTTCTTTAGGCCAGTCGGACATTGGATTGAGTAAGGCGAATGACTTCAGCTTTGCTCGCGGTCTTCACGCCCGCGGCCTCCAGCGCCGCCGCGAAGACGCGCGGGTATGTGCCGCAACGGCAGAGATTGCCGGCACACGCTTTGCGAACCTCTTCGGCTGTCGGCTTCGGATTGCGCTGCAGCAAAGCAGTAATAGTCATGACAAAACCCGGCGTACAGAAACCGCATTGCAAGCCGTCGCATTTGACGAATGCTTTTTGCACCGGCGTCAGCTCGCCGCCTTTTGCGAGACCTTCGATAGTTGTGATTTCGCGCCGCTGCGCCTCGATTGCGAGCGTCATGCAAGAATAAACCGGAGCGCCATCCAATAAGACCGTGCAGGCGCCGCAGGTCGCGCGGTCGCAGACTTCTTTGGTTCCGGTGAGATTTGTGCGATTGCGCAACAAATCAAGGAGCGTCACTCGCGGCTCGATCTCGAACTTTCTTGTTTCACCGTTGATCTTTAGCGCAACCGGAACTGCGCCGGGCCCGTGGATTTTCTCGTCGTTATATTTTTGTAGCTCTTGAGCAACAGCCTTGGTCTGTGCCGCCGCTGATGCTACGGCAGTAGTGCCGAGCGCCTTTAAGAAATTGCGGCGCGAAACGGAGCCGTCCTGCAACGCGTCGGTCGATGATTCTGATACGTCGCCCGGTTCGCTCATCGTTGCTCCTGTTTATCGCAACGCTATCCCGAGAGGTAAAGAGCTATTCGAGAGCGGCGAAACGAAATTCCGGTTTTGAGTCATCGCCGAACCGGCCGAAGAAGACGCTCTTTGCAGTGTGATCTTTCCAGACCAGCGAAAGAATTGGCTCATTCACTGAAGAATTCTCGTTCACGAGCACAGTGAACTTCCCCGTCTTGCTGCGCGGTTGATACCAGAGCGACTCTCCGCAGCCACCTGCTTCGCAACGGGCGATCGAGCGAGTATGCAGCGCGATCTCTTTCCCCACTTGAACAGAGATGCGCGAGCCATCTCGCGAATAACTGATCGGGGCTACTTTCTCCACCAGCCGCGCAGAGGCCATCTCAGGATTCGTCATTTTCACCCAACTCACCAGCGCCTGACGTTGAACATCGGTCGCCTGCACAGGTAAATACACGACCGCCGCTGATGCGTGCGTATCAGAAAGCGCAAGATTCTTCTCTGCAACCTCGAGCGCCGCGATGTGTAAACCCGCCAGGTCCACACCGCCGTGCGCGCCGTTTTCAAAACTCCAAACTCGCAGCAGCGAACGTCCGCCCAATGTCGCTTGCGCCGAGGCCGTGCAACCGCCGGTGTAAACTTCACAAGCGTGCAACTCGACGACGCGCCCGGACGGATCAGATGCCGCATCTAGAAATCCCGCGCTGACAAACAAACCCAAAAGAGCACAAACAATTTTCATCCTTTCTCCTCTCCTGACGAACACTAAAGCATCCACCGAGCAGCAATGACGTCAATGGAAAATCTAAACTGACTCTGCTGTGGTCTTCAACCGGTGACGCGGCGCTGCTGTTTCGGGCGATACTTATAGTGGCTGACTGTCGGCGAGTTGACGACCCGAACGCAATCGTAGGTAGCCTGCCGCCCATCGGTGTTGTCGAAAAGACGTGCGCCATCGCCAAGGAGAACCGGCACCACGTGGATTTCCATTTCGTCGATCAGACCGGCTTTGAGGTATTGCTGGGCAACGTTCGCACCACCGCCCAAAGTCACGTCTTTGCCGCGTGCAGCTTCTTTGGCCCGTTCCAGCACTGCCTCGATTCCTTCGGTGACGAAATGAAAAGTTGTTCCGCCTTTCATCTCAAGCGGATCGCGCGCGTGATGCGTGAGAACGAAGACCGGCGGAAGTATTCCGCGGCGATGTCGTCATCAGGGCCGGTCGCGCCTCCCTCCATCCCATGGACCGCGCGAAACGTCCGCGTCGCGAACGCCCAATCGTGAAGTTGTTCGCCGCCCTCGCCGAGTGGATGCGCGACGCTTTGGTTTGGACCGGCGACATAGCCGTCGAGCGACATGGTGATGTTGAGTTTGAGAGTGCTCATTTCGACCGCTAATGGACGCTAATAAACACGAATGGAAAAGATTGGGAGGGGTGAATCTGCCGGTGTCGATCACGGTTTTGTTTTTCGATAAAAAAGCGCCACCATCCCGCAACTCCACGTTGTTGCGTTCATGAGTTTCAGGTTGATCCTTTGGACGCTTTAGACTTTTCTTTGAGGTAAACCATGAACTGAAAAGCAAATTCCTATCAGTTCGAAATGTCCATGGCGCAGAAGATCAAGTTGCACGTCAATGGCCGTGCCCACAACGTGGAGGTGGAGCCGGAGACGCCGTTGCTTTACGTCCTTAGGAACGATCTGGAGCTGAACGGGCCGAGATACGGCTGCGGCTACGAGCAGTGTGGCGTGTGCATGGCGCTCGTCAATGGCGTGCCGCTTCCGACCTGCAAGATGCCGGTGGCCAGCGCCGTGGGCAAAACGATCCGAACGCTCGAGGATCTTGGGACGGAAGAGAAGCCCCATCCCCTGCAGCGCGCCTTCATTCAGGAGCAGGCGGCACAGTGCGGATACTGCATCAGTGGCGCGATTCTCTGCGCTCATGCCCTGCTGGAGCAGAAGCCCAAGCCCTCGGAACGCGACATCCGCCTTGCGCTGGAGCGCGTTCTTTGCCGCTGCGGGACGCATGCGAGGATCATTCGTGCTGTCCAGCGCGCGGCGAAGGAGGCCGGCGCATGATTACGCGCAGGGATTTCCTCAAAGGAACGGGCGCGCTGATCGTCGGGTTTGCACTCTTCCCCCACGCCCGCACCGTGGCGGAGAGATTGCCGGGGAGCCTGTCGAGGCATCCGGGGATCGATTCCTGGCTCCGCATCAACGCCGACGGCACGGTGACCGTGCTCACCGGAAAGATCGAACTGGGTCAAGGGATCGTGACCGCAATCGCCCAGATTGCCGCCGAGGAGCTCGACGTCGCGTTCACACGCGTGCGGGTGATCATGGCCGACACTCGGCAGACGCCCGACGAACAATACACCGTCGGCAGCCGGTCGGTGGAGCAGAGCGGCGTGGCGGTGCGCGCGGCAGCGGCCGAGGCGAAGATGTTTCTCCTGCAACGCGCGAGTGAAAAGCTGGACGCGCCCGTGGAGCGACTGGAAGTGCGTGACGGGACGGTCTGCGTCTCCGGCGGTGAAGCGCGCGTGAGTTACTGGGAGCTGCTGGGCGGCAAACGGTTCGAAATCGAAGCCAGCGGGCGCGGCAAAGTAAAGGGCCCCGGTGAACACACGATCGTCGGTCGGCCGATCGAGCGGCTCGACATCCCGGCGATCGTCACCGGCGGTTCCGTCTACGTGCAGAACCTGCGGATGGACGGAATGCTGCACGCGCGGGTGCTGCGTCCGCCGAGCTACGGCGCGCGGCTTCAGGAAATCGGGCGCGGCGTGGAGGAAATGCCGGGCGTGGTCAAACTCGCCGTCGACGGAAGCTTCGCCGGCGTGATCGCCGAGCGCGAGGAGCAGGCGATTCGCGCGTGGGAAGCTCTGAGACGCCTGGCGAAGTGGTCGCCGGGGCCGGAGCTTCAGGGCGCGGAGAATCTTTACGAGCATCTGTCGAAGCTGCCGGTGGAGACGGAGGAGGTCGCGAAGCATGGCGACGTCGAGAGTGCCCTACGCGAGGGCGTTCGGCTTGAGGCCATGTACCGGCGACCCTACCACATGCACGGTTCCATCGGGCCGTCGTGCGCGGTGGCGGAACTTCGCGACGGCCGCCTCAAAATTTGGACCCATTCGCAAGGCGTCTTCCCGCTGCGGATGAGTTTGGCGGGCTTGCTGCCCCTGGCGGAGGACAAGATCGACGTCATCGGCGTACAAGGTTCCGGCTGTTACGGTCACAACGGCGCGGACGACGTCGCCGCCGACGCCGCGCTCCTCGCGATGCGGCTTCCCGGCCGGCCCATTCGCGTGCAATGGATGCGCGACGACGAGCACGCGTGGGAGCCGTATGGCTCGGCGATGATCGTGCAACTGCGCGCGTCGCTCACCGACGCCGGCAGGATCAGCGCATGGAATTGCGAGCTCTGGAGCGACGCCCACGCGACGCGCGGCGACCTGCTCGCGGGTCGATACGTTGGGAAACGCCGCAGTGAACCGCCACGCGGTTTCCTCGGCGGCGCGCACCGCAATGCCGAACCGCTCTACGAATTGCCGAATCGGCGGATCACCGCGCACTATTTTCGCGGACCGCTTCGAGTCTCGGCGCTCCGGAGTTTGGGCGCCTACGCCAACGTCTTCGCGATCGAGTCGTTCATGGACGAGCTCGCCGGGAAAGCGGGCACTGATCCGGTGAAATTTCGTCTGGAGCATCTGCGGGACGAGCGCGCGCGTGTGGTCCTGCGAAGGACCGCCGAAATGCTCGGTTGGAAGGACGAACGCCTGCCTGCGAATACGGGCATCGCGTTTGCGCGATACAAGAACACCGCGACATATTGCGCCGTCGGTTTCGAGGTAGCGATCGAGGCGGGGCGACTCCGCCTGGTTCGCGCGGTCTCAGCTGTGGACGCGGGGCTCGTCATTAATCCCGACGGGCTCGCGAACCAGATCGAAGGCGGCATCATTCAATCGGCCAGTTGGACCACGAAGGAGCAGGTCCGCTTCGATCGCCACGTTGTCACGAGCCGCGACTGGGACACCTATCCGATCCTGCGCTTCTCCGAAGTGCCACTGGTGGAGGTCGCTGTTCTCGATTGCCCGGACGAGCCGCCGCTCGGCGCCGGCGAGGCCTCCCAAGGCCCCGCCTCCGCCGCCATCGCGAACGCCGTTTATCGCGCCACGGGAAAGCGCGTCCGCGACCTACCGATCACGCCGGATCGGCTCGCATGAGCCGCTTTCTTCGTTCTCCTCTCGACTGGAGAAGGGCAGAAGGGTCAGTGCTAAAGCCTTTTTAACCGGCTGCTGAAAACATAATATGCGCAGTCGAAATCTTGGTCCACGACATGTGCGGTGTGAGCCAAATCCTGGTTTGGACCGGCGACGTAGCCGTCGAGCGACGTCGTGATGTTCAGCCTGAGCTTTGTCATGTCCGTACGTCGAGCTCCACCTTCGAGAACACCTCGAGCATCTGCTGTTCCGTTGGCGGCTGCAGGACGTTCTTCGCGGCGAACTCCTCGGCCGCGGGGTACGGCGTCGCGCGAATCCGGCAGGCTGCGGCCTTGAGATCGTAAGCCGTCCGCCGCAGCTCGACATCGGGACCAATGAGCAGCCAGTATGCGCCCGGCTCGCCGAAGGGCTGCCCGACGCTCCCGGCGTTGACGACCCGTGTCGCGCCGACCGTGCGATCGAACTGCATGTGCGTGTGGCCACACACGACGAGCGCGGCGTCGAGGCCGTCGAACAGCGGCCGGATCTTCTCTTCCGCCGTCGTCTTCAGGAACACGTCGTCCTCGTTCCGCGGCGTCGCGTGGCAGAACAGGACGGTGCCGATGCCTGGTACGTCCACTTGGCGCGTCAGTGGCCAACTTGCGAGCACGTCGCGGTCGCTGCGATGCTGCTCGGCCGTCCATTTGAGTATCGGCCGATACTTGGGCGACAGCCACGTGCCCTTCGCCGCGCGTTGCGCGAGTTGATCAAGGACGGCGACCTCGCAGTTGCCGTAGATGAACTCGACCGGCAGATCAAGAGCGCGCACGTACGCGAGCGCCCCGCGGGTCATCGGCCCGACGACAATGTCGCCGCCGATGAGGAGGCGATCGACGCCCGCAGCGCGCACGTCGGCGAGCACCGCCTCGAGAGCGGGGAGATTGCCGTGGATATCGAAGAGCGCGGCGATAAGCATATCGTGCCTTTCAGTGCCACCATATCTTTCATGATCGCTTCCTCCGTGGCAACGCCAGCCGCGACCGACACACCAACTCCGGCGACGGTGATCGCAAGGACCATAGCGAACCGTCTCACGGAAACCTCCATTCTAACCCTGCAATGACTTTTCTTATTTTGCACTGCGGTAGGTGAAATTCAAAGCATGGCGGGAATGTGTCTCTTCCCGGTACGCAACCCTGACGTGTGAGCCGCTGGAGTAATCACGCGCCCGCGACCTGGCATTCGATGCCGTCTGGATCGTCGAAGTAGACGCGACCGTCGCGGCGCTTGGGCGCCAGTCCGGCGGCTTTGAGTCTCGCGACCGCATCGGCGGGATCGTAATTCGCGATGCTGTAGCAGTAATGGTGCAGACCGGGTTTCTCGCCCTTGAACAGCGCCAGCCAGCCTTTGCCGGTGGTGAGGAAGCCTTCTCTTCCCGTCGGCTTCAAGCCAAGATGTTTTTGATACCATTTCTCCGAGCGCTGAACGTCGCTCACGCTGAGGGCGATGTGATTGAGATCGGTGGCATCAAAGGTGGTCGAGTCCGCCGGACTCTGTGCGGCGAGTTGGGTTTGCTGATCGGCGAACGCGATGGTCGCGCCCACAGTCGCGGCAAACATGCCGGTCAAATGCGCGATCAGTTGCCGCCTGCTCATCCGGCCGTGCTCGAAGTCGTTAATTAGTTTGATGATTTGCGTTTGCATGGTCGCTCCTTACCAATTTGTGATGATTGTGGGTCGGTTCCGTGACTCGACGAACGATCCCCGCGTGTCACGACAGACCTCGTTCAGGGTCAAACTGTATAAGTCAGACTAACCTTGCCTGAGCGCAATGTTTTCGTTCGAACCTGCTTCAGAACTTTTCTCTCTTTTACATCTTTGAAGAGCGCCTTGCCGCTGCCCAAGATCAGGGGATTGACCAGCAACCGCACCTCATCAATCAACCCGGCATTCATCAAGCTGCCGACGAGAGTGGCGCCACCGACCACGTGCATGTCCTTACCCGACTGTTGCTTCAATTTTCGAATTTCTCCCAAGACGTACGATCCGCGTGGTCTTCCATTTGACCTCCTTCAGAGTCTTGGAAACGACGATATGCGGCGTCTTATCGGCCCAGCGCGCATAGGCGATTTCATTCTTCGTCGCGGGTCTGCCGCTCAGCGGCAAACTGCCAGTCGGGTTAGCGAGCACCGCCAGCCAATATTGTTCCTAGCCCGGATACATGACGCGCCCCAGAATGCAGATGTCCACCGAATCGAGCATCGCGAAGATATCTCTCCAAGTCTCTTCATCCTCCGCCATGGCCCAATCAGTTCGCCATTCGGTCCCTCGATAAAGCCGTCCACCGACGTTTGCAGCGCTGCGATTATTTTTCTCATCTTGTTACCCCTTTCATCCTCCAAAGAAACTCCCCTGCAAAATCATTGCTGCTCACTCAGCGGATTAGACTCCATGATAGTCTTCTCTTTGATCCGCAGTCGCTTCCGCGAAACGAACCACTTGCATAATCCGAGCAAGCTGATCAAAAACCAGAACACCTCGATCAAGAACGCCGAAGCGTTGAATTTGAAGAGGAGGGAAACAATTATGAGTAGCGCCCCCGCTGCGTTCAGCAGCGAGTAGCTCAAGGACGAACTTGGGAGTTTATCGAGTTGCAGGAGCAAATAGGCGATTACGATCAGCACAACGCCAATAAAGCCTGCCAGATCAAACCAGGTTACAGTCGCCATCATAATGACCTCCTGGGCCGACTTGTTAGGTTACAATAATATTTTCTTGATGTATCACGGTGAATTTTCTGCGCATAACTCCATTATTCGCGTCCATTCGCGGTTAACCTCCTCTTCTGGGGCCGCGGTCGGGGGTCGGCGGGGTCAAGGTCGTCTTTGTCGCGGGCGCTCCACCATTGGGACGGCTTGGCATCAGCGTATTCGTCGTGCCAGATCCACCACTCGTACGGCGGAGTCTGGGGGTAGCCCTCCGGCGAGTCCTCCCACTTCTCCTGGCGCCCG
Source organism: Verrucomicrobiota bacterium (assembly GCA_046724585.1). Classification (GTDB taxonomy): domain Bacteria; phylum Verrucomicrobiota; class Verrucomicrobiia; order Chthoniobacterales; family UBA10450; genus Udaeobacter. The sequence continues at coordinate 53,578 of JBKOWV010000115.1, forward strand.
AGCGCAGTGATGTCGAGGTAGTTCCAGGTGCTCCCCATCTGCTCGTCGCCGCGGTTGTTGATGAAGTACGTGCGAAACACGTTGTCGCCGTCGCGAATGAACGCGTTCGTGCCGTGCCACTCGTCCACGCCGAAGTCGGTGTCGAAGTCGTTCGTGATGGTGTACCAGGGCATCTCCCAGCCCATCCGCGCCTTCATGCGCTTGATGTCCTTCTGCGGCGCGCGCGAGACGAACGCGAGAGTGGTGTCGCGGGCGTTCAGGTGGGCGACGTGGGCGACCTGGTCAGCCACCATGGAGCAGCCGATGCAGGCATGCTCGGGCCACCCGCGCACGCCGGGTTCGAAGAAGGCCCGGTAGACGATCAGCTGACGGCGGCCCTCGAACAGGTCGAGCAGGCTCACTTTGCCCTTGGGTTCATCGAGCTCGTACTTCTTCTTCACGGCCAGCCACGGCATCCGCCGACGCTCGGCCGCCAACGCGTCACGGGCGCGGGTCAATGCCTTCTCCTTCACGAGCAGTTGCTGACGCGCAGTCTCCCATTCCTGCGATGACACGATCGCGGGTGTCTTATTGTTTCTCTCCTTCTTGTTGAATTGTTTTAGTGTTTGTCGTTACAACAGCTTGGCGTGGCCCGCGACTTCGCTCAGCCCTTGTCGTACTCGTCGTGGCGGCGGAACCAGGCCCCCGTCTCGTTGCGCCCACGTGGCGCGCGGTCGAGCCACTGGTACATGCCCCAGAGGCCGTCCAACCCGCGTGCGTACGCCGAGTAGGTGTGGTAGACGACGCCGTCCTCGAGCGCGAACGCGCTCATGCCCGGCCTCTCGCGCGTGTAGGTCGCCACGTCGGTGCCGGTCATGGCCGCGAACGTAGTGGGCCCGTCGGGGGTCGAGCGCGAGGGTATCGCGGCGAGAGGCTCCTCGCGCTGGTAGTTGTATTCGATGCCCTCCTCGCGTTGTTGCTCCTCGGTGTAGGAGGCGTTGAAGTCGTAGTTGAAGTCGCTGCCGAGCGAGGACGCCCAGGGAAACGTCCACCCCATCCGCCGCTTGTACTCTTGCAACTTCGCGAGTGGCGCCCGCGACACCGCCGAAAGCGTGACGTCGTGGTTGGCCAGATGGACGGCGAAGCCGTTGAACCCGTCCGCGATCGCCGAGCAGGCCGGGCACCCTGCCGTGTACTCGGACCCGAACATGAAGTGATAGATGAGGAGCTGCGAGCGTCCCCTGAAGAGATCGCCAAGGGACGCTGTCCCCTCGTCGGTCTCGAAGCGGTACTTCTTGTCGATCGGAACCCATGGCAACTCCTGCCGCCGCTGCGCCAGCTCATCGCTGCGCCGCGTCAGCTCCTTCTCGGCCTTGAGCAGCTCCAGCCGCGCTGCGAGCCACTCTTCACGTGTTCCAGTCTTGTGATTGGTCATTGTTTCTCTCCGGTTTGTTCGCTTCCCTTACTTTGTAAGATGAAATCTAGTCAAGGTTCCGCTGTTTCTTCAATTACGGACAATATGTTGCCAGCTGGATCTTTGAACCAGGCGACGGTGGGACCGTTTCCTCGCATAATCCCTTTTTTGTCTGTCTTGATTTCGGGCAGATCATAAATCTCAAACCGGACACCTCGCCTTGCCAGTTCGTCGACGGCTCGATCGATATCGGGCACGGGGAAATTCAAAACAGTAAACGTGGCTGGAACATGGTTAGGCTTTGGATAAATGAGAACGTTATTCCCGCCGGCCAGCCGCAACGTGAGCAGGTCATGAGATTCCGAAACGTCCAGCCCGAGCGTCTCGGCATAGAATCTTTTCGCCTTTGGGATGTCTCCCGCCGAAAAACCGCTGAATGCTTTACTATCTTTTAACATACTGCACTCCTCCTGATTATTTGTTCGTGATGACTAAATTTGCGAATTAGGCGACGCGTGTTTCTCGTCGCCATAAATAAAATCGATCCAACGCACAGAATCACAAGCCAGACGCGCACATGCGTCGCGGCTGAGAGCGAGAGCCCGATCCCAGTCCAAATTGTCAGGTATGCGGCCAGACACATGGGACATTTCGGCAATAGCGCGATGATCGCGCCCGGAATGATCCAGCCGCCAACATCGATAGAACGCCAGAAAAATCTCCGCGCCTTCCGATTTTCGCAGCACCGTTCAGCGTTCATAGATGTTCCTCCTGCATGGTGTTCGTTCTTCATAAGTACGACGAACGAACGCGCGCATTCGGGACAATATTCCGCACATCGGAGTGCAGTGATGACGGATTTGTTGTGCATGGGCATCGATATTCGCGAACGTTTGCTGCATGCCGCGTTGTCCCTGGGCTACGACCGAACCGCTCATCACTTATCACGATGAAGAATGGGGTGTCCCTGTGCATGATGATCGGATGCTCTTCGAGTTTCTCATCCTGGAAGGCGCGCAGGCGGGGCTGAGTTGGACCACCATTTTGAAGAAGCGGGAGAACTATCGAAAGGCATTCGATGGATTTCACGCGGGGAAGATCGCGCGCTACGGCGCACGCGATGTGCGGCGGTTGCTCGGCGACACTGGAATTGTGCGGAACCGATTGAAAATCGCGGCCACCATCCAGAATGCGAAGATGTTTCTCGCTGTGAGGAAAGAATTCGGAACTTTCGACGCCTACCTGTGGAGCTTCGTCGGCGGAAAGCCCATTCAGACTCGCTGGCGGAACATGACCGACGTGCCCGCGCGCACGGCGGAATCGGACGCGATGAGCCGCGATCTGCTGCGACGTGGATTCAAGTTCGTCGGCTCAACGATCTGCTACGCGTTGATGCAAGCGACCGGCATGGTCAACGATCATCTCGTGACGTGCCCGCGACACGCGGAACTTGGCAGCACACGTCGCCCCAGGTGAACACAGTTCAGAAAAAACAGAACGGAAGGCAACCAAGAAAAGGCTCACAGGAAGATCAGCAAAACCCATCCCTTCCTAGCTTCGTTTCCTTTTGTTAAGATTCCGGTTTAAACAGGACCAATGCTTGGCAAGATTTTATGAAGAACGACAAAGACAACATTCAACTCAGCGTGGTGGAAGATCACGACGGGATACTGACTATTCGCGGCGGCGGCGCCCGCCGGGATTGGAACGGCATTCATTATAAACAGGGCATGTCGGCGAAAAATGTAGGCACGAAGAGCCTGTCGGCCAATATCGCCACGATCCCTCCGGATGGCGTCGCCTATGCCCATATTCATGTCGGCTTCGAGGTGATCCTTTACATCGTCGAGGGAAAAGTGCGCCACGAATTCGGACCCGGGCTCAAGCAAGTTGTGGAGAACGAAGCCGGCGATTTCATTTACATCAAACCGGGCGTGCCTCACGAAGTGTTCAACATGAGCGACACTGAACCGGTCGTCGCCTTCGTCGCGCGCTCATCTGCCGACGAGTGGGACAATATCGTCCCCTACGACCGGAATCAGCCGGGATGAAAAACAGCTAAGAAATCAGGGACTCCAGAAATTTGGACTCCGCCGCGGGTAACAGTCGCGCGGCCTAGACGGAATCAGTGCCACAGCGATAGTCGAACGTTTGGTCGATCTTTGGATTCGCCTTCCGTCAGGCCATGCGCAAATCGAGCCGAATTTTCTCCGGCGCGATCGCTTTCCTGAGAGATTCCTTCGTCCAGATCTGTCGGGCATTATTTGCCGATGAGAATGAAGACGCCGGCTGCCAGCCCTACAAGGTAGAGCAGGAAGATGGCTGCCCCAAGATTCAAGCCGAACCCTAAAAGGCTGTCGATGATCAAGTAAACGGCAAGCAGAAGCATGCCGATGTTTTTGGTGATTTTCATGGTGTTGATCTTCTCGATCGCCGCCTCGGCAGGCAATCGAGAAGTTGGGGAACGACGAGATGCACGGCACAGCCGCGAGGGTAGCGGAGAGCGACTCGGGAGAGGCGCGAATGAATTCAAATCGTGATAGGATGAAAGTCCCAATTGAATTATGATGTGACCTATCCAATCTCTCGGTATGAGCGGCTTCGTTGAAGAAGTGCGACGGCGAAAAGTTTATCGAGTCGCCGCTGCTTACATTATCGCCGCTGGATTTATCATTCAGATCAGCTCGGCCGTTTTTCCGGCGTGGGAGTTGCCCAGCTGGACGTTCCGCCTCGTCGTCGTGTTTTTGCTAATCGGGTTTCCGATCTCGTTGATTCTGGCGTGGGCCTACGACCTCACGCCGCAGGGAATTCGCGCCACGCCCGCTCCCCAAACCCATCGGCGTCGCAATCTGATCATGCTGATCGCAATCGGCGTGATCGTCTCTGCGGTTGCTGGATTTTTCCTGTTCCCGCGCGCTTCCTGGCGCAACGTTGAGAAGTCGATTGCTGTCCTGCCTTTTCAAAGCCTTAGCGATGAAAAGGAGAACGCCTACTTCGCCGACGGCATTCAGGGCGATATCTTGACCAATCTTGCAAAGATCGGCGATCTGAAGGTCATCTCGCGCATGTCGGTCATGTCATATCGCGGCGATGCGGTGCGCAACGCCCGCGAAATAGGCAAAGCGCTGGGTGTAGCTACGCTTCTCGAAGGCAGCGTCCGTCGGGTCGGCAATCGCGTCCGAGTGAACGTGCAGCTGATCAACGCGAATAATGACGAGCACATTTGGGCGGAAGATTACGACCGCGATTTGACCGACGTCTTTGCCATTCAAACCGATCTTGCGCAGAAAATCGCTGCCGCTCTGCAGGCAAAACTCTCCCCGACAGAAAAAGCGCGACTTGACCGGCGGCCGACGCAAAATCCGGATGCCTATTTGCTTTTCATGCAGGCACACGATCACGCCAACCGAAAGGACACGTTTCGTGACACGTCGTCGAAGGCGGTGCCACTTTTTGAGCAAGCGATCAAGCTCGATCCGAACTTTGCACTGGCATATGCCGGTCTCTCCAAGGTGGAGAGTTGGCTGCATCACAGCTCCGACCCGGTACAGGCCCGGCGGCAGAAAGCGCGTCTCAATGCGAATGAGGCTCTGCGATTGCAGCCCGACCTTCCCGAGGGCCATCTCGCGCTTGGATACTCTTATTATTATGGCGACCGCGATTACGAGCGCGCTCTTGCTGAATTCGAAATCGCGAGGCGCGGTCTACCGAACGAATCCCAAGCCTACCTGGCTATCGGCGCCATTCAGCGGCGTCAGGGCAAGTGGACAGAATCAACTGCGAATTTGGAAAAGGCTGCCGCGCTCGATCCGAAAAACGCCAACATCCTGGTTAACCTTGCTTTTAGTTACATAGCCCAGCGAAATTTCGAAGCCGCCGACAAGACGATTGATCGCGTCATTGCCGCAGCCCCGCAGTCGTTACAGGTGGCTGCGTTGAAAGGAGTCATCGCGGTCCTTGGGAGAGGCGATCTTAGCGTGGCCGAAAAGCAATTCTCTTCAATCCCGCCTGAAGCCGACCCGGATGGCCTGATGACTTGGGGCCGAACTTGGATTCTGACCATGCAGCGGAAGTTTCCCGAAGCCCTGGCCGTCGTGGAAAAATTCCGGGGTGAGACATTGACTACTAACACCACTGCTCCTGCCCCGAGGGCTTTCCTGGAAGGCATGATTCATCTCCTTCAGGGCGACCCGGCGAAAGCGCAGCCGGCGCTCGAGCGTGCCCAAATGGTTTCGGAACAATTGCTACGCGAAGCCCCTGAAGATCCAAATCGACACGGGCAGCACGGCCTCATCCTAGCAGCATTGGGTCAAAAGCAGGAAGCCATCGCCGAAGGCAAGCGCGCGGTCGAATTGCTGCCGGAATCACAGGACGCCTTTGACGGACCGCAAGTCACCGCTGCGCTCGCCCAGATTTATGCTTGGACCGGCGAATCTAATGAAGCATTTCGCCTGCTCGATCACTTACTCGCGGTTCCCAACGGTCTCACCGTCCCGATGTTGAAGCTGGATCCAGCCTGGAACCCGCTCCGCGAAGATCCGCGCTACCAAGCCCTCATCGACAAGTACTCGGCGAAAAATTAGCGCGCGTTTTAAGCATCGATATCGCGCCATGAGCTCTCCCGATCCGCTTACCGTTGAATCCGGCAGCAACGAGCGCTGGAAGTTTTTCCGCGACGTTCTCGTCTTTCAGCTCAAGATGTTGCTCGATAACATACGCGATTTTGCCCTTATGCCGGTCTCGCTCGTCGCGGCGCTGATCGATCTCATCTTCAAGGGTAAGCGACAGGGCTCGCTCTTTTATCAGGTGCTCAGATGGGGCGCGCACAGCGAGGAAGTGATCAATGTCTATAGTGCGATCCAGGCGCACGAAAGGTCTGATGTTAATCCCAACTACACCGTGGACGCGGTGATCGCGCGGCTGGAGGGCGTGCTGGTGCGGGAATGCGAAAAAGGTGGGACCGCCGCGAGTATCAAAGCCGCGATGGACCGGGCTATCGATCAAATCCAAATCGAAACGAGCGGTCCGCGCGATCGAGCAGCGGAAGCAGTGGCGCGGGTAGCGGACAAATTCCGCATCAAGCTAGACCCCTTGCCACCCGATCTCGATTCTAAGAGCTAGTCCAACAACTCCACAGCGTCGCCATTCTATTCACTCGTTGGGCATTTACCCATCGCCACATCGCAGCGTTACGGCCATGTCGCTCATCCCTGCTCGCTCATTCAACTTCCTGGCTTTCCTTGGCTCGCCGTAGCCGAGATGGCGAAGGCGGCTACTTCCTATTTCCTAATTCTTACTTCTAATTCTGTTTGGGCTGTCTGTTAAGCTATCGAGATGGCAAGCCCTCGGAAAAAGACCGGCTCGACTGCGTCGCGACAGATCGCGCCGCCACCGCCCTAGCAGCATCTGCGCGAGTTAGCGTCGCGACCCGACACATGGCTCGTGCTCGCGCGCAATCTGATTCCGGTCGTCGGCATCTACGGCTTCGGCTAGTCCGCTGCGCTCGCCGTCTTCAACTACTGGTTCGACGGGCTGACCGCGCTGGCCGCGATCGTGACCGCGCTGATTCCGCGCGCGCTGCGCGAGACGCAACCGAAATCGGCCGGTGCGAGGTGGGCGAAGAACCTCGTGCGCGGCGCGGTCACGTGGATTTTCCTCGTTGGCATCATCGGTCTGCCGTACTGGATCGTGCTGATTCCGCTCCACGATCTGCTGCTTGGCGACGAGCTGCGCCACGAGCTCGCGCATTCTCCGGCACTCTGGTTCACCTTTGGCTGGCTCGCGGCCGGACATTTCTGGAACGCGGTTCGCTTGGGCTATGACGCGATGCCCGAGAACGAGCTGAAACAGCAGGTGCGCTGGGACGTGTATCTCCTGGTACTGCGCGCGCTGGCAATGTTTATAATGGCCGTGCACCGCCTCGCCTTCATTCTGGTGCCGCTGATGGCGTTGTTGCTGAGCTATTTTGAGATCTGGCCCGAGCGCGTGCTCGCTGCGGTCTTCGGCGATCCCATCGCGGCTGCACGATTACGATCCGGACGATCCTGCGTCGAGTTGACGCCGGCGCTGACGGCGACTGCAGCGGCGCGGCGAACGAAAAGGTTTCCTACTTCTTCTAACTTCTAACTTTCCACGTGAGGCTAGCGCCCTTTACGCGGACGGTCACTCAGGGACCTCTACCGTGCCCCAAGCCCCGCCGAACCTGACCGCGAATCTCACCACCGGGAAAATTCGCTGTGTGCATGTTCGCATAGGACAGGCCGTTGCGCACCGCTTCCAAGGCTGAGCCGAGGTCGCCTGGCTCAATGCCCTGGGCGGCGGGTCCAGTAACATTTGCTGCCGTGATTGTCCCGGTGATGGTTCCTTCAGTGGTCGCTGGGCAATCCGGCTGGCCGCCGCCACCGCACAGGAAGATCATGACGCCACCGTTGACCTTGCTGGGTGCAAAGTGCAGGTGGGCCACACCAAGCGGCGATGACAGGTCGGAGAAGGTTAACTCGAAGGTGATAGTGCCCTGTTGGATCGTCATCTCGAAGTTGCCGGTGCCGGCGGTATTAATTGGAGGTACCTCCTCCGCTCCGCTAAGCCTTGCGGAAAAACGCTCCGTTTGGGAGTTAACTATGGGTGCAGCGAGCAGACTCGCGGCCAGTGTGGCTATTACCCAAAAACCGATATTTTTAGTCTTCATAATTGTAATCCTCCCGTTCAAGGCAAACGGACAATCCCGCGTCGATCTCTGTAAAGCGGAATAACATAACAGCCTTGTTACTTTTTGATGGCTACTACCGTGAGCTATGGTGAAGTCTGTTTAAAAATCTCGTAGATCGCGCCGTTCGAGAGCGACACGACGAACAGGTTGCCGTTCGGGCCGGTCTTGATGTCGGTGGCGACCCCGAAGTTCCGGCCGAACAGCAGGCTCTCGCTCTCGACGATAGCCCGGGCGTTGGCGGCGGGGTCGGTCGCCGACGGCTTGTCCAGGTTGTCGGCGACCCGGTCTTCCAGCCGGGGATCATCTACGGCGATCTTACGACGGTTGCCGGTCAGGTTGAAGTGCCACAGGAAGCCCCCTTCGAGGAACGGCCGGGCGGCACCCACGAAGAGGTCGCCGTCGTACTGCGGACCTATCCCGGGGCCGTTGATGAAGCCAATGCCCGCCGGGGCCACCTCAAACTTCCAGCTAAACTCCGGGTCGCTGTAGCGCGCGCCCGGCAGCATCACCATCCGCGCCAGCGCCTCCTCGGGCGAGTCGGCGATGTTCGTCGGCGGCCAGCGCAACTGCTGGAGGTTGCCCCCGAACATGGTCGTCTCGATCAGCTTGAACTGGTCGATCCGCGCGAGCGGCCCCATAACCTGGATCCAGCCGCCGTTCATCCCCGGCTGGACTAGGTCCAGCTCGGTGAACGTGTCGTCGCCGTTCTGCTCCAGCCAGAGGTTGCCGGACTTCGGGTCGAAGTCAAAGCCGAAGCTGTTGCGGAGGCCGTAGGAGAACACCTTGTGGATGTTGGCGGTGACCTGGGGGTTCTCCTCGATCTGGCCGCGGATCTCGCCGCCGGGAAACCGGCGGGTGTGGAAGTTGATGTACGACTGGCCAGCGAGGATGTTCGGCAGCTGGGCGGCAAGGGTGGTGTTGTTGCCCTCGGTCAGGTCCCACTTGCTGAAGACCGTGCCGCCGACGCCAATGGCGAACGGGGTTACCACGGTGTCGTTGGGGTTGGTGTCGTTGAACGGCAGGCCGAAGAATCCGAAGACGACCCCCGCATTCGCCCCGCGCGGGGCCGGGGCGTGAATGTGGGCGGCCAGCAAGTCGTCGCCCGTGTCGGCGGTTTGCGTGCCCGTAAAATCGAGGCCGGTGACAGTGACGATGAACCTCAGTGCCGTCCCCTCTTGATTCAGGAAGAACGCCGCGTAGCCCTTGGCCGTCGAGGCGTTCGGCGGGAACTCCTGGGCGCCGTCGAGCCTGGCGATAAACACGTGCCCGATTCCCGCGAAGGCGTTGTCGGCCGGCGTAGTGCCGTCGGGGTTGAGGCGGAGGATGACGCCGGTGAGGTGGGCATTATCCGGCTCGGGGCCACCGAAGTTGTCGTCGGTGCCGAACAGGGGGTCGCCGGGCTGGAAGGGACCGTTGAGAAGATTCTGCATCCAGCCGCGCCGGCCCACATCACCGATGAAGATGTACAGCTTGCCGTCCGGCCCGAACTTGATCACCCCGCCGTCGTGGTTGCCGCGCTCGACCCCGTTGGTGACATCGTTTTGCAAGGCGCGTAGGTGGATGAGGTTGATGTCCTGCGTCAGCCTGGAGCCGTTCCAGACGAACCGGTCCACCCGGTTGCCCAATAGAGGTGTTTCGCTGAGCACGTCGGTGTCAGCGCCGGTCGTGCTCTCCGTCCAGTACAGGTAAACGTGGGGGGTGGCGGGGAAGTTCGGATGCAGAGCAATGCCCAGCAGACCGCGCTCCGAGCCGGAGTTGACCGCGAGGTCGAGCACCGCCGCGCTCTGCACGACCCCGTTCACCACCCGCTTCACCTGGCCCGTGGCCTTTTCCAGGACGAAGAAGTCGTTGGGGCCGAGGAACGCCATAGTGGTGGGCTGATCCAGACTTTCGATTACGGTGCGCACGCCCAAATTCGGGTCGACCAGGCTTGGGGTTTGTGCGTTTAACATGGGCGGCAGCCCAAGGAGAGCTGCGAGGAAAGTGCACGTCAGGTGCAGGGTGAGGTTTGAATATTTTTGAGCATTCATGGTGATTTTCCTTTCTGCGGTTTTAATGTTGAACGGCCACCAAAAAGCCCGCGAATTGCACGGTGCTTCAGAAAACGGACAATCCTCCGTCGGTCTCTGTAAAGGGGAATAAAGTAACAGAGTTGTTACTTTTGAATGGCTACTCTCAAATCAGAAACTGTAAATCTCGGGTGACGAGGAGACGTTGTGTTCACCGCGAGCGCTGCATTACACTCAACGTTCGATTCAACCGGTTAAGTTGAGAAACACGCTCCCCCGCGCTACGCTGCAATGACGTCGTTAGATGCGGCGTCATTTCAAACGCAATCCGCCGCCTTAGCGACAGGCTAATGCACAGGGTTCAAGGTACGGTGTGTTTGGAATCACTCACATAAGAGCCCGCTTGAATCTAAATGGGCCACCTGTCTCCAACAGCAAAAGAGGCCGACTCACCGAGTCGGCCTCTCTGACAGGCGTAACAGTGACGCCGAGGACTATCGCGACTACCTCACCTGGAATCTGCCGCGCAGCGTGAAATGGCCGTTCACGATCACGCGCGCCACGTCGCCCGCCCGTAGCTCAGGCGCACCGACACCCCGAATGTCCGTCTCGAAGGTGATGTCGTTCGGAAGGTTCAGGGAGAACTGCAGACGGTTGCTGAAGATCTGGACGCCGCCGCGCAGAATGCGCAAATCCACGACCTCGTCTCTGAAGCCGTTGCCGGGGGTGATGCCCAAGGGACCGAAGTCGTCCTTGGCGATCTCCACCTCAGCGGTGAAGCGATCGTTGGCCGTGCCGGACCCAAAGTCCAGCCGGGCCTGCCCGCTCGCGTCCACGGCGATCACCGGGTTAAGCCGCGCTTCCAGGCGGTTGCTCTGGGTCAGATCTTGGGGGTTGCTATCGGTCAGATCTTGGGCAATTGCGACTAACGAGAGGGCCAAGAGGCCACCGATTGATATTGTAGTGAGAAGTTTTTTCATGTGCATTTGTTCAATTGAGGTTTTTGTTTGTTGGTTTTTGTTAATGGCGATCAAGTTGACTGGGAAATCGTCGGCGTCTAAAAGATAAAGGTTGCGGAGTTGTAACCTTTGAAGCGGGCAAAAGAATTATGGGCACTCTTCAGAGATTCGGGGCGACTCAGCGGTTGCGCCGGTCGGTGACCACTCGGACTCTTTGACTCGTTAGACGCCTCGCGGCAGGCGAACGCGCATCTCTGTCCAACTATCATCCGAACGCACCAGCTCAACATCGCCCCCATGGGCCCGAGCCAACTCCCGCGCGGTACTCAAGCCGAGGCCGTGTCCTGGCACGCGCTCGCCGCCGCGGACCCGGTAAAAGCGCTCGAATAACTGTCCGGTGCGATCTTTCGGGATGCCGTCGCCGGTGTTTCCAACGGTCATTTCCACCTCACCATTGACGACGCAGGCCTCTACGCGAATGCGACCGCCAGGAGTGTTATATTTAATCGCGTTTTCGACCAGGTTCTGCGCGATTATCGCGACGAATGTGCGATCGGCCTTTAGCAGCAGATGCTTCGAGACATCCGCTTCTACCTTCAGATCAAGCGGCTCGGCTAAAGTGAGCGCGTCATCAAGAACGCCTCCGAGCACTTCCCCTAAATCGAACTCGGTCTTCGACAACTCGAGCCGACCAGCATCGGCGCGAGAGAGCAGAAGCAGATTGTCAACGACTGAACTGACATGATGAATGCGATGTAGCAGCCCTTCGGCGCACGCTTGTGTGCTTTTGCTGCATTTGTCATCGGCGATGATTTCTTCAACACCGGCGCGCAGGACAGCGATCGGCGTTTTCAAATGATGCGAAGCGTCGGCGGAAAAACGGGCGGATTGTTCGAAACTGCGCTGCAACCGTTCGAAGGTCGCATTGAGCACTTCGATTAATCCTGCGATCTCGTCGTTAGTCGGCGGGACAGGCAGACGCTGGTCGAGCCGCTGTGCGGTGATCCTCTTGGCCGCCTGGCGGATTTCTTCGACTGGCGCGATCGCTTTGCTCGCGACCCAGGCCGAACCGACCAGGGTTATTAAGAGCACTGTCGGAATCGCCCCTAGCATCGCCAGGAAAATATCGCGGCCGGTTTGATTGATCTCCTTCAGGTCATCACCGGCGCGCAAGGTGAGGCTATTTTCACTAAACTCCGCCAGGCGGACGTTTTGGCCGTCGATCTTGTGGTTGTGAAATTTTTTGATGCCATCGCGAGGGAACGGCTGGCGCAATCGCGGCGAAAGATAAAGCACGGTGCCGGTTGCGTCGGTTACTTCAACGAGGCGCTTACTCAGTGAGAGCGGCACGAAGATCTCCTTGAACACTCGCCGGTTGTTCGTCTGACCACCTTCGAAATGTTCCACGTCGCGAAAGAATTCTTGGGCGTCAGTCGTTAGGCGCCGATCGAAAGCCGCGATTTCGGCATGACGCAGGATAAACCAAGTGGTGATGGCGCCGCCAAGGGTAGCGGCTACGGCAAGCCACGCGGAGTAAAGCGCAATCTTCCAGCGTACTGGCCAGTTTCTCATTGCGGCTCCCGAATCGTGTAGCCCAAGTATCGCACGGTGTGGATAAGCGGCGGCGAGTCAATCTTCTTGCGCAGACGGCTGATGAAGGCTTCGACCAGTTTCAAGCCATAGTCATGTTCCCGTTCCCAGACGCGCTCGCACAATTCGGTGCGGCTAAAAACGCGGCCAGGTTCGCGCATCAGCACGCGCAACAAAGTGAGTTCTCGCGGCGAAAGCTCGATCCGACGCACGCCGCGATACAGTTCTCCGTCGGCCAAGTTCAAAACCAAATCGCCGACTTGGAACTTGAGGGGCGCTTTCTCGGGAAAACGTCTCCCGAGCGCGCTCACTCGCGCGACGAGTTCCCGCAGGGCGAACGGCTTCGCGAGATAATCATCCGCGCCCAGTCCGAGGCCGGTCACCCGATCCCTCACCTCGCCACGCGCGGTCAAGATAAGGACACGAGTGGCCATTTTTGCCGCGCGCAAACGTCGGAGCACTTCGAAGCCATCCATCCCCGGCAGCATTACATCGAGCACGATGAGATCGTACTGCTTCGCCTCCGCCTCTCCCAGCGCGGTTTCGCCGTCGTGGACGATGGTAGGCTCATGGCCAGCTTCGGTGAGGGCGCGAGAGATATGCTGCGCAAGGCCAACTTCGTCTTCGACGACTAGAATTTGCATGGGTTCATGGTGTCGACGCGCCACCGTCGGCAAATGCGGGCGACGTCACTGTCGCGAGCAGATAACCGGCCCCTCGGGTTGGATCACAACCGTGTGTCGCACATCAACATCTCAGAATCGCGGAGCCGCGGATTATTGCGGCTAAGGCGATGTATTATCTCACAGTCACTGTGCGGGTAGCCTGACCGCCGAAATTGCTGCGTACGGTGATGCTCTGCGGATTGACCGGCCAGGAGAACTCACCGCGGTACCGTCCGCCGCCATCGTTTGAAAGCGTTCCGATCAATTGTCCACTGGAAGTGACAAACACCTGCAAGGTTGCTGTTGAACGCGTGCTCGTCGCCTCAACCCGCAGTCTCCGGTTACCGGTATCGTATTCGGCTCGCGTGATCGTGACCGTGTCGGCGCCGCCCGCTGCGGGATTGATGGTCAAAGTAGCCGAGCGCGATGTGCCGTTGAGCGAAGCGGTGATCACGGCACTCGTCGTCGCAGGTACTTGCGTCGTGCTGATGCTGAAAGTCCTCGACTGCGAGCCAGCTGGAACGGTGACGCTGGCGGGCACGATGGCCGCGGCGTTGTTGCTAGTGATTGCAACCGTTGTCGCTGCGGGCGCAACCGCTGTCAGGGTCACCGTTCCAGTTGAGGAATTACCGCCCGTCACTGTCGTTGGATTCAACGACAAGCTTGCCACACCGAGAGACGGCGGCACGCCGCCCGTTGTGTTGGTCAAGACGTCTATCGTCGGCGCACCAGCACCCCCTTCTACAAAAGCGATGTCCGGCTTAGCATCGGCATTCCAATCGCCAGCGAGGATCATGATGCCGCCCCTACTGGAATTAGGTGGCGGGACCAGGTAACGATTCGGCGCCTGAAATGTGCCGTCGCCATTGCCCCTCAATATTTGCATCAAGCCATTCGTGCCGTCACCCATGGTGCGAGCAATGTCGAGCAAGCCGTCGCGGTTGTAATCTGCCACGGCCACGTGCAGCGGGGCGAAAGTCTCATCGATCTGAATGCGCGACCTGACCTGAAACGTGCCATTCCCGTTACCGATGAGGATCGCGTTTCCATGGCCGTTACCCAACGGCACGACCAAATCCTGAATGCCATCGCGATTCAGATCGCCGACACCAATATCATTGCAGGCGGAAAAAAAGTCCCCGCCCGGCACCAGTGTGACAACTGGTTGGCGCACAAAAGTTCCATTGCCCACACCAAGCAAAATAGAGAGCTCTGTGTTTCCGCCGCCGATCGCCACATCCTTGATTCCATCGCGGTTCAAATCCAGTACCGCCATGCTGTTCGGGCCGGTTCCGACATCAATCTCGCTCGGCGTTTGAAATGTGCCGTTCCCGTTGCCGAGCAGAACAGTGATGCTACGCGCGGCACGGCATGGCGCGGTGAAACAAGCAATGTTATGCATCACCACCAGATCAAGCCTGCCGTCGCCATTGAGATCCGTCGCCGCGATAGCGGGTGAATCGAATCCGGAAGTGTTTGGAAAATAAGTCGGTGGGTTGAAGGTTCCGGTTCCGGTGCCGGTAAGCAATGCGAGGCTCAACTGAGGACTGTTCAGCGCAGCCACTAAATCCACCCTGCCGTCGCTATTGAAATCACCCGCGGCCACCGCCTGCGGATCGGCTGCGGTAGGAAAATCGGTTTTTGCCCGGAACGTCCCATCGCCATTCCCTAACATGACCGACACCACATTCGCGCCGGCACCGGCGAGGTCGACTCTGCCGTCCCCGTTGAGATCAGTGCCGATGTGGGTGTTGCCGAGCAGTGGGTACCGCTGAGTCGTGAACGTCGCGACCTGCGCCGAAACTTCGCCAAACGTCATTGCGCACGCGACGCCAAAAACAAATAAAGCAATCGCCGGATGCGCACCTTTCCACTTTGTAATCACGCTGCTCTTCATAGCCAAGGGCATTAACCGCAATGGAGGCGACGTGGCAATCCTAGAAAAGTAACGGATCCGTTACTTTTTGATGGCTATTTCACGCTGCGCGGCAGATTCCAAGTCCATTAACCTTGCTTAAACTCCTATGAGAGAGGCCGGCACGATCAGCCGGCCTCTTTTTGCTACGGTGCCAGCTTCAAAGGTTACAACTGCGGAACCTTTTCCTTGTAGACGCATTCACTTGCACCGCCAATTTAATCAATAACAAACCCAGATCACTATGAATAAACTCAAGTTATCATTGTTAAATTTAACTACGCTTGCGGTACTGGTTCTAACTGCGGTCGTCCCAAGCAGGGTGCACGCCGACGGTGGCGCAGTTGACACCATGAGTCTCACCGACGAGCCGGGGAACTGGTTCAAAAGTGCGGTCACAGGGACGCCTTTTACGGCTATCCGAGCCGGTCAAAGAGTTGATTTCAAAATCAACAACTGCTGCACGAGTACGCGTCATACCGTTACGCTTCTCATGAAACCGGCAGGTTCCCGTGTCGTCCTCGATCAGGATTCGTCGCAGAATGGAACGCTTTCCGCGACCTTCGATGTCCCCGGCGTTTACCTGTTCCACTGCAAAATTCATCCTTATATG
Organism: Verrucomicrobiota bacterium; assembly: GCA_046724585.1. Lineage (GTDB taxonomy): Bacteria > Verrucomicrobiota > Verrucomicrobiia > Chthoniobacterales > UBA10450 > Udaeobacter. The sequence goes on from JBKOWV010000115.1 coordinate 69,431, forward strand.
ACTGCCGTGGTGGGAGTGAAGAATGCCGCCGGCAATATCCCTGACGTGACGGCAAGCATGCTTCCGTTCATCGGTCATCTTGGAGTCAATTCA
>JBKOWV010000101.1:0-9059 GCA_046724585.1 Verrucomicrobiota bacterium
ATGGATCTTTTTGCTTCGACCTGTGTCCTTAGCCGTCAGGATTCAGAGATTCAGCTTGCGCGTCGCAATGGAGATTCCGCGCCACCCGATCACTCGGCCGCAGATCTGTTCTTGCGCCAATCGTTTCGCCGAATTCGTCGCTTCCTCGGCGGGCTTACGGATAACGACGACAAAGCGGTGCTCGCCGCAGCCAATTCAATTTTGGGTAAGCCACGCAGCTGAATTTGGCCGCTCGCATTTACACCGACAAAGACGCCGATCTTCGCTGGTTGAAGGGCAAAACGTGCGCGGTGATCGGCTTCGGCGCGCAAGGTCGCGCGCACGCTCTCAATCTTAAGGACAGCGGGATTAAGGTAATCGTTGGGCTCTATGCTGGGAGCAAGTCCCGGGCGCGCGCCAGACGGAGCGGGCTCATGGTGCTCGACACAGCGGAAGCGGCGCGGCGCGGGGATATTATTTTTCTGGCGCTTTCAGACACGCAAATGCCTGCCATTTACGCGGAACAGATCGCCCCGTATTTGCGGCCCGGCCAAACTCTGCTCTTCGCGCATGGCTTTGCGATTCATTATCGTCTGATTGTCCCACGCAAAGATATCGATGTCGTGATGGTCGCGCCAAAGGGCCTCGGTCCGATGGTGCGTCGGGAGTTTGTCGCAGGACGTGGCACGCCTGCGCTGATGTCGATCCACCAGAGTTCCACCCGCCACGCGAGGCGGACGGCGCTGGCCTGGGCAAAGGGAATCGGGTGCACGCGTGCCGGTGTGCTGGAGACGACGTTCCGGGAGGAAACAGAAACCGATCTTTTTGGGGAGCAAGCAGTGCTCTGCGGCGGCACGAGCGCCCTGATTCGCGCCGGTTTTGACACCCTTGTTCGCGCTGGATATCCACGCGAGCTGGCTTATTTCGAATGTCTCCACGAGCTCAAGTTCATTGTGGATCTTATCCACGAAGCTGGAATTGCTGGGATGCGCCGGTTAATCTCCGATACCGCGAGGTGGGGTGAACTGACTGTTGGCCCGAGAATTATCGATCGCACCGTGCAAAAACAGATGAGAGCGGCTCTGCGGAATATCCGATCAGGAAGATTTGCCCGTGAATTTATTCGAGAAATGAACAGCGACCGGCGGCGTTATGCGAAGTTGTTGCGCGAGGCGGAAAAGCATCCCATCGAAAAAGTCGGCCACCGATTGCGCCGTCTGATGAGTTGGAAACGAAAACCCGTTAAGCCCTGAAAGCTTTCGGGATCAATCGGCCCAAAGAAAATGTTCCAGACGCAGTCGATTAAGACGCGTTTTTGCTTCTTCACTCCGGCTGCCTCCGGCCGCGGCCAGTTTTTCGTATACAGCAGCAGCAGATTCCCATTTTGAATCGTCTTCCAATAGACGCGCCGCGTTAAATCCTGCTTTGTAATACCAGAACAGTTCGCTCCTGCGATCGGGACGCGCCTCGTCTTCCAGAACTTTGTAAAACGTTGCAAGGGCGCCGGGCCGGTCGTTTTTCTTCTCAAGGCAGAGAGCTTTTTTGAAAAGCGCCTGGTTGCGCCAGTGAATCGGCGTGTTCTTGTCGGACTCTAACTGATCATAAATTTCGAGCGCACGCTGATAATTTTCGGGGCGAGTTTCACCCATCTCAAAGAAAATGTCTCCCTTGCCGCAGAGGGCCTCCCGTTTTTCAGATGGACCGGCATCGCTCTTTAACACCTCGTCATATAAGACGAGAGCATCCTGCGCCTTGCCCAGCTTGCGCTCAATAATGGCTTGTTCGTTGCGGGCCCGCCATCGCAGGGCGCCATTCAATCGCACCACTCGATCGAACAGGACAATCGCCCGATCAAGCGAACGATCGCCCATGCTCGACATGGCTGATTCCGCCGCAAAGAAGAGAGCGTTCTCGCCCAGTGGAGTATTCGGATTTTCGTTCGCGAGAATCTCAAACTGCGTCTGTGCGTTTGCGAAATCCTGGCGTCGGTAATAAATCTCAGCCAGTTTCATTCGAACTTCCGGAGCGAACGGCGATGCGCCATGTTGCCCAAGGAAACGCTTTGCCAGCTCGATGACTTTCGTCTCATCCCCGAAAGCTTTCGGGGCTGAGTCCTCAATCCAGATCATGAGATAATCCGCGCGTTCCATCGCCGCCGCTGTTGGCTTCGAATCGGCCGCGCGCGCCAGATTTGTTCGAGCTTCATTGATGCGCGGCGGTGAGGAGTGGAAAGCCAGCTCGGCCAAGCTAACCCAGGCTTCCGAGACACGAGGATTTTTTGGGAAATCGCGAATAAATTGCTGCAATGCTTGGGCCGCCTGCTTATCGCCTTTGGCGGCCTGCATCAAGGCTTGCTCCAAACGCAAGTTGGCGCGCGATTCTTCGTCGACGCCCTGCTGTTGAAGTTCGTTGTAATTGGCCACAAAACGCTGGTGATCGCCCAGTTGCAGCCAGCCGACTGACGCGTTAAGCAGCGCAACTTGCGCCCATTGTGAATTGGAATGGGCGATTTGTTCAAAGCCGGCGGTCGCCACCTCAAATCTTTTCGCCATATATTGCGTTTTCGCGGCCAACAGGTTGAGCTGGTCCACTAACAACGGGTCCGGATGGAGGAAGCGCGCAGCATCCAAGATTGCAATCACCTCATCGAAATGCCCGTCGTCCGCTTCGAGTTGCGCAAAGTCCAACAGAGCGGCTGCCAGTTCAGGCGGTTTTGCGTCAGTGCGCCGCACATCGCGAAACAATTGCCGCGCTCGATCCCGGCGGCCGGCACGAATTTCCAATCGCGCAAGATACCATCGCGCGAACGTTCGTCGTGGCTGTTCCGGATTGCGCACCCATTTCTCCAGTTCGCTGCGTGATGGCTTGCGCTGCGCGCGATATAGCTCGTCCAATCGTGCGAACAGAACGGACAAATCCGGGTCCGCGGGATAACGGTTGATAAACTCCTCGATCAAATCAGCCCCGGCGTCCGGCGTTTTTAGCTGCACATGCGCATCGACCATGCCGAAAAGCGCCGCGATCAGAGTTGCATGGGCGACGTTCTCGGGTGTCTTCAGCAGTCCTTCCAATGCACTAATTGCTTTTTCCGGGCGTTGCAAAATCAGTTCGAAACGCCCGCCCAAAAGTCGCCGCTCATTTTGTTCCCCAACCGATTCCGGCCGCATGTCATCCAGAACCCGGCGGGCATTGCTAGCGTCTCCCTTATCGATGTACAACTTTGCTAACCGGAGTTGGGCCCGGGTAGCCCACTCTTTGTCGCGCGTCAGAACGCTGAATTTTGCCAGCGCTTCATCCGGCCTTCCCAACGCGCGCAACATTTCCGCCGCTCCAAAGGTGGCTGCCTTGTGAAAGGATGAGGTTTCGTCCGCTTCCAGTTGTTGATAGAGCGGCAACGCATCAGCCCATCGACGCAGGCCAGCGAAAGCCTGGGCACGCCAAAACTTCACCCATGAAAGCTCGCGCAACCGCGAATCCGCCAGTAACACCAGAGCCGCCTCTTCCTGTTTTGCACCGACATGAGCTTCGGCGAGTTTCTCGGCCACCGCGCGCCACTCTGGATGGGTCAAATTCTTGTCGAGCAACGTTTCCAAGCGGGCGACCGCAACCTCCGGCACGCCCTCTGCGAGCGGGCTCGTTGCCTCCGCCAGCTCGGCTGAAATTTCCGCGCGCGCAAATTGCGAAAACAAGATCGACAATCCGATGAGACCTACGCGAGCTACATGACTTATGTGACCCATACGACTCATTTCTCCTCCAGCATCGGCCGCAGATATTTGCCTGTGAAACTATTGGGAAGATCGACAATTCGTTCCGGCGGACCCGTTCCTACGATCTCCCCGCCACCATCGCCACCTTCGGGTCCGAGATCGACGATCCAGTCTGCGCACTTAATCATCTCGAGATTGTGTTCGATCACTATCACCGTGTTACCCGTATTGCGCAGCTTCATCAACACGTGCAGCAATTTTTCGATGTCGGCGAAGTGCAATCCGGTCGTCGGTTCATCGAGAATGTAAACAGTGCGCCCGGTTGCCTTTTTTGCGAGTTCCGTCGCCAGTTTGACGCGTTGGGCTTCTCCTCCGGAAAGGGTCGTTCCGGCCTGGCCAAGTCGCAGATAACCCAGGCCCACATCCAGCAACGAATTCAGCTTTTCCGAAATGCTCGGCACGTTGCGGAAAAAACGCGCCGCCTCATCCACCGTCAGATCGAGAACGTCAGCAATGTTTCTGCCTTTATAGGTGATCTCGAGCGTCTCGCGATTATAGCGTTTGCCGTGGCATACTTCGCATTCGACGTAAACGTCCGGCAAAAAGTGCATCTCGATTTTGATTAAGCCGCCGCCTTCGCAGTTTTCGCAACGACCACCTTTCACATTGAAGCTGAAACGCCCCGCATCATAACCGCGCACTCGCGCCATGGGCAGTTGACTGAACAATTCCCGGATGGGCGTGAATGCGCCCGTGTAGGTGACTGGATTGGAACGGGGCGTCCGGCCAATGGCGCTCTGGTCGATGACAATGGCCTTATCGATCTGTTCGATACCGCGAATCGCCTGATAAGCACCGGGCTTTTCTTTGGAATTGTAAAAGTGCCGGAAGAGCGCACGCCGTAAAATATCATCGACCAGAGTGGATTTACCGCTGCCCGATACGCCAGTCACGCAGGTAAGACAGCCAAGAGGAAAAGAAACATCGATTTTCTTAAGATTGTTTTCATTCGCGCCTACGACGGTAAGCCAGCCATCAAGATTTTCGATGTTCGCCGCAGCGAATCCGTCCCCTGTCGGATTTGATGTTTGATGTTTGATTGTGAGTGGAACCGCGCGCTGTTTTGGAATCGCGATGCGCGCGCGCCCAGAGAGATAGTCCGCCGTCAGCGAATTTTTCGCGCGAACAACTTCCGTAATACTGCCTTGGGCTACAATCTCGCCACCCCGTGGACCCGCGCCCGGTCCCAGATCGACGATGTGGTCGGCGGCGCGGATTGTTTCTTCATCGTGCTCAACCACGATGACGGAATTGCCGAGGTCGCGCAGTCGCCGCAGCGTTCCAAGCAAACGAGCATTGTCGCGTTGATGCAGTCCGATGCTCGGCTCATCCAAAATGTAAAGGACACCCGCCAGGCCTGAGCCGATCTGCGTCGCCAGCCGGATGCGTTGCGCTTCCCCACCGGAAAGGGTCCCACTGTCGCGATTGAGCGTGAGATAGCCGAGTCCAACCTCGACGAGAAATTGTAAGCGCGACTGAATTTCGCGCACGACATCAGCGACGATCACTCGTTGTTGCGCAGTCAGCTCCAAAGCCTTCGCAAATCGAAGGGCCTCTTCGACGGTTTGTTCACTGAATTGGTGAATGTTCAATTCTGTGGCCCCGCGAATAGTCACTCCAAGAATCTCCGGTTTAAGCCTGGCTCCGTCACATACTTTGCAGCGCTCACGTGTCATGAATGCGCGAATGCGATTGCGGGTGAACTCGCTTTGGGTTTGCTCATAGAGCCGCTGCATTTGCGGCACCAGCCCCTCGAACGGCTTCCCGATCTTCTTTTCGCCGTTGCCGCCGAAACTCATTTCGATGGGCTGGCCATTCGTGCCGAAATAAAGCGCAGTTTTGAATTCGTCCGGCAAATCAGCAAACGGCACATCTTCGTTCACATGGAAATGTTTCACGAGCGCGCCTTGCAGATGACGGTAGTAGGCCCGCATTCGTTTTGTGCCGCGTCGCCATGGTGTGATCGCGCCTTCGGCCAGTGTTTTGGTCGGATCGGAAATCATCAAATCCGGATCGACAATCAGCTGTGTCCCCAAGCCGTGGCAGGCCGGGCAGGCGCCGAGATGACTGTTGAACGAAAAATGTTTCGGAGTGAGCTCATCGAGGCTGAAGCCGGTCTCCGCGTTTCCGTAGTCGGTCGAGTAGCGCAGTTCTTCCCATTCGCCCGTGGCGATGCTGGAGGGCTGGGGTGTTGGAGTCTTGGGTTTGCCATTACTCCATCTCTCCATTGCTCCATTGTCTCGTTGACGCAGCACAACAACGCGGTTCCCACCCCATTTGAGGGCAGTTTCAATTGAATCAGTGAGGCGAACACGGATTCCCTCGCGCACAATCAGCCGATCGACCACCGCTTCAATCGTGTGTCGCCCGGTCTTCTTGAGACGGATCGGCTCGGAGCGATCCAGTTCCGTGATCTGGCCGTCAATCCGCACGCGAACAAATCCTTCGCGCTTGGTCTTTTCGATGACATCACGGAATTCGCCTGGCTGGTTTTGGATGAGCGGGGCGAGCACAATGATTTTCGATCCGGGTTCATAGCCTAGAATCTCATCGACGATCTGCTGGGGGGTTTGCCGCTTAAGCGGCCGCCCCGTGAGCGGATCGTGGGGCTGGCCAACTGCTGAGAAGAGAACTCGCAAATAATCGAAAACTTCAGTCGTGGTTGCGATGGTCGATCTTGGATTGGCACCCGCGCTGCGCTGCTCGATCGCTATGGCAGGAGAAAGACCTTCGATGAAATCGACATTTGGCTTTTCCATCTGATCGAGAAACTGCCGCGCGTAAGCGGAGAGACTTTCCACGTAGCGCCGCTGGCCTTCGGCATAGAGGGTATCGAAGGCGAGAGATGATTTTCCCGACCCGCTCAAGCCGGTGATAACGACTAGCTTCTCCCGTGGGATCTCCAAATGGAGATTTTTTAGATTGTGCTGACGCGCACCACTGATTTTGATTGCTTCGGCAGGCATTCTGACGACAACAGTCGAACCTAAGAGTCAAGCACAGCCGCCGTCTTTCTCCAGCGAAAAGAGGGCAGCCGAACTGAATCCTAGGTCAGATTCGTCCAAAATTTCGAACTGGGATCGGCCCCTGCTCAGCGGGCTTTTCTGGCGCGTTATTCGCTGGTTGTGCTTTTCGCGGGAATATCATTAACAGGCTTTGGGCGCATCAGATATTGTCCCCCGGTCGGTCGCACAATTTCTCCTTCAATGCATAAGCGGTCGAGCAGCATCAGAATTTCAAACAGCGCACGGGTGTCTTCGTTCTCAAGATACGCCGCGCGGGTTCCCACCGGTATAACGAGACGCAGGAATGCATCAAACTCCATCTTCCATTCGATCGTAAACCAGCGCTGAAAGACCGAAACGATCTCGCCCGATCGAATCGACTCAAATGGTGAACCAAGGCGCCCTGGCTCGGGACGCTTTATCTCCGCAATTAACTGGCCGTTAATCTTATTCTTCCGAAATTTTTCGGGGAGAATGGCTAGAATCCGATTGATGATGGATAGCCGTTTCGGATCGTACTGTCCCTGCGTTTCGCCGATGAAATCGTGGATCCAGAGATATCCATCGTTTTTCAGCGAACGCCATATTTGTTCCGCGACCCGCTCGAGAAAGAGGACGTGATGAAGCGCGGTCTGCGCCACGACCAGATCGAATGTTTTCTCGGGTAGCTCGAGGAAATTCAGGTCGGCCACTTCATAAGTGAGTGGCAGGTGCTGTTCTTTCGCAATCTCGCGTGCCGCGGCTATGGCCTTTTCCGAGATATCGATTCCATGAAAACTTCGGCAAACGCCCCTGGATACGAGGTCGCGCTCACGCCTCCCGGTGCCGCATCCGAGTGTGAGACCGTTTCCAAATTTCAGTTTTCGCTCCTGCGCAACGCGTAATAGAGATGAAGTATGACGAGCGATCTTGAGCTTCGCGCTGGCCTCTACGTCCTCGCTTCGCGCTTCGGAAGACTCCAAATCGGGCAGAATTTTGCCCCATACTTCATTTTCACGCGCCGCCATCGCGTCGTACACGCTTCGGTCGGCCATCGCCCGTTTAATGATCTCCTGAGCTTTGTTCGCACTCATGAACCAAGGCACCCCTCGCGAAAGCAAGAACGTGCCTTATCGTTTCTTCATCTGCAATTCGGATCTCTTAGAAATGAATCAGCAAAACATTCTGCGTGGCTGTTCGGCTTGCGCCAAACTTTCGCGTTAGGCGAGTGTGTAACCCTTGAACCACGCTGGAATTGAAGGAAGCTGCGGCGCGAAGCTTTGCAGTGGAGATTTGCAAAACTAAGGTAGCTATCGAGGACGGCAGTATGGAAGCTGTGCTAAACGAGCGCGAAGCGAACAGAGAGGTTTGGGGCCCGGCCGCCCTTGAGCAGAGGCGCGAACGCACGCGCAAGCATCTGGCCAGCATTGCGTCCCGCCGCGAGAGCTGGATTAAGCGCAACAGATACTATTATGAACTGCTAAGCCGGCTTCTCCGATTTCTGGTCGAGCCGGAAAAAAAGGTGCTATCGGTTCGCTGCGGCACCGGCAACCTCTTAACTGCCGTCAGGCCAGGCACCGGCAAAGGCATCGACATCTGCGCCGAGATAGTGAAAATCGCCCAGCAACGGAATCCATCTCTCAATTTCGCGGTCGCCTTCCCGGACAAGGATGAGTTCCGGGAGGTTTTCAGCCCGGAGGAGAGCTTCGATTACATCCTCTTCAATGATATCGACGACACCGTGGATGTGCTTCAAGCACTGCGCAATTTAAAGCCGCTTTGCCGGCGCCACAGTCGTCTGCTGGTCTCGACCTATAACCATCTCTGGGAGCCATTGGTCACGTTTGCGGAGTGGATTGGGATGAAGGTCCCGCGGACGGAACAGAACTGGCTTTCCACAGCCGACATTCAAAGCCTGATGAAGCTCGCCGGCTTCGAGTCTCTCGAGACCCACCGGATTGTATTGTTACCAAAATACGTGCCGCTCCTGTCGACTTTCCTAAATCGATTTTGCGCGCGCCTGCCATTTTTGAAGAGGCTCTGCATGACCCAGGTCGTTGTCGCCAGGATGCTGTCGCCAGCAGTTCCAAAAGAAGAACTGTCCGTCTCGGTGATCATTCCCTGTAAAGACGAAAAGGGAAATGTGGAGGACGCCGTTCGCCGGATGCCGCAGGTGGGTGGACAGACGGAAATAATCTTCTGCGACGACCAATCGACTGATGGCACTGCCGAGGAGGTAATTCGGGTGGCCTCCCGTTATCCAGAACGGCATATCCGGCTTGAGCACGGACCGGGGATTTGCAAATCGAAAAACGTCTGGACCGGA
>JBKOWV010000199.1:0-9608 GCA_046724585.1 Verrucomicrobiota bacterium
AGATTTCGGCGGTCGATCAAACCGCGAAAACGTTTACTGTCGGCGGCAAACAAGGTTCGCGGGTGTTCAAGATCACAGACAATACCACGATAACCAAGGGTGGTGCCGCTGCGACGATGGCGGACATCGTCGCAGATGAACGAGTCCGTGGCACGTATTTGAAACAGGATGACGGCACGCTGGAAGCGAAAACGGTGAAGCTCGGACCCCCAACGGAGGCTGAAAAGAAGGCAGTGAAGTCGAAGAAGGCCGCTGCGTCTCCCACGCCTTAAACTCGGTCGGCAACGGGGAATCAGAGGGAATACACCCGCTTGGGAAAGCGCCCGCGTTGGTTTTACGTCTCGCCGGCGGCTCTCAAAGCGGCGCGAAGATCGACAACGAACCGCTTGTACTCGCGTTCGCGCGATTCCTCGTCAGGCTGTCGAAGCAGAGATGAGGGGTGAACCGTGGCGAGGACACGCGGCGCAACCTTGGACGACAACACTTTGCCGCGTTCGCGCGTAACGCGGAACGACGGCCCGAAGACCGCCTGAGCCGCGGTCGCCCCGAGGCAGACCAATAATTTCGGTTTCACCACGCGCAGCTCCGCCTCGAGCCATGGGCGGCAGGCTGCAATCTCGCGCGAGTTCGGTTTCTGATGAATTCGGCGTTTCCCGCGCGGTTCCCACTTAAAGTGCTTTACGGCATTCGTAACGTAAACCTGGCTTCGATCAATCCCGGCCTCTTCAAGCGCCCGGTCCATGATCTTTCCTGCCGGCCCGACGAACGGTTTGCCGGCCACATCTTCGTAATCGCCGGGTTGTTCCCCGACCAGCATCATCGGTGTGTCCCTCGGCCCTTCGCCAAACACAGTTTGGGTGGCGCGTTTATAAAGGTGACATGCGGTGCAACTGCGCGAAGCTTCCCGCAATTGCGCTAAGCTTGATGTGTCCGGTGGCCTTGCAGGACGAGCATATTCTTCCTTCTCCGCTGGCATCTTCGATTATGAATCGAAACTCGCTGGGTCTTCGTCTTCACTTCCAGTTAAATATTTTTCGTGCCTTTGTTACCGATCAATTGCATGCCGCTTGAGAAATTCCTTCGCGAGAGCGCGATAGGCGATCGCAGCCGCTCCGTTGGGAGCGTACTCCAGGATCGATTTGCCGAAGCTCGGCGCTTCACTCAAACGAACGCTGCGCGGGATAACGGTTTCATAAACGCGCTCCCCAAAATGCTCGCGCACCTCCGCCACGACCTGCTCACTAAGGTTTGTCCGACCGTCGAACATCGTCATGACAATGCCGCCGAGCTCGAGTCGCGCGTTGGCGCCCGAATCGCGCACCTGCTCAACCAGCCGGACAATTTTCACCAGACCTTCGAGGGCGAAATACTCGCATTGTATCGGAGTCAGGAGTTCATCGGCTGCAGCCAGGGCGTTGCTCATCAGGATGCCAAGCGAAGGCGGGCAATCCACGAGAACGAAATCAAATGTTTCATCGGTATGCAACGGTTTGAGGGTCGCCGCCAAACGCGTGAGGTGGTCCGGCATCCGGGCGATCTCGACCTCGGCGCCGGCAAGATCAATGTCGGCGGGCACGATGAAGAGTGCGTCACGGCGCGTGGGAAAGATTTTTTCGGTAATCGACGCGCCACCGAGTAATGGCTCATAGAGACTGGTTTGCTCCACTCCTTGCAGGCCAAACGAGCTGGTCGCGTTCGCTTGTGGATCGAGATCGACAAGTAAGATCCGCTGGCCCAGCTCCGCCAAACCAGAGCCGAGATTGACAGCCGTCGTCGTTTTACCGACGCCGCCCTTCTGATTAGCGATTGCAATGATTCTCATTGAGGGAAGCTTCTCGAGCAGTCGCTCGCCAGATGATGTTGCTGGTTGTCGCAAACGGAAACTAAATTTTTCGGATTTTGGATTTGGCAGTTTCGAAGTAGATTTCGGCTTGGTCTGCCATCCGCAGGTTTCTGTAGAGAAAGCTACGGTTTCTCCTACAGATGCCCGCGCCTGTGGCGGGCGCCCAAGTGTGGGAAAAGGTTAAACCGTCGAAGCCTTAAATCATCAAAATGTTGAAGCGTTCTAGAGAGTGAAAGCTGCTCCAGTATCGATTGAATCTGCATTGACCCCGAAAGTTTTCGGAGCTGACGAAGCAGTCGTTTTGCGCAGCCAGGATGTGCGCGGCGTCGTCACGCTGACGTTGAACCGTCCGCAGGCTTTTAACGCTTTGTCGGAGGCGATGCTGGCTGCCTTGCAGCGTGAACTGGATGCGATTGCCGACGATGAATCGGTGCGCGTAGTCGTGCTGGCTGCCGAAGGCAAGGCCTTTTGCGCCGGGCACGACCTCAAGGAAATGCGGGCGACGCCATCGCTCGATTACTACCAGCATCTTTTCGCGCAATGCTCAAAAATGATGCTGGCGGTGCAGCGTCTGCCAGTGCCCCTGATTGCGCGCGTCCACGGCATCGCCACCGCGGCGGGTTGTCAGCTCGTGGCCATGTGCGATCTGGCCGTCGCGTCGACCACGGCGAAATTTGCCGTCAGCGGCGTGAACCTTGGTCTCTTCTGTTCGGCACCAGGGGTGGCACTGTCGCGGAATGTTTTGCGCAAGGCGGCGTTTGAGATGCTCGTCACCGGTGACTTTATCAGCGCTGAGGAGGCGAAGGGACGCGGGTTGATCAACCGTGTCGCGAATCCGGAACAGCTCGACGCCGAGGTCGAGAAGCTTGTTGTCAGCATCATTTCCAAGCCACGCGTTGCTGTTGCAATGGGCAAAGAGCTTTTTTATCGCCAGGCTGAACTGGGTATCGCAGCCGCGTACGAGGCGGCCACAGAAACCATGGCCTGCAACATGATGGACGAGGCCGCGCTCGAAGGCGTGCAGGCTTTCATTGAAAAACGTCCGCCGCGGCTGAGCCAGGGTTCCGGGTAGCTACCTTTCCGCGCTTCAACGCTTTAACCTTTTAACACGTCAACTTGTCCGTGCCTTTCACTCTTCAAGAACTAGCGACGATGTCGGGCGGCGAGTTGGCCGGCGATCCGGGACTAAAAATCACGGGTGCTGCATCGCTCGCGGAAGCGACGGCCGGCGAGATCAGCTTTTTTTCGAATCGAAAGTACGTCGGACTTCTGCGCAAAACGCGCGCTTCTGCCGTTTTCGTTCCACCAGATTTTGCTGAGCCGATCTCCGCCGCTCAAATTCGCGTCTCAAATCCAACCAGGGCCTTCGAGCAAGTCGTGCTTAAACTCGCGCCGAAACCGGTCACATTTACGTCTGGGATTCATCCAAGCGCGATTGTTGATCCGGGCGCTCAGATTGGAGAACGTGTGTCGATCCAGCCCTATGCAGTCATCGAAGCCGGGGCCAGGATCGGTGATGATACAACCATCGGGGCCGGGGCGTACATCGGTCATGAAGTGGAAATCGGAGCGGCATGCCTTATTTATCCGCGAGTAACAATTCGCGAGCGGACCCGCATTGGCTCGCGCGTGATCATTCATAGTGGCGCGGTGATTGGCGCGGACGGTTTTGGGTTTGAAGTAATCGATGGCCGACAGGAAAAAATTCAGCAGCTCGGGATCGTTCAGATCGACGATCATGTCGAGATCGGCGCAAACACGACGATTGACCGCGCCCGGTTTGGCCGGACGTGGATTCAACAAGGCGTGAAGATCGACAATCTCGTGCAGGTTGCGCACAACGTTGTCATTGGGAAAAACTCCATCATCGTGGCCCAGACCGGCATCTCCGGCAGCACCCGTGTGGGTGAGCGCGTCACGATGGCGGGGCAAGTCGGCATTGTAGGCCACGTCGAAATCGCCGATGGCAGCGTGATTGCAGCCCAAAGCGGCGTCTCCAAGAGTGTTCCGGGAGGCGTTTGGTTTGGCTATCCGGCGGGGCCGATCGATGAGGTGAAACAACAAATCGCCTGGATCCGATCGCTGGGAAAACTTTTCGCCCGCGTCAAAGAGATCGAAAAGAAGCTCGGGTTGTAAACACGCGCTAACCATCCTATGGGCGCGTCTGCTCCAAGAGTTCGTGCAGGCTGTCGGGCGAAATCCATTCCGCGCCACTGGCGTGCACTGTTTCTGCTTCCCGTAAATCGGAGGTAGCTACCGTCAGATCGAAGCGCTCTGCATATTTACTTGCGAGGCGCTCGATAATCGCATCGGCTGTTTGTCCGCGTCGCGAATAGATGATCTGTACATCGCCCAAGTCTGAACTCGTGTTGACTTGTCTGTCTTTCCCATCAAAAACGATGACGACGGGCACACCAGTCCAGTCTTGATAATGCTGAAGCTGCTTTATTAACGCTTCGCGCGCGAGCGAGGAACGCCGTTGGTGGAGTTTGCGCAACTCGGGCCAGGCAAAGATGATGCTGTGCCCATCTACGATTAAATAACGTGTGCGCTGCGGCATTGATAAAAACGCGCCGGCATAATGCCTCGGCCTCAAATCTTGTATCAGCACAGCTACCGCATTATTCGGCCACGGTCGGTTCCTTCTTTGCCCGCGGCTTGGCCGACTCCCGGCGTGCCGTACGAAGGGACGCTTTCTTGCGCTGCAGATACGCTCTTCGTCGCCTGCGTTTTGCTCGCGTCCGGTGCTGTTGACCCATGGAGCGTCTATCGGTTGAAACACCGGCAAACGCAATCTGAATTCGAGCTTTAATACGTGCTCGAACCGGACCGAAATTGGAACTTGCATTTGAGCGTCCCGCGCTGTTACAAGAGGCGCCTTCCATGACCCACTCGAGTTCGGCGACTTCGGCGGTCACTCAAAAGAACGTGATTGGCCTTTCAGTGCTGTTTCTGGTGCTGGCTGCCATACTTGGGGCTCTCAACAGCCAAAAAGTAAAAGCGCTCCGCGCAAAAGTGGCGAACGCCGAGGCGTTACGCCGGGCGGTCGGGAGTCGAAGCATAGCTCCGCAACCAGATCTGAAAACGAAGGAAACGACTGCAACAGGAGAACAAGACAAGGTTGTGGAAGCAGAAAACAAGGCGGCAAAGGCTCAAGAAGAACTCGTCCAAGTGCAGAAAGAAAAGGCCGATCTGCAAATCCGATTGGACTCCACTCAGAGGGAGATAGCTTCGTTGCAAAAGCGGGTGGAAGAAGCGGAAAAAGCAGCCAAACCGTCGGAAACTGCCGCGGGCGCCGCCTCCGCCGCAGAACTAGAGGCGCAACTCGATGACGCTCGTCGTCAACTCGATAGCGCGGAAAAAGAAAAGGCCTTCTTGTCCGAAAAAATTCAGAGCGCTCAGGAGCGCTCCGCTCCCCTCCAGGAAGAGAGAAAGCGCCGGGAAACAGGTGTCCGCAGAACAGGTGTGCGCGGCACCGTCCTTGCCGTCAATCAGGCGTACAATTTTGTTGTATTAAATCTTGGTGCCCGCCAGGGGGTCGAACCGAATTCGGAAATGCTGGTTTTGCGGGAGGGCACGCTGATCGGCAAAATTCGCATTTCTTCAGTTGAACCCGCGACCGCTATCGGCGATATCATCACCGGCAGCTTGGCGCGCGGCGTCCAAGTGCAACCTGGAGATACCGTCATTTATGCTGGCACAAGTTCATAAACTTCGGAAACACGTCACTTCCGCATTGTTATGTGCGTTTATGATGACGTTCGCCTCGTGCGCGAGCACGAAGGAGCCGCCCCGTCTGGTTGCCGATCCAGACGATCACGGTGATTCGGCCATTCCTTGGAACAGACAAGAGAAATGGGAGACGGCCGGGGGTCAACTCACGGAGTTCACCGACAGGCGATAGCGGAGTGGCTCGACGAGAAGTGACGCGCCGTAGCGACGGCGATCAAATCCAAAAACTGCCTGGAATCACAGCATTCTTCGGCACCACCACGATACCGTCCCGGATGAAGTAATTGTCTCCGTCAAAATTAGGAGGCTTACCTTCCGGCGTGATTACGACCCCGTCGGCAATACGTGCGTTCTTGTCGATGATTGCGCGGTCGATCACGCAGTTGCGCCCGATGCCGATCGGCGGTTCTGTTGAATCGCCGCTTCGGTCGTGTTCAAAGTAATCAGCGCCCATTACGATGCTGTTACGGATGGTCGCGCCGCTCTGAATGATGCTGCGTATCCCAATCACGCAGCGTTCCAGGTGCGCATCGGAAATAATGCACCCATCGGAAATGATCGCCTGCCGCAGAGTGGCCCCGTTGATTTTGCTGCCGGGCAAGAACCGCGGATGCGTGTAGATCGGCGACTCCGGTTCGAAAAAGCTATACTCGGGAACGATGTCGGTCAGATCAAGATTGGCCTCATAAAAAGCCCGGATCGTTCCAATATCCTCCCAGTAACCCTTAAAGATAAATGCGCTTACATGTCGGTCTTTGATCGAGTGTGGAATGACATGGTTACCGAAATCGGCCAGATCGTTCTCCAAACATTCGATCAGCACCTTCCGATTGAAGACGTAGATTCCCATCGACGCCTGAAATAATTCCTCGTCTTCGTTCAAGTCGATGGCGCCGAGCAGCTCCCGGTCCATCTTCATCTCGTGCAGCACAGCTTCTTCAGCCGGCTTCTCGACGAAACGTGTAATCCGCCGATCGACTCCGCTTTGCATGATGCCGAACTCGGAAACCTGATGTCGATGGACCGGTTTGGTGGCCAGCGTGATTTCCGCGCCCGAACGGATGTGCTGATCCAGCAGCGCGCGAAAATCCATCCGGTAAAGCTGGTCGCCGCTCAGGATCAGATAATAATCAAATGGGCGCTCGAGGAAATAGCGCATGTTTTGCCGGACTGCGTCGGCAGTCCCTTGGTACCATTGCGAGCCGGCGGGCGTCTGTTGAGCGGCCAGAATTTCCACAAAGCTGCGCGAGAAATTGTCAAATTTGTAACTTGCCTGAATATGCCGATGTAACGACATGCTGTTGAACTGGGTGAGCACATAAATCGAGCGCAGCCCGGAATTCAGGCAATTGCTAATGGGAATATCGACAATGCGATATTTCCCCCCGAGTGGCACGGCGGGTTTGGCGCGGTCCTTCGTTAATGGGAACAAACGCGTGCCGGCGCCGCCACCCATAATGATTGCAAGCGTTCGCTGGATTGTGCCTGGCGCCAGCGCCGCCCCGACCGCTGTCGGAGTTGGAGTTTTTACAAGCGAATCGCGCTCAGACCGGTCTTGCATGCCACCCAATCAATAATCTAGCCTCTGGGCTTTGCGGCAACTTTTTTGAATCGGGGCAGACGAGTGTCTGACCTGCCGTTGTAGGCAAGCGCGCCGCTTGCTGGGTCAGGATCGGGCAAGCGATGGCCAGGAACGAACCGGATATATGCGAAGCGCCGGTCCCAGACGCGGCGAATCTTGCGGCTGAAGACAGCCGCAATTAGACTCCGAACATGTGTGGAATCGTTGGCTACGTTGGTCGTGCCGAAGCAGCCCCCGTTTTACTCGACGGTCTGCGACGGCTTGAGTACCGAGGCTACGACTCCGCCGGCATTGCCGTTGTAGACCGCGGCCATCTCGGGACACGAAAATGTGCCGGACGCATCGCGGCGCTCACCAGCTTAATGGCAAAGCAACCCCTTCCGGGTTCCTTCGGCATCAGTCATACCCGCTGGGCCACGCACGGCAAAGTGACCGATGAAAATGCGCACCCGCACTTCGACGCCAGCGGGAAGCTCGCGCTCGTGCATAACGGGGTGATCGAAAATTATCAGGCGCTCAAGGAACAGTTGATTCAGGATGGCGATACCAATTTTCGCTCGGAAACTGATACCGAAGTGCTCGCCCATCTGGTCGGGAAACTCTACGACGAATCGTGCGCAAGTACAGCGGACGCCCCCCAGAAAAAAGCACGGCTTTTCACCGCCGTTCGTGCCGCGCTTCAGCAAGTGATTGGCACGTATGGCATCGCCCTCGTCCATGCGGATGTGCCGGATTTCATGATCGGTGCCCGGCGAGGAAGTCCGTTGGTTCTCGGGGTAGGGAAAAGCGAAAATTTTCTGGCCAGTGATGTAAGCGCGATCGTCGCTTACACCCGCGACGCTGTTTACTTAAATGACTTCGATGTAGTCGCGCTGGAGCGGGACAAATTCGAGATCAGCTCGCTGGCCGGAGAAAGTGGCGTCCACCGAGTCAGCAAAGTTGAATTCACCGCCGAGGACATCAAGAAGGGCGATTTCCAGCATTACATGCTCAAGGAAATCTTTGAGCAACCGGATACGGTCCGGGACGCAATGAGGGGCCGTCTCAGTCTGGAAGATTGCACTGCGAAGCTGGGCGGCTTAAACATGACAGCCGCGCAATTACGGGACGTCGGGCGCATTGTTCTCACCGGTTGCGGCACCGCTCTGCATGCCGGGCGGGTAGGGGAATATTTGATCGAGCGGCTCGCAAATATTCCCACCGAAGTCGAATTCGCGAGTGAGTTTCGTCATCGCAATACGCCGATGACATCAGAGACTCTGGTGTTCGCCATCAGCCAGAGCGGCGAAACTGCGGATACACTCGGCGCATTGCGTGAAAGCCGGCGCAAAGGTTTTCGCACCCTGGGAATTTGCAACAATGTCGCGAGCACGATTGCGCGCGAGAGCGACGGTGGCGTTTATATGCACGCCGGACCGGAGATCGGGGTCGCGGCCACGAAATCTTTTACTTCGCAACTCGTCATTCTCACGCTCATTGGTCTGCTCTTCGGCCGGATGCGAAATCTTTCCACCCCTGAAGGAAGCCGGATCATCGAGGCACTGGAAGCGTTGCCCGAGCAAATCGAGATTGCCCTGAAATTGAGCGATGAGATTAAAACTATTGCCAGGAAATACGCCGATGTGAACGGCATGCTTTTCTTTGGCCGCCAATTCAATTTTCCAATCGCACTCGAAGGCGCTCTCAAGATGAAGGAGATCACTTATCTGTTCGCCGAAGGCCATCCAAGCGCCGAGCTCAAGCACGGCATCATCGCGCTGGTGCGTCCGGATCTTCCATCCGTCTTTATCGTGCCTGACGATTCGGTTTTCTCGAAAAACGTGAATAACATCGAGCAAGTCAAAGCTCGTAAGGGCCCCATCATTGCCCTCACCAGCGGGAACGGCGCGAAGCAACTGAGGAACGTTGCCGATGAAATTATCTCCCTGCCAGAGGCGCACGATTGCGTAATGCCGATCCTGACGGTTGTTCCACTTCAGCTTCTTGCCTATCATCTTGCTGTCGAGCTGGGCCGCGACGTCGATAAACCGCGCAATCTCGCCAAGAGCGTGACGGTGGAGTGATCTAGAGAGCCCGGGCGCTCTCCCCTTGCATTGGGTCGCTCCGTGACGCTCGCCAGTGCCGGGAGACCAGACGATTAGAGAAATACCAAGGATTGCAGTAAATTGTCAGCTCAGCCATCATTTCACTCGTGCCACAGAGCGAAGACTATGTGCTTGGAATCCTGCAAGAAGGGGGACTGGTCACACGCCCCCAGATTGAAAGTGCCCGCTTACGTCTGAACGGTGCAGCCAGCGTCGTCGACGTCCTGATCAACGACGGAATCGTTTCCGACTCGGACGTTTCGCGCACGCTCGCCGCGCAGGCGCAGATGGATTGGATCGACATTTCCTCCATTGTGATTCCGCCGCAGGTTATCAATCAAATCCGCGCGGACGAAGCACGCCGGTT
>JBKOWV010000062.1:0-2425 GCA_046724585.1 Verrucomicrobiota bacterium
CAGGTCTGTATATCTATTAGATGGCTTTTGTTCGCCGTCAGATAAGTGCGAAACGCAGGAGTTACGATTCGCACAAACGGTTGCGGAAAAAATCCATAGCAAATAAGGGTGCCGACGAGCAACGCTACCGGCACGCGCAGTCCGCTCCGAAGGTCGACAAATTCCTTCCAGCTCCGAAAACGTTCGTGGAGCGTTCCCATAAAAATCTTTCGATAGGCGCGCAGCATATAAACGGCTGAGATAACGACGCCCCAGAGCCCAAGCACGGTCGCGATTTGAAAAATATGAAAGCGCTCCATTTCCCAGCCGTTCTTGAACGCGCCAAAAAAGATCATGATTTCACCGGCAAAATTCGCAAAGCCCGGAAGACCAACCGCCGCGAACGCCCCGAGCCCAAATGCGAGTCCAGCAAATGGCATCAATTTTCCGAGGCCGCCAAGTTCAGCGAAGAGCAATGTGTCGGTGCGTTTGCGCAATTCACCAGCAATCGCAAATAGCAGTGCGATCGAAAGGCCATGAGCGAAGATCAAAACAACAGCGCCTGTCGCGCCGAGAACGCTCGCGCTCGCGATCCCGAGGAAAATATAGCCCATGTGCATGACGCTCGAGTAACCGAGCATCCAATCGAGCCGTTTTTGTGCGATCGTGACCAACCCGACATAGATGATGTTCCCGAGCAGCAGTACCAACAGAAGACTGGTCCAATGCCGGGCGCCTTCCGGGAGCAGGGGAATAGCCAGACGGAGCAGGCCATACAGCCCGAATTTCTTTAAAACTCCCGCATGCAACATGGCTGCCGGCGCAGGCGCAGCCGCGTATGCTTCCGGCGCCCAGGTGTGGAACGGGAAAAGCGAGACAAGAATTCCGAAGCCGATAAGCAGCAGCAAATAAATGTGGCGCTGCGCTTCTGCTGAGATCTGGCTCGCGGCTACCGTGGCTTGTAATGCACGAATGTCAAAGCTGCGCGATCCAACCGGAACGCTCTGATAAAGAAGGATCAGCCCAATCAGCAAAATGAAACTGCCGATCGCGAGATAGATTGTGATCTTCCACGCCGCCGCGACGCGATTACCGCTGCCCCAGATTCCGATCAACAAGAATGTGGGAATGAGCGCGAGTTCGTGAAAAGCGTAAAAGAAAAATAAATCAATCGAAGCAAATGCGCCGATCGCCCCTCCTGAAATCAACAGAAGACAGGCGTAGAATGCATTTTCGTACTTGTCGATCTTGCCGGTGAACCAAACGGCGGCCAGCGTTACGATTGCCGCGAGCAACACCATGACGAAGCTCAAACCGTCAAGCCCAGTGGTGAAGCTCAGATGCCACTGGGGAGATATGGTGAACGACGTGACATGCTGAAAATCGCGTTGCCCTTGCTGGAACGCGCCGAGGAGAAATAACGTTGTCGCGAGGATCAAAACGGATGCCGCCAATGCAGTCTTGCGGGCAGGGAGGCCGGCGATGATCAGGGCGGCCGCAACTATTGGGCAGAAAATGATGAACAGAACCATTAGCGGAAAACGGCGAAATAGATGAGCGCGACGATTCCCAAGCCAAACAGGAACACGTAAGCCTGCAAATTTCCCACCTGGACCAGTCGCAAGAGCGCCCCGATTCCCCATGTGCCACTGCTGGTCCCGCCTACCACGCCTGCATCGATGATCCATCGATCAACGAACGCGCAGATACGTGCGAGAAGTTCCTGCGTCCAATCGATTAACCAGCGATAAAAATCGTCGAAGTAAAACTTGCGCCGCAAAAGCTCGATATCGAGGGGGTCGCTTGTCCGATTGCGGTAAAGCGAAATCGCCAGTCCGCTTCCCAGAATCAAGACGACGATCGCCAGGACGGGTACCAAAATCGCCGCTTCTTTCTCTATCGGGAGCGCAAGAAACTTGCGCGCGAAGAACGCGAATCCGCTTATCGTTGCCAGAAGCGCAAGCACGATTAACGGCCCGGTCATCACCAATGGTGATTCTCCACTTTCGCGCGCGCTCTCGCTGCGCGGTTTGCCGAAGAACACGATGACTAGCAAGCGCATGACGTAGAAGGCCGTCAAAAACGCTGTGAACAAACCCACGACAAAGATTGGCATGTTGTGCTCATAGGCGAACGCCAGAATTGCGTCCTTGCTGAAAAATCCGCTGAAAGGCGGACAACCGATCAGCGCCAGCGCGCCGATGGAGAAAGTGACAAATGTGATCGCGAGGTTTCGGGAAAGCCCTCCCATTTTCCAAATGTTCTGCTCGTGATGAAGCATTACGATGACCGAGCCGGCGGCGAGAAAGAGGAGGGCCTTGAAAAACGCGTGGGTAAAAAGATGGAAAATGGCCGCCTCGTTTGAGGCGAGACCCACGGCCATCACCATGTAACCGAGTTGCGATAGAGTGGAGTAGGCCAAAATACGTTTGATGTCGTCTTGCTG
>JBKOWV010000076.1:0-23796 GCA_046724585.1 Verrucomicrobiota bacterium
GAGCAAGACGAATCCGGCGCGATTGATGGGCCGAACCCGCACGAACAAGATTGTCGTGTTCCCGCCATCACGGAGACTACGGCGAGCAGAGGGCCGCGATCAACTGATGGGAGAACTTGTCGATGTCCGAATCGAGCAGGCCAATGGATTCAGCTTGTATGGCACGCCGATCCTGCCAATCTCGCGCGTATCCAGCCCCGAAAGCTTTCGGGGCCATAGGATCGATTCGGCGTGGCGAACATGATTTACGATCTGTCTTTACAAACCGCCGGAATCATCGCAGGCGCATTCCTTATTTTGGTCAGCGTGCCCGGGTTGGTAAAGCCGGACCTCGCCACTGTTGCGCAACGCTTTCCACGCTCTCACGTCATGGGAATTGTCCTGCTGACTATCGCTCTTTTTTGGACACTCTGGCTGCTCGCGACGATCCAGATGGGCGAATTCTCTGGCTTCCGTCGGCCGCTGCTCATTGCATTGCCGATCGGTTATCTGCTCGCCCTGCGTTTCGTCGAAGAATTTCTCGCGGTGCGCGCCCTTGGAATTCTTTGCCTGTTGGCGGCCGAACCGCTGCTCGACGCGGCCTTCTTACGCTACGAAACGAGCCGGCTGCTCGTTACGGTATTTGCTTATCTGCTGATCGTCGCCGGACTGTTTTGGGTTGCGATTCCTTACGTGCTTCGCAATCAAATTAACTGGAGCACGCGGAGCGTTTTCCGCTGGCGCTTCCTGCACGCTATTGCGTTCGTCTATGGCTGTGTGATTCTCGCATTCGCGTTTACACGGTATTAGCGGCGAAGATAGGGATGCGCTCTGTGTGGGCGGCACGACATCCTGTCCGGTGTTCTGTCCTTACCGGGTTGCAAACCCGCTGGCCGCACAGACGTAAAGTCTATGTTCCATCGCATTTTGGTGATTCGCGGCGGCGCGATTGGCGATTTCATTCTCACTTTGCCAACCCTAAAGGCGTTGCGTGAGGCCTATCCTCACACGCGTATCGAGATTCTTGGTTACAAGCACATTGCGGCGCTTGTGGAAAATCGGTTTTATGCGCAAGCAATTCGGTCGATCGAATATGGGCCGCTCTCGAGCTTCTTCGCGAAAAACTCGAAACTGCCCGAGGAACTTGCAAACTATTTGGCAAGTTTTGATTTGATCATCAGCTATCTCTACGATCCGGATGGAATCTTAGAGAACAACCTGCGGCGGTGCGGTGTCGAGAATCTGGTCTGCGGCCCGGCGAAGATCGATGGCCATGAGCATGCCGCCCGTCAGCTCGGTCGACCGCTGGAAGAGCTCGGACTGCGAGCCAGCGATTTAGCACCGAGGATTTATCCTTCCACGGAAGATCGACAATTTGCCGAGGATTTTCTACGTGGCATGGCGCGACCAATTCTTGCTATTCATCCCGGCAGCGGCAGCGAAATGAAGAACTGGCCGATTGAGAACTGGATCGAGTTCGGCTCAAGGAGTGGCGTTTTCCAATGCGCCACCGGTGAGGATAGGCGATTAGGAAACGGCGCCTCCTTGGTCGTTATTTCGGGCGAGGCGGACAAAGCACAGACCGCGCGTCTGGAGAGCGAATGGAAAGATCGAGATGTGCGTTTCGCAAAAGATTTATCGCTGCCTAATCTGGCTGCTGTGCTCGAAGACTCGATCTTTGTCGGACATGACAGCGGCATTTCGCACCTTGCCGCGGCTGCGGGCGCAAAATGCATCTTGCTATTTGGTCCGACCGATCCGGGTGTTTGGGCGCCCATGAATGAAAATGTGACTGTGCTGCGATCAAAGACCGGCGCTCTCAAAGATGTCGATCTTACGGAGGTTGAAATTTCGCTGATGTCTCTTCGCTCAGGGCAAGACTTTCGCTCGGAATGACAAGGAATCGGATCAAGAGCTGATGCGCATCGGCATCAGCACATAGAGAAACGGCGTCTGAATTTTCAGGATGCCGGGACTCATCTCGTCGATCAGATCGAGAAAGACTTCGTCTTCGGTGAGATTGCGCAGCGGCGCCATGAGGAATTCTGGATTAAACGCAATGGAAAAATCGCGCCCTTTGTACTGAATGGACAGCGATTCCTTTGCTTCCCCCACTTCCGGCGTATTGGCGGTGATATCGATGTTGTTCTTGCTGAAATTGAGCTTGATCGAATTCGATTTGTCGCTCGCCAACAGCGAAACGCGTCGCAGTGAATTTAGAAATGTTTCGCGCTCCAGTTTCACCCGCTCTTTTGTTTCGGCCGGAATGACCTGGCGATAGTTTGGATAATTGCCTTCGATCAATTTCGAAACCAGCAGCGTCTTGTTTAGATCGAACGCGATCTGACCGCTGCCCATGCTCACTTTTGCGTCGCCGTCATCGCCAAGCAGCCGTTGCAATTCGGTGACCGCTTTTGTGGGAACAATAATGTCCGCTTCATGACTGCGCGGGAATTCCAGTTCGATTTCGACCATGGCGAGCCGCCGACCGTCCGTTGCCACCAGGGTGAGCTTGTTGTCCTTGAAACTAAAAAGGACGCCGTTCAGCACGTAACGGGTCTCGTCCGTCGATATGGCGTAGGAAGTTTTGCGCAAACCGTCTCGCAAATCTTTTTGCCGAATGGTGACGACTTTCGCGTCCTCAAATTTGGGCAACGGCGGGAACTCTTCCTCGGGCAATCCGAGAATTTTGAAAAAGCTTTGCCCGCTCCGAATCGACGCCGTGTTCTTTCCATCGACATCGAACTGGATTTCGCTCGAGGGCAGCTCACGAACGATGTTGAAAAGGCGACGGGCCGGGAGTGTGGTTGCACCCTCCTTGTCCACTTGCGCTTCACAACTGCCGCGCACACCGACATCGAGATCGGTTGTGGTTAGGTGGATTTCGTTCCCGTCGGCCTGCAGCAGAACGTTGGAAAGAATAGGCAGAGTTGTGCGTGTGCTGACTACGTTTTGGACCTGTTGCAGGCCTTCAAGCAGTTTTTCTTTCGTGACACTGAATTTCATGATGGAAAGGAGCGCCCTAGATGTAAGGCTTTCGATTTTATTCGGCAACCGTAAAGTCGCTCCTGCCTTCTCCTGTGGCGGCGGTCTGTAATCGCCCCCGCGCTTACTATTGCCGTTGTTCTCGTCAACAAATAATTAATGCGACGCATAGACCGCCGCTACAGAATCACGGTCAGCGCTGTAGCGAACTGTCGATAAAGGAAATCGTCTGACGCAGGTTGTCGTGCTCGGCCATGCGCTTTTTTACCAGTTTACAAGCATGCAGGACGGTGCCGTGATCGCGTCCGCCAAATGCATCCCCAATTTCATTGAGGGACGCCTTGGTAAGCTCCCGCGCCAGATACATCGCCACCTGCCGCGGAAAGGCGATGCTGGCCGGGCGGCGTTTGCTCGTCATATCCGCCACCCGCACATCAAAGTGTTCGGCTACACGTCGCTGGATTTGCTCGATCGTAATGGAATGGCGTCCTTCCTCCTGCAAAATATCCTTCAGCAGATGCTCGACGACTTCCTGGGTAAGCTCCTTTCCGCTGAGTGACGCAAAGGAGGCCACGCGCATGAGTGCACCCTCCAGGCGGCGCACATTCGTGCGAATGCGACTGGCGAGAAATTGGAAAATGTCATCGTGCAATTTGATCTGCATCGTGCGCGCTTTTTTCCGCAAGATCGCCAGACGTGTCTCGATGTCCGGCGGCTGAAGCTCGGCGGTGAGTCCCCACTCAAAGCGGGAAACCAAGCGGTGCTCCAGGTTGGCGATCTCCGAAGCAGGCCGGTCGCTCGAGAGCACGATCTGTTTGTGGCCATCGAAGAGCGTGTTGAACGTGTGAAAAAATTCTTCCTGCGAACGCTCTTTGCCGCCAAGAAACTGGATGTCGTCGATTAAAAGGAGATCGGCCTGGCGATAGCGCTTTCGGAACTTGACCAGATTACTGTGCTGGATCGCATCGATGAACTCGTTGATAAAGAGCTCGCTGGAGAGATACATCACCTTCGTGTTTTTTTTCTTCGCCCACACGTACTGGCCAATTGCCTGCATCAGATGCGTTTTGCCGAGGCCGACGCCGCCGTAAATAAAGAGCGGATTGTAAGTGCGTGCCGGTGACTGCGCGACAGCAAGACTGGCGGCATGCGCAATCTCGTTGTTCGGACCGACTACAAAAGACTCGAACGTGTTTCGTGGATTAAGCCCGAGCACGCTGGCGCCTGTCTTTGTGTCGCCTTGTAACTCTGGCAAAATCTCCTTTAAAGTGGCGGCATCCTCCAAAGGCGTTTGCCCCGCAGATCCAGCGGAAAACTTGACGGCGCGTGGGGCGCCAAGTGAGGTGACGACTGCGGTCTGCAATGCCGTCATATAGTTACTTTCGATCCAAAACTGATAAATGCTATTTGGAACCCGAAGAGTGAGCGACTTATCAGTGGCTTGGACCAATTCGACGGCAGAAAACCAACGCTTGAAACTATCAGGGCTGATCTGTGGTTTGAGCGCAGCGGATAACCGCTCCCAGAGCTGCGCACATTTCTTGTCCATAGCAACTTGTTAACAGTGTTACACGATCGCCACAGAGGCTGATACGAGGGGAAACTGCCCGGCGGGCCCAAGGCGACATTGAGCTGATCTCCTCCAGAGCTTCCCAGGGAAGCGCTCGGGAAAAAGGCCGAAAACGCGTAAACACGAGGGGAAATTGAACTTTTTGCAGCTTAATAGCCAACGGATCGCGGCGAGAGAGCGATGTGCAGGAGCTCGTTTGTTTTGTGGAGGTGCGGTGCCGTTCATTCTCGCTGCCAAAAGTTTCTATGAAATGTTCACATCTTATTCACAAGTGCTCCGTTTTCGCCCCGACAGCGGGCTTGAGATTAGAAACGACCGTTGAAATCGACAAGAAAAAAACTTAACTTTATTTTTCGTCACACAAAAAAAACTTCTTGACTGAAAAGAGAAACACGCGGGTCCCCCAGAACGACAAAACCGACCCTCGTGCGTCTCCTGAACTCCAAAACCTCGGCTCAATCACTGTAGATCAACTCTCGGCCGAGTCTTCGCCATCTGGGCTCCGGTGCTGGGGATGAATCGCCAGTTGACCGAATCGAAGAGCCTGCGCATTTTGCCGACTCCAGGGTGCTATGGGATAACAATTCTCTGCGAATCAAAGCGCAGGCAACCCAATCCAACTGGAAAATGAACCGCGTCGTCAATGTGAATCGGATCCGGTCAATCCGGCAAATTCTGCCAGCCGGTTTGATCGCTTTCTGTCTCTTTATGTCGTGTGCCCCGAGAGCTTTCGGGGCCGGCGAAGAACTCTTGCCGCCGTTTGGCTTTCGTTGGAACGACTCGATGGCGCGTGTGGACGCTGTGTTGCATGGGGCAAAGGCGAAAATTGTATCGCGAGAAAAAAAGGAGAACCGGGAGATTTGGACAGTGGAAGGCCTGGTTCACCCTGGATTGAAGCGCACCCTCTTTACTTTTAAGGGGCGAGCGCTCTTCGAAGTGGAACTACAATATGAGTATCCGGACCGGACGATCGAATGGTACAACCAGCGCATGGGAGAAATTCGGAAATACTTCGACGAGAAGTACGGGACAGGAAAACTAGTCTCGCGCTCCCGCGACACTGACACCGATGTCATCCAGACGCTGGTCGGCTATCAATGGATGGTCGGCACGACGATGCTTGAACTCTTTTATTTCTCGGCCCAACACGACTCGCTTATTTACCGCACCATCAGCGTTGATTACAAAGCCCTCTGATAATTTCTCGGACGGCAGTCTATGATCGCCGAGGGAGCGTGAGCGCGCTCATGGGCGTACCACCGGCACGGCGACACAGCGCCGTTGTTACAGCGTTGTCTCGCTGACGAGTGATTGTTCGTCCTGCGGACGAATGCGCTTGCCGCGTTTCGTTTCCTTTTGCAGGCGCTTCAAGCTGCTCGACAACGCTGCCTTCGCCGCTGAATTCATGCGATCGATAAAAAGAATCCCGTTGAGGTGATCCACTTCGTGCTGAATCGCGCGCGCCAGCAAGCCGCTGGCTTGGATTGCGATTGGGTTGCCTTCCACAGTTTGCCCGCGCGCAATGATTGATTTTGCGCGCTCGATTTGCCCGGTAATTTCGGGAAAGCTCAAACACCCTTCCGTTCCTACTTCAGTTCCGCCACCGACTTCGATTTCCGGATTAATCAACACTAGTGGCATCGCGGTCTTTGGGTCGACATCTTCGCCATTTAGCTCGAGCGTGCTCGGCCGATCCTCGACCTGCGAAACGTCGAGCACAGTTAGCAGCAAAGCTTCGCCCACCTGCTGTGCCGCCAGGCCGACGCCGTTGGCAGCATGCATCGTCTCGATCATGTTAGCGGCCAGCTCGCGAATGTACTCGTCGATCTTGTCGATCCTTTTGCCTTTCGCCCGCAGAATCGGATCGCCGTATTGCAGGATCGACAAGATCATTGCTCTTCGCGAGTAAAGGCGGGCAAATTTCTCACGCCTGCCAGCTTTAATGCATCCATCACTTTGATGATCGTGCCGAAGGACGCTTTTTTGTCCGCTTGCAAGGCGAGTGTGGATTTACGAGCCTCAGGAAGGCCACGCACCGCGCCCTCCAGGTCTGCCACCCCCATCGCTCGCCCGTCCAATTTGATCTCGTCATTTTCATCGATACTGACGATCGCGTGTTCGAGTTCAGCCGGCATTTTCTTCGCGGTCTTCGACTCCGGCAGATTGATTTGAACTTCCGGCTGGTCCTTCTTAAACGTGGTAGAGACGACAAAAAAGATCAGCAGGATGATGAGAATATCGACGAGCGAGACGATGATAATGAGGGGCGCTCGCCGTTTTCGGACCGCGAAGTTCATGGGGTGAGGTGCGCAGCGCGGTTCACGCGACCGGCGTCGGAATCGAAACGGACCCGACGGGCGGGGCTTTTGCCGGTTCGAATTCGCGCGAGGAACGCCCGTAATAGCATTTGTTAATTAACTCGACCACCAGCGTTTCCATCTCGACTGACATCACTTCTACTTTTCTCGAAAAATAGCTGAACCCGACCAGCGTCGGCACGGCGATCGAAAGTCCAAAAACGGTTGCATTGAGCGCTTCGGCGATGCCGAGTGCGATCTGGCGGGTGTCCGATGCGCCGGAGCTCAATCCGAGATGGGAAAAAACATGCACCAGGCCCGAAACCGCGCCGATCAAACCGAGCAGCGGAGCAATGCCTACGATGACTTCGAGAACGATGAGACCCTTTTCAAGGCGTACCATTTCGTGACGCGCACGGGTTTGAACTACTTCCACGGTTTCAGAGCGCGGCCCGCGCAAGTATTGCAGCGCGACCCGCGTGATCCGCGCTAGCGACGACGGATCATGATACACGATTCGTGAGAGCCGCTCAGTACTTCCGCCCGGCACCAAGAGTTCAATTTCGCCCTCAATTACTGGTGGCATCACTTTTTTCTCCCTCAAGGCGAAGCCGCGCAAAATCATTGTCGTCACTGAGACAATCGAGCAGGCCAGCAGCGGCCACATGAAAAGGCCGCCCCTGGTGAAAAACCCGATGATCGCATTCACGGTTCCCGGCGTTTCAGCAAGTATCCAGGTAGCGCTCATTAGTTCGCAAAGATCGTGAATGGAATGTCCATGTCCAAACCCTCAGCAGGCAGGTTGGCCGCTAAATCATCCGGTATCGGAGGGAGTTGCGCCTCCTGGATCGATTGAATGCAGACGTTGGCGGAAGCCTCATTTGCTGTGTTTTCGATAACCTTGAGATTGTTCACGCGCCCACTTCGGTCAACTACAAATACCACGCGAGTAGTGCCGATGTTGATCAAGTCCCTTTTTTGATCGATAAAGGCGTACCAGCGGGATCCAATCGCATCCAGAATAGACTTCTGGTAACGACCGAGGGGTGTGCCCAGCGCATTAACGGAAGAGATACCGCGGTTTGTGACCCGGCCTGAGATGCGAGTTCGTTCCTTGTAGGCCCGATATGCGGATCGCGCTTGCGCCGGGTCGGAGGACTCGACTGCTGGAGTAGGTTTTGCGGTCAACATCGCAAATTGCTCCGCTGCCGTAAGCGGCGGTGGTTGCTGGGTCGGCTGCGGTGCCGGCGAAGGTCTCGGATTTTCCTGTGGCGCGGCACTGGGCTGCGGTAGCGCCCCTTTCATTTTAAGCGAGTAGGAATGTGTCTCCAAATCCACCAACGGTCGGTCTTTTCCCGTCTGGGACGGCAACGGCGCCTCGCCAGTGGCGGGAACTTCGCTCGCCGCGATGGAATTGGCGTTGGACTCAAATGTTTTCTCCTCCGGCTCGACGGACTTTTTGGACTCGTCTGTTTCCATGAAGGCAGAATTCTTCGGAACCAGCGGGACTGGCGAAAGATCGGCAAACGTCAGCTCAACCGGCTTTTCCTCGACTGGAAGTGCTGGCGAGAAGACGCCGCCCAGCACCGCGAGCAGGTAAGCGAACAGCAAATGAATGAGAATCGCCGCGAGCACCGCCCACAGAATCGTTGGAGCATGGTATTCGTGGTCGATCCTTCGGCTGCCCGGTTGGGCGAACATGATCTCGGCCGTCATCATGAGAGCGGTCTGTTAGAATAATGGGGAAGGCATTCGGGCTGAGAGTTCCCTCAGCTTAGGGCTTGAATAGCTTGAATATTATCTCAGCTCAGGGGCACTGACAACTTTCCCGCCTGCCGGGCTCCTTCTCTTGCTCCTACTCCTAGTCCTAATCTTCTTCTTATTCTTATTCCCGCTCCCGCTCATTGCGTCCTTCCCCTTTGTCATTCCGAGCCCCGAAACCTTTCGGGTTCGCTGTCAAGCCGTAGCTCCATGCGAACGTCTGGAGGAGTCTCTTGGGCCTCCTGACTTTGGTAAAGCTGTCCGCGCATAATGAAACAAGTATTGCTGCGCGTAACCACCATGTTCGCCAAAATAGGTTTCAGAAAATTCGCGCAGCCGCTGCGCCTTCGTCGCCTGTTTTCGCGGAAAATATTTCTCTCTCAAAACGCGCTCGATCCAGACATCGATCGGGAAAGCCCGCAGACGCTCGTACGCAAATAGCATGACGCAATTAGCGATCTTGGCTCCCACACCCGGCAATGCGCAGAGTTTTTCTCGAAGATCGGCGTCCGAAAGCGGCGACCACGTATCGAGATCCGCTTCGGCTAGGCCGACGAGCCGTGCGGTTTCGAGCAGGTTTTTCGCGCGGTAACCGAGCGCACATTTCCGCAATTCGCTCTCGGAGCTTTCAGCGAGGCGCTGCGCGGAAGGGAACGTATGAGCCACGTGATGATCGATCTTGCGCGGGACACCGAATCGTTCCCGCAACGCTTTCGAAATTTGCCGGATGTGGGCGACTTGTTTCATCGAAGAACAGATGAACGTGGCGAGGCATTCCCATTTCGGCTGTCGAATGATCCGGAGGCCGCGGCAAAAATCTCGAGCCGCATTCATCGCCGGGTCGTTCGGAAACGAAGCGCAAATAGCTGCGAGCGGATGATCGAGAGCGAAATAATGCGCGATGATTCCGGGGAGCGGTCGCCGGGGCGACCTGGTCGGCGCATCGCCGCCGCGAACTTTTAGAACATGGCGGAACTGTTCGACGTAAATCGCGCGCTCGCCGATCGCCCCCACAAATCCATCGTCGATCTTTTCCCAATGAAAGACCTGGCCGGAATCGAGGGTCATCGCGAGATCAAAATCGGGTGCGGGAATCTCCGTGAGCTTCATTTGTGATCTTGTATCTAATGTTCAGCATCCAGCATCGATTGCGAGCTAGGGCAATAGGGCCAGATAATCTGTATTTCATCCGTGTTCATGGATTCGACTGGCTCACCACAGCGTCTGTGGCTAAATAACCGCCGGCATGGACGCGAGACTGGCAATCGATACCGGAGTTCTTTTCCTCTATTTTGTCGTCATCATCTCCATCGGCCTCTACATGGGCCGAAAGGAAGAAGATCTCAAAGACTTTGCGCTCGGTGGCCGCAGAATCCCGTGGTGGGCGGTGCTCGCCTCAATCATTGCCGCGGAAACGAGCGCGGGCACTTTTTTCGGAACCCCGGGCGAGGGATTCGCACTGCGCAACTACACCTATTTGCAACTGGCGATCGGCACCATCCTCGCGCGCATCCTGGTCAGCTACATTTTCATCAAGCCGTACTACGACTACAAAGTTTACTCCATCTACGAGTATCTGACCGCGCGGTTTGGCGTTGCCACGAAGAACGCGGCGTCGGCCGTTTTCATGATCACGCGCCTTCTCGCTTCAGGCGCACGTTTGTATGTCGCGGCCATCGCGCTCGCTCTCGCCTATGAGATGATCTCGGGCACCCGTCCCGGGCAAACTGAGACGCTTTTGATCTACATCGGATCAACGGTCGCGATCGTCATCCTGACCGCGATCTACACGACGCTCGGCGGAATCAAAGCGGTCATCTGGACGGACTTGATTCAGGCCTCGATTATGATGGGCAGCGCACTCGTCGCGCTTGGTCTGCTTTACTCGGCGATTCCCGGCGGCTGGAATGAGATCGTCCAACGCCACGGCGGATTCGGCATTTCCGATTTTTTTACCACCGGCCTCGATCCGGCAAAACACGGCTGGGAAAAGATCAAAGGCATGTTTGAGACCGAGTACACGATTTTTGCAGGATTGATTGGCGCCACGTTTATCACGATGGCCACACACGGCACCGATCAGGACATGGTGCAACGGATGTTGACCGCACCGGATGTCCGACGCAGCCGGCGCTCGCTTATTCTTTCCGGACTCGCCGATATTCCGATCGTGCTCACATTTCTTAGCATCGGTTTGTTGCTCTGGACGTACTACCAGGCGCATCCAGATCCGACTCTTCCCAAAACCCCAAATGAAACGTTTTGCCATTTCATCTTGTACGAGATGCCGGTCGGCCTGCGGGGACTTTTGATCGCCGGAATTTTTGCCACAGCCATGGGCTCGCTCAGCACCGCGCTCAATGCGCTCGCCACAAGTTTTACGCGCGATTGGTACGAGACCTACATCAACCCAGAATCGACAAATGAACAAAGTTTGCGCGCGGTGCGTTGGGCGACAGTGTGGTTTTCGATTCTGATGATCGTCGTAGCATCGACCACGTCCTATCTCGTAATCGTGCATCCCGAAGTGCGAATCATTCCGATCGTTCTGGGCATTTTTGGTTATACGTATGGCTCGCTTCTTGGCGTCTTCCTTTGCGGAATGTTCACCAAACGACGCGGCAACAATCGCGGCAACATCATTGCCATGATCATTGGCTTCATCGTCGTCGCGATTTTGAGCGGCTTACCAATCAACATCGCGGGCCTTTTTGGAAAGAGTGCTTACTCGCAGCCAACCTGGCTGCCTGTGATGGAATTTCCCTGGTGGATATTCTTCGGTACCATCGTCACGTTTGTTGTGGCGATTTTTTTCCGAACGACCCGCGAGCATTGCCCGCCGGTCTGAGCGATTGCCCTCACGCTCAAGATGAAGTTGCCTGCCGACACCGTTATAGCGAGGAGAAAACTGGATGAATATCTTTTGCGACACCGGGACGAAGACGACAAATCGGGTTTTCTCGCCTTGGCGGGATACACGCCCGAAAACGCCGACCAACTCATGAACGACCTGCGCACACAGCTTCTGCCGCTCGACGCCGAATTTTTCGACCAAACCGAGTATGGCCTCAAATACCAGATACGCGGGACGCTCACGGGCCCAAACGAACTCGTCTTGCGGGTGGTATCCATTTGGATGAAAGAAGACGCGACAGGCGAAACGAAGTTTGTTACTTTATTCCCGGACAAGCGATGAAATACGATCTGTACTCCCGAGTCGCGCTGGCTGAAGACCTGCCGGAGCGTCGCTTGCGTCGCGGCGACGTGGCTACGGTGGTCGAGTACCACACCGGTCGGTCAGATCAGGAACCTGGCTATAGCCTTGAGGTCTTCAACGCAGTAGGGGAAACGGTTGATGTCGTGACTGTACGCGAGTCGCAAGTCGAGCCGCTGACCGCCAATGAGTTGCTGACCGTCCGCCCCCTGGCGGCAACTGCTCGCTGAACGCCACCCTCAACCACCTAATCCCATGCCCCACATCGTGACCGACAAATGTAACGGATGCAAGTTCACCGACTGTGTGGAGGTGTGCCCAGTCGCCTGTTTCTACGAACTGGACAACCAGGTGGTCATTCACCCGGAGGAATGCATTGACTGCATGGCATGTGTAGACGTTTGCCCGGTGCACGCCATTTATGAGGAGAACGACCTTCCGCCGGAGTTCGGGAAAGATGTCGAGTTCAACGCGGTCAAGGCACAGGAGGTGAAGGACTCGGGCGGGGAGGCGATCACAGTCCGCAAGGAGCCCCTGCCCAGCGCGGCGGAGCGAAAAGCGGCCCTGGGTTATTGAGTGAGCAATCCAGCGCTTCGGCGTTCACACCCGTATCATCCGTCCTCGCTGATTTCTTTTCCCCTCCAGCTTGATCTCGACAGGGCTACCATCTAATTCTCGGTCAGCCGTGGCAGCTCCCCATGTGATCGCTGACCTTGTCGAGCGCTTTGAACAACAAGGCGACGCCTATAAATCAGGCCAATACAACGAGGCCCAGCTTCGCAAGGAGTTTGTCGATCCGATGTTCAAGGCGCTCGGCTGGGACATGGATAATGTGAGCGGCTACGCCGAGGCCTATAAAGACGTCATCCACGAGGATGCGATCAAGATCGGCGGCGCTACCAAAGCGCCGGACTATTGCTTTCGCATCGGCGGCACAAGGAAATTCTTTCTCGAAGCAAAGAAGCCTTCGATCGACATCAAGCATGATGCTTCCCCGGCCTACCAGCTGCGTCGTTACGCCTGGTCGGCCAAGCTGCCACTCAGCATCCTGACGGACTTCGAAGAGCTCGCTGTTTACGATTGCCGCGTCGAACCGCGTTTGGATGACAAAGCGTCAGTCGCGCGCGTGCTCTATCTGAATTTCCGCGAATACGTTCCGCACTGGGATGATGTTGCGAAGGTTTTTGCCCGCGACGCGATCCTGAAAGGCTCGTTCGACAAGTTCGCCGAATCGACGAAGGCGAAGCGCGGTACGGCGGAAGTGGACGACGCCTTCCTGGATGAGATCGAGAGGTGGCGAGCCGACCTTGCGCGGAATCTCGCGCTGCGCAACCCGAAGCTCTCGCAGCGCGATCTCAACTTTTCCGTCCAGCGCACAATCGACCGGATCGTTTTCCTGCGCATCTGCGAGGACCGCCGCATCGAAGTCTATGGGCGATTGCAGGCATTACTGAATGGCGAAAATACTTATCGCAGGCTTTACCAACTCTTTCGCGAGGCCGATCAGCGGTACAACTCCGGTCTGTTTTATTTTCAGAAAGAAAAAGATCGCGTCGAGCCGCCGGACGATCTCACGCCCGAGCTCGAAATCGATGACAGCGTGCTTAAGAAAATTATCCGGCGTCTCTATTATCCCGATAGCCCGTACGAATTTTCTGTTCTGCCGGCCGACATTCTCGGCCAGGTCTATGAGCAGTTTCTCGGCAAGGTCATCCGCCTTACTGAAGGTCATCAGGCGAAGATTGAAGACAAGCCCGAGGTCAAGAAGGCGGGCGGCGTTTATTACACGCCCACTTACATAGTTGATTACATCGTTAAGAACACCGTCGGCAAATTGTTGGAAACCAAGACGCCGAAACAGGCTGCCAAACTTCGCATTCTCGATCCTGCGTGCGGCTCCGGTTCGTTTCTCATCGCGGCGTATCAACATCTGCTTAATTGGCATCGCGACTGGTACGTAGCTGATGATCCGAAAAGATGGGCGACCGGTCGTAATCCAGCGCTGTATCGAGGAATGAGCGGCGAATGGAAACTCACTACAGGCGAACGCAAACGCATCCTATTGCAAAACATCTACGGCGTGGACATCGACGCGCAGGCTGTTGAGGTGACGAAGCTCTCACTGCTGTTGAAAGTGCTCGAAGGTGAATCGGAACAAACGCTCGCCACGCAACTGCGCTTCTATCATGAGCGCGCTCTGCCCGATCTCGGCCGCAATATCAAATGCGGCAACTCACTCATCGGCTCCGATTTTTATCAGCAAGCGGAGCTGCACTTTCCACACGAAGAGGAACGGTACCGTATCAACGCATTCGATTGGAACGGCAAAGATGGATTTCCCGAAATTATGAAAGCCGGTGGCTTTGATGCCGTCATTGGGAATCCGCCCTGGATCTCTTTAACCGGGCGATTTAGAAATGAAATTCATTCTGAGGAGGAGATTCGTTATCTCATTTCGCATTTCCAAGGGAATACTTACATGCCCAATATGTACGAATATTTTGTAGCCCAAGGACTCAATCTGATGTCAGCAAATGGCTGGTTCAGTTTCATTGTTCCCGATCGGCTTGGATACAATGCTCAATTCACGCGGCTGAGATGGCGCATACTAAATGAGACGCGGATTTATAGTCTTCTGTACAAAGCGCCTTTTCCAAAAGTTGTCGCTGATACTTTGATATTTGTGGTTCAGAAAGCCGGTGCTCCCAAAAGCTGGTCGGTGACGATCTCAGAATTTGGCAAGCTTCCGATTCCTCGCGAGCAACATGAGCTTCTCGAGCATCGAAGTCACGCCTTCGAATATTTCGCAGACGAGTCCCTCATGATTCTGGTGAAAGCCGTCGCGACTCAGCGTCATGTTGCGGTTCTCGGCAACATCTGCGACTCCACGTCAGGCTTTGGAGGCAAATCAATGCTGATCCACGAAACGCGACAAAGCGATCGCGAAACTCCGACACTAAAAGGCGATAGTATTGGCCGCTATGAATTTCGAAAGCGATATTGGTTCCATTTTCGGAAACAAAACATCACAGGCAGGACGACGGATGTCTCAAAACTCGGCGTTATTCCAAAAATCTTGATTCGAAAGACGGGGGACAGAATCATCGCGATGATTGACGATTCGGGGATCTTCCCGGAGCAGTCCTTGTACTTTCTTTTCAACAAGCGCGTAGACATCCATTTCAAATATCTACTCGGAGTATTAAATTCCCGGCTTTTAACCGCCTACTATCGAGCAAAAGCCATTACGAATAAGAAGAGTATCGCCCAGCTGAAGAAGTTTGACCTCGACCAACTTCCTATTCGCACAATCGACTTCAGCAATCCATCCGATCAAAAACAACATGATCAAATCGTAGAGCTCGTCGAGCGGATGCTACGTTTGCACGAACAACTCGGCCGCATGAGAACCGCGCACGACAAGATCGTCACTCAGCGGGAAATCGATGCGACCGATGCACAAATCGACAAGCTGGTTTACGAGCTTTACGGCCTGACCGAAGAGGAAATCAAGATCGTTGAGGGATCGGTTTGATGGAGAGCAGCCCGAAATTTCAGAGATTTGTCGCGGATGTTGTGCAGCTTTACCGCAGGTGCGGCTGACACTCCGAAAGTGTTCGCGAGCAGGCAGTCGCCGCTACGACTTTTTGTCTTTTGCCAGCTTGAGCGACAAATCGCGCAGTTGGCGCGGATCAACGTCGGCGGGCGACTGCGTCATCAAATCCATGCCGCGATTATTTTTCGGGAAGGCCATCACGTCGCGAATGCTCGGTTCCTCGCAGATCAACATGACGAGGCGATCGAGCCCCAGCGCGATGCCGCCGTGCGGAGGCGCGCCAAGACGCAATGCGCGCAGCAAATGGCCAAAGAGCGATTGTCGATCTCCCGGGCTGATGCCGAGCGTTTCGAACATTTTTTCCTGCAATTCTGGCTCGTGAATTCGAATGCTGCCGCCACCGATCTCGACGCCGTTGAGCACGATGTCGTAGGCCTCGGCGCGAACCTCCGGAAACTTCTTTACCTCAAATAGCGGCATGTCCTCCGTTTTCGGTCGCGTGAACGGATGATGCATGGCGTTCCATTTATTTTCCTCGGCGCTCCATTCGAACAACGGAAAGTCTGTGACCCAAAGAAAATCCCACTCCGGCGCGCCCGGGTCCGAGCCGGACTGGCCTTGTCGCGCCTTACCATGCAAATCCTGCATGTCGGCGATCCGCAGCCGCAACCGGCCAAGAACTTCACAGGCGATTTCCCATTTGTCGGCCCCGAAGAAGATGCAGTCGCCCTCCTCGACGTTGAGTTTCGACTGCAGTGCTGCCTTTTCTGACTCGCTGAAGAATTTCACGATCGGCGATTTCCATTCGCTGTTTTCGATTTTGATAAAGGCAACGCCTTTGGCGCCATAGAGCTTGGCGATTTCAGTTAACTCGTCGGCTTGTCCGATCGTGATGCCGGCGAAACCTTTCGCATTGATCGCTTTCACCACGCCGCCCGCGTCGAGTGCGCCGCGAAAAACTTTGAAACTGCTCTCGCGAAAAACTTCGCCAAGATCTACGAGTTCCATTCCGAAACGTCGATCCGGTTTATCGCTGCCGTAGCGACTGACCGCCTCCCGGTAGGTGAGCCGGTCGAACGGCGTTTTGATATCGATGTTGCGCGCGGACTTGAAAATGTCGGCGAGCATTCCTTCAGTGACCGCGAAGACGTCGTCCGCCGTCACGAACGAGGCTTCGACGTCGATCTGCGTAAATTCCGGTTGTCGATCGGCGCGCAAATCCTCATCGCGAAAACATTTTGCGATCTGGAAATATTTTTCCACGCCGGCGACCATGAGGAGTTGCTTGTATTGCTGCGGGGCCTGGGGCAACGCGTAAAATTTTCCCGGTGTTAATCGGCTCGGCACTAAAAAGTCGCGCGCGCCCTCCGGGGTGCTCTTGGATAAAATCGGCGTCTCGATTTCGACGTAGCCCTGGCTATCGAGGTAATCGCGCGTCGCTTTCGTGACACGGTGGCGTAAACGCAAATTGCGCGAAAGCCGTTGCCGGCGCAGATCGAAGTAACGGTACGTCATGCGCAGATCTTCGTTGTGCGGTTCGGCATCAATCGGGAAAGGCAAATCATCTGCGCGATTCAAAATCTTGAGCTCGCTTGGAATGACTTCGATATCGCCCGTGGCGAGGTTTGGATTTTCTGTGCCCGGCAGCCGCGGCGCGACCCGGCCCGAAACTTGAATCACATCGTCGCTCCGCAATGTGTGCGCCTGCTTCGCAAGCTCCGCGTTTTCCTCCGGGCGAAAGACAACTTGGGTCAGCCCTTCGCGATCTCGCAGATCGATGAAAATGACGCCGCCATGATCGCGCGTAACATTTACCCAGCCGGCTAACGTTACCTGCTTGCCGATGTCGGTCTTGCGAAGTGAATTGCAATCGTGAGTGCGGTGCATGGTCAGCCTGAACCGGGGACGTTGAAGAATTTCATGACGCTGTCCAGCAACACCTCATAGGGAATCAACGATTCTTCACGCGTGGCTAGATTCTTTACTCTCACCTGCGGCCATTCATCGCCGTAAAGAATCGCGATCCTCGCGCCCAAATCTTCAGCAGTTCGAAATTGTTTCGGAACCTTCGTTGCAGTGAGCGGGCAATCTACGCGATAGCCGCGATCGCGCAGTTGCTGGATTTGTGTGAGCGCATCGACGCGACGTTCTTCCTTCGCGACGACGATGTAGATGTCGATCTTCCGGTCAGTGGCGATTGCTTTCTGCATCGCTTCATGGGCGCGGGGAATTTCCTTGATCACTTCGCCGAGAACGACATCGCCCATGGCAAAGCCGAGAGCGGGCATCGAGACTGCGCCATCACTGAGTTGTTGAATGAGATTGTCGTAGCGGCCGCCGCCGGCAATGGCCCGGAATTTTCCGGCGCGGTCGAACACCTCAAATACGATGCCGGTATAATAGGCCAGGCCGCGCACGATACCGACATCCACGGCGACGAAATCGCCGAGCCCTCGAATGCCCAGACCACCTACAAGTTTGTCGAGCTTCTCGCTTTTGCCGCCGCTCTTTAACAGCGCGAAAACCGGATCGGCGAGCTTGCCAAGTTTCTCAGCCGTTTTGTCACGCGGTTCGCGCCCGGATTTGTCTATCGCCTGCAGCAATTCGTCCCAGCGATCGGGCGAGACATTTTTCTCGCGCAGGAAATTCGTCCAGAAGTCACGGTCGCTAATCCGGACGACGATATCTTTCTCTGTGAAACCGAATGCGCATAGGATGTCGATGCAAAGCGCCACGAGTTCGATATCAGCGGAAAGGTCCGCTTCGCCGATGATGTCGCAATTGAGCTGGAAATGTTCGCGCAGCCGGCCGCGCTGTTGTTTTTCGTAGCGGAAAAATTGTCCGATGGAGAACCATTTGAGCGGCTTCTTGAATTCGCGTTCGTGTGCAGCAACTACGCGAGCGAGTGTGGGCGTCAGCTCGGGGCGCAGCGCGACTTCGCGCTCACCTTTGTCCGTGAAATTGAAAAGTTGATCGACAATTTCTGCGCCGCTCTTTTTTTTGTATAACTCGGTCGGTTCAAGAACAGGACCGTCCCATTCCACAAATCCGTAGCGGCGCGCGACTTCGCGCCAGCGCGCAAAGATATAATTTCGGGCCGCGGATTGGTCTGGAAGGAAATCACGAAAACCGGGTAAAGCCTGCATAAAGATCATGTTACATTGGCGCAGGAAAGCGGATTACGCCCCTGGATGCGACCACGCGAGCCGGAAATTACGATATCAAGGCATAACTGAAGAAACTCCGGCATTAACGAGCCGGAAAGGTACACGATGGAGAACATCCATTGAATCAAAGCAGAGAGACAAATATGAAACAAACGAGATTAATAAAAATATTGGTCGCGGCAGTGGCCTGTGCGGCAGCGTTTGGGGTGGCGTTGGCACAGGAGACGACAACCACGACGACAACAGCGGACCCTGTGACTGGCACGACCACAACTCAGTCGACGACCACGACGAGCGCAGGGACAATTACGGCTTACACGCCGGATTCGGAGTATATCATGTTTCGCACGTCAGCGGATGCTGCCCCGGTTCGGTATTATTATACAAAAGAGACGACCATTCTGGATCCAGC
Organism: Verrucomicrobiota bacterium; assembly: GCA_046724585.1. GTDB lineage: Bacteria > Verrucomicrobiota > Verrucomicrobiia > Chthoniobacterales > UBA10450 > Udaeobacter. The sequence continues at coordinate 18,942 of JBKOWV010000076.1, forward strand.
AGGGCGTACCGTAACGTGGTCAGCCGTTCGCCCGGACACGCCGGCTACCGTGTATTACACGAATGTGGGTGATCGCGTAGTGGTACGTAAAATCGTCTTGGCCCAGCCGCCTACGATTCACGAAAAGGAGACAACGACTACAACAACGACAAAAGAGCCGTAAGGGAAATTCGTTGCGGAGTCGAATTCAAGAGCGCCCGCCACAGAGCGGGCGCTTTTTTCTTGTGACTTGCCGCCAACGAATCCGCAAGCCAGAGGCATGCGCTACTTTAGTCTCCGTAGCCGTGTGGAAATTTCTGGTGCCATTTCCAGGCGCTTTCGATGATTTCGTCAAGCGACTGAAACTGCGGTCGCCACCCGAGCTCATTTTTGATCTTGTCTGAAGAAGCGATCAGCCGCGGTGGATCGCCAGGGCGACGCGGCTTTTCTACGGTGTCGATCTCTTTGCCAGTGATTTTGCGGCAAGCCGCGATCACTTCACGAACGCTGGCGCCACCGCCGGTCCCGAGGTTGTAGAATTCGCTCCTGGCTGCGCCCAGGGCTAGAATGTGCGCCCGCGCGAGATCGACAATGTGGATGTAGTCACGAATGCAAGTGCGATCTGGAGTTTCGTAATCGGTGCCAAAAATCTCCGCGTGCGACTTTTGGCCTAGCGCGACTTTGAGCACGTTTGGGATCAAATGCGTCTCGAGACGGTGATCTTCGCCGAAATTCGCCGTTGCGCCGGCCGCATTGAAATAACGCAGTGAAACGAACTTCAACCCGTGAATCCCGTCGTACCAGCGCAGAATCTTCTCAAAGGCCAGTTTCGACTCGCCGTACGGATTGATCGGACGCGTCGGCGCAGTTTCGTCGATTGGCAGCCGCTCCGGCGGCCCAAAAATCGCGCAGGTTGAGGAAAAAACGATCCGCTCGACGTGCGCTGCGACCATCGCATCCAGCAGGTTGAGGCCGCTGGAAATGTTGTTGCGAAAATATTTCGATGGATCGCGCATTGATTCAGAAACGAGGGCGCTTGCGGCGAAATGCATCACCGCCTCCGGGCGGGCTATGGCCAGCGCGGAGTCGATTGCTTGCCGGTCCTGCAAGTCGCCTTCGATGAATCGCGCGCGCGGATCAAGGGCACCGCGATGGCCTTCGCTCAGGTTATCCAAGACCGTAATCTCGTGGCCTTGATCAAGAAGCAGTTCTGCGCAGATGCTGCCGATATAACCGGCCCCGCCAACGACGAGAATTTTCATGCGCCGTGAAAATGCGGCGGGACTTGAACTAAATCAAAGCGAGGCAGCTCGTCGAGCCGTCCGACGCGCCCGGCCCACCTCCGCCTCGGACGGGCTTCGCTGTGGCGAGCGGTAACGCCCTTCCACGCTGGCTTCAGGTCAAAGCGGCCTGCGAGTAGAAGAAGGTTGTGCGACAGTCTTCCCTCTTTTTTTCTCAAGCGACGCGATCATCCGCCGGGCACAATGGTGTTTGGAGCGCGGCCCGAGCACCTTCAAGCTCTCTTCTTCCGACCCCCATTCCAAAATAGCGATGTCCACATGACGGACACCCCACCGTTTCATGGCAAGGCGGTTTGCCTTGTAAAGATCGATGGTGTCGGTTCCAATCAGAGCCGTTCCATAATCGTCGATAATGTACTCCTCGTTGGTATCAGCGATTCGGAAACGTGTCCCGAGTGGAAAGCGCGACCAATCGGAGGCGGCGCTCATCACCTGGTGGGCGGAAAGCCGCTTCCCAATGGCATTACGCGGCCCGCCTTTCTCAGTGTGCGTATAGGCGGTCGTCCGCACGCGTTGCACGCCCCCAAGGTTTGGGTTGGACTGCGTCGCGCAGCCAACGACCAGGGACGCGGCAACTGCTGCCAGTGTAAGGTTAAGGCACTTGCACATTTGGCAATATCACGCCCCAATAGCAAGCGAACCGGGTTCAGGCAAGCAAAAAATTTTGCAGGACCTCCAAACGTTGATCCCGGCGGCTCGCAGGGTTGATCTCCCGGCCGGCATCATCGATGCCGGCTACAACATTAGCGCGTGGCGGTTTGCGTGAGCTCACTCGTGCAATGCGGACAGCGCACTGCTTTGATCGGGATGCTCATCGCGCAGGCTGGACAATCCTTGGTGACAGCTTCTTTTGCAGTGGGCTGCCTGAGTTTATTGATTGCGCGAACGAGCAGAAAAACGGCGCCCGCTACGATGAGAAAGTTGATCATGAGCGTCACGAAGTTCCCATAATTCCACGTGATCGCTCCGGCTTTCACAGCGTCAGCGGGCGTGTTGAACGCGGCCGAGCCGTCTCTGGCCGCTCGCAAGACAACGAATTTGTTCGAGAAATCCAGTCCACCGGTGAGAAGACTGATCGGCGGCATGAGCACATCTTTGACCAGCGAATTGACGATCGAACCGAAGGCCGCTCCGATGATTACGCCGACAGCGAGATCGACAGCGTTACCTTTGACGGCGAATTCCTCGAACTCATTCCAGATCTTCTTCATACGACGATGTTGACTAATTTTCCCGGGACGACAACGATTTTGCGGATGGTCTTGCCGGAAGTGAATTTTTGAATTTTCGGATTCGCGAACGCGGCGGTTTGCATTTCCTCCTCCGTCGCTAGGATCGACATCTTCATTCGGTCGCGCACTTTTCCGTTCACTTGAATCACCATTTCCATCTCGTCTTCAACCAGGAGTCGCTCATCGTAATCGGGCCATTTCTGGTCGGTAATCTCGCCAGCATTATCCCGAAACTTTGCGTTCAGCTTCTCCCAAAGCTCGGAAGTGAGATGCGGCGCAAATGGATTGAGCAAAACGAGGAAGCTTCGCATCGCCGACAACGGAAGCGTTGTGGCGTTGGTAAATGCGTTTGCGAAAATCATCATCTGCGAAATGGCGGTATTGAACGAGAGCGAGTCAATATCTTGAGTCACTTTCTTAATGGTCGCGTGCGTGATCTTCGTTTGCGCGCCGGTTGAACCGACGTCCTTGATCTTGGCGGACAATTCCCAGTTGCCCGCTTGGTTCTCGGTCATGAATAGACGCCAGACGCGCGCGAGAAAGCGGGCCAAGCCTTCGACGCCGCGCATGCTCCACGGTTTCATTTGTTCGAGCGGCCCCATAAACATCTCGTAGCAGCGGAATGCGTCCGCGCCGTACTGATCGATCACGTCGTCCGGGTTGACGATGTTTCCACGCGACTTCGACATTTTCTGGCTGTCTTCACCGAGAATGATTCCCTGATTAACCAAGCGTTGAAACGGTTCCGGCTTCGAAACGTAGCCCAGATCGAACAGCACTTTATGCCAAAAGCGCGCGTAAAGCAGATGCAACACCGCGTGCTCGGTCCCGCCGACATAGAGATCGACTCCGCCGGGCTTGGGACCTCCCATCCAGTAGCGCTCAGCGTCTCCGCCAACAAAGCGCTTGTCATTCTGCGGATCGCAAAATCTGAGGTAATACCAACATGAACCGGCCCATTGCGGCATCACGTTGGTTTCGCGCGCGGCTTTCTTTGAGTAACGAATCCAATCCTTCGCTTTCGCGAGGGGCGGTTCGCCGGTGCCCGTTGGTTTGTAATCCTCCAGTGGCGGCGGGACGACCGGCAATTCCGATTCGTCCAACGCACGACGTTTGCCATTTTCCCAAACAATTGGAAACGGTTCACCCCAATAACGCTGACGCGAAAAGAGCCAGTCGCGTAACTTGTAATTAATCGCACGCTTTCCCTGGCCGCGCTCCTCGAGCCAAGCGGTGATTTTCTTCTTCGCTTCCGCGCTCGTTAGGCCGTTAATGATCGGCGAGTTGATTGCGATCCCTTCGCCGGTGAATCCCATTGCCGGTTCGTTGTCCGTTGTCCGGACAACCTCGAGTATCGGCAGATCGAATTTTTTCGCGAATTCCAGATCACGCTCGTCATGCGCCGGCACGCCCCCAATCGCGCCGGTGCCGTAACCTAACAAAACGTAATCGGCAACCCAGATCGGAATTTTCTGCTCGGTAGCCGGATTGATTGCATACGCGCCGGTGAAGACACCGCTCTTTTCCTTCGCCAGCTCCGTGCGTGCCAGATCGCTTTTGCGTGCGGTCTTTTCTCGATATTCGCGTACTGCCGGCCATTGTTCTTCGGTTACGATGAGATCGACAAGCGAATGTTCCGGCGCGAGGACCAGGTACGTCCCGCCGTAAAGCGTGTCCGGGCGCGTCGTAAATACGCGAATTTTTCTTTCCGATTTACGATTTCCGGTTTCCGCAATCGCGAAATCGATTTCCGCGCCTTCGCTGCGTCCAATCCAATTGCGTTGGAGCAATTTAATGCCTTCGGGCCAGTCGAGTCCGTCCAGCTCATTTAGCAATCGCTCCGCATACGCGGTAATTCGCAGCATCCATTGCCGCATCGGCCGCCGAACAACTGGAAAGCCGCCGATCTCACTTTTCCCGTCGACAACTTCTTCGTTGGCCAGGACGGTGCCAAGGCCCGGACACCAGTTCACCGGGACATCGGCGACATAAGCGAGCCGAACGCTATCGGGATCAGTACCACGATAGGTTGAAATCGGCTCGGCTTTATTTGTGTCCGGATTGAACCAGGAATTGTAAATCTGCAGAAAAATCCACTGCGTCCATTTGTAATAGCGCGGATCGGTCGTGTTAACCTCGCGCTGCCAATCATACGAAAACCCAATCCGCTTCAGCTGTGTTTTGAATTTTGCGATATTGGCGCGCGTTGCGGCTGCAGGGTGCTCTCCGGTTTTGATCGCGTATTGCTCGGCGGGCAACCCGAAGGCGTCCCACCCCATCGGATGCAAGACATTGAATCCGCGCATGCGTTTGTAGCGCGCGATGATATCGGTGGCCGTGTAC
>JBKOWV010000151.1:0-3923 GCA_046724585.1 Verrucomicrobiota bacterium
CGAGCTTGTTTCATGTTCGATTACAGCAATGTGCTCGACAGCGCATCGAAATCGTGGCTCCACGAGGACGAGTTGACCAAGATCCATCGGCGCGATTTCGCGCGTGGCGCCTACGTCAAGAGCTGGGGCTGCCATACGGGCGAGAGTATGTCGAAGAAATGGCACGCTGCGACCGGCACGCGCATGATTGGCGCCATAGGCAAAACGCAGTACATGATGGAAGAACTGCCCATTCTCAGTTCCGCAAACGCCAATTGGGTGAATTGAATGTTTGATGTTTGACTGAGCAACGGCGCTCTTGTCATTCCGGGCCAAGTCGAGGAATCTCTAACTGTTATTCTGAATCACGCTGGTTTGCCCGCGCGCTATGAATTTCGCGAAGTTATCGACGCTCTATCATCAGCCTCTCTTCGATTTGATCTCGCAGGGCCGGGCTCTTCATCTCCAACACTGGCATGGCGAGGAGGTGCAGCGCTGCAGTTTGCTCAGTATCAAGACGGGTGGGTGCAGTGAAGATTGCGCCTATTGCGCGCAGTCCTCTCATTATTCCACCGGGGTTGAGCGGGAAGAATTGCTCTCGCTCGACAATATCCTCATCGCAGCCAGGCGAGCGCGTTCCCAAGGTGCGACCCGGTTTTGCATGGGCGCGGCATGGCGCGGCGTGCGCGATGGTTCCAAAAAATTTGAGCGCGTGCTGGAAATTGTGCGGGAAGTGAGCCGGCTCGATATGGAAGTTTGCGTCACGCTCGGTGAAATCGGTCCGGTGGAGGCGCGCAAACTGAAGACCGCCGGCGTTACCGCTTACAACCATAACATCGATACATCGCCGGAATTTTACCCCGAGATTGTGAGCACACACACGTTCCAAAATCGACTCGACACGATTGCCGCTGTGCAGCAGAGCGGGATGTCGGTTTGTTGCGGCGGGATCATTGGGATGGGCGAATCGGAGGCCGATCGCCTGCGAGTGCTGGAAGTATTGAGCAATTTCGATCCGCCTCCAGAAAGTGTGCCGATCAATTGTTTGATGGCGATGCCCGGCACGCCGCTGGCCGATCAGCCGCCGGTCGATATTTTTGAGCTCGTCCGGCTGATTGCGGTCACGCGGATCGCCCTGCCAAAAGCGCGCGTTCGTTTGGCGGCCGGCCGCACCAGGCTTTCGCGCGAAGGTCAGGCCCTTTGCTTTTTTGCCGGCGCGAATTCCATTTTTTACGGTGACAAGCTTCTCACCGCAAAAAATCCCGCGGCTGATGTCGATGTCGCCCTTTTGCGCGAACTCGGCTTACACGCTGAGTCTACTGCGGCTCAAGCAAATGCGGCAGTACCCGTTCAGTGACTTGATAGAAACACGGCCTTCGCTCTGCGGTCGCGGCAGCAAGAAATTTAGATCGACAACAGCCCGCCGTTTTGCGAAGAAGGCCCTAGGGTTTATCGGGACTCAACAAGAACCTCAACAGAAAGAAATTTATGAACTGGAAAAAATTCTTCTTTGCATTCATTGCAGCCTTCATTTTCCTCTTCGTGTTTGGCTTCCTTTGGTACGGGACGCTAATGCACGGCGCGCATCAGGAAGTGCCAACGCTTCTGCGACCCGAATCCGATTTTAAGGATCATTTCCCATGGCTGGTATTGGGTCACATCGTGATGGCATTTTTCCTGACCCTGCTTTGCGCCCGCTTTGTTCCAATGGGCGGTGCAGCTGGTGGCGCGATGTTGGGAATCCTGGTGGCGTTGGTGTATGCCGGCGCCGACGTGATCACGTTCGCAGTACAGCCGCTGACGACTAAAATCCTCTCTGGGTGGATTGTCGGCGGCTTGATCCAATTCGCCATTGCTGGCGCAATTGTCGGCGCGATTTACAAACCGTCTTCACCGACAACGACGTAGCCAACCCGTTGGGCGGGACGCTGAGGCCGCGGGGCCGACAATTATTGCCTTTGAGTGTTGCTCATTGAGCGGTGAACGTTTCGCGCCCATGGCACCGACAGAAACTCCCGCAGCGCTGGGCTATCGCATGCCGGCGGAATGGGAACCGCACGCCGCAACCTGGCTCTCGTGGCCGAGGCGCGAAGGGATCAGTTTCCCCGATTCATTCGATTGCGTCATGCCGGTTTTGCGGGCAATGGTGGCAGCGCTCGTTGAATCAGAGCAAGTTTGCATCAACGTCTGCAACGGCGCCCACGAAGCCGAGGCGCGTCAGGTCCTCCAGGGATTACCGATGGAACGAATCTCGTTTCATCTGATCCCAACCAATGAGCCATGGTGTCGCGATCACGGGCCGATTTTTCTCACGCGCGATCGCGATCCGAAACTCGCGGTTGTCGACTGGGATTACAACGCCTGGGGAAACAAATATCCGCCTTTTAACCTCGATGAAGTCGTTCCGACGCGCGTCGCTGAGATCCTCAGAATTCCGGTTTTTTACCCGCACGTGATCCTAGAAGGCGGCTCTATCGAAGTAAACGGCGCGGGCGTGCTGCTCACGACAGAATCGTGTTTGTTAAACAAGAATCGCAATCCAAATCTTTCGCGCGATGAAATCGAACAGCGTCTGCGGGATCACTTGGGTGTGCGCGATATTCTCTGGCTCGGCGACGGCATCGCCGGCGACGACACCGACGGACACATCGACGATCTCGCGCGGTTTGTTTCCGAACGAACCGTCGTAGCCGTCATCGACGAAGATCGCGACGATGAAAATTACGAGCCGCTCCAGGAAAATTTCGAGCGCCTGCGCGAGATGAAAATCGACAATCGCGATATCGACATCGTCACCTTGCCGATGCCGAAAAGGATTGTGCGCGAAGATCTGCGCTTGCCTGCGAGCTACGCGAACTTCTACATCGCGAATAGTTGCGTGCTGGTGCCAACGTTCGCCGATCCAAACGATGAAATTGCCTTATCGATCTTACACAAGTTGTTCCCGAATCGACGCGTTATCGGAATCGATTCCCGCGAATTAATTTGGGGACTGGGCGCGTTCCATTGCCTCACGCAACAACAACCGGCGGTCTGATCAGTGAAGCTCGTACCACTACCATTTCTGACATTCTTCTTTCACGCTTCGATTGTATGGGGCGGGTCTGTTGGTCCAGCAGAGTACATTCAAGAGATTGAGAGTGTCTCGAGGCTGGTAGACCGCGATCACACCGTACAATGGAAGCCTCTATCGGGCACGAGTACAGATCGCGGTGCAGAATTGTTCGTCCATTTGTCCAACGGTGTCGTTCGTCGGCTCGTCCTCGACATCGGTCTGTCTTCAAGGGACGTCATTCTCGAGTTTCTGCTACTGAACAATGATCTAGTTAAGGTTACTAAGAGTGAAAGAAGTTACTACAGCTCGCCAGATGGTGATAAGGACTTTGAGCGGCCGATTCGTCTGACCACGGATCTGGCTCTTTACTTTAGGGAGGGTACCATCGTTGCAGCGCAAACTTACGATAATTCCGACGCTAAAAAGTGGCTCACACGCGAAAAAGCGGAAGCTATAAAAAACGTTCAGCGGAAGCTATTGGCAGCTTGGGAAGGCGGCGGGCGAGAATCCGACGTCGAGGGCGTGGACCTGAGTGCGCTGATGAAGGGACCATAGCTGGCCATTGAGCTCTGATTCGGGAACCGAGAATCCGGAACGTCGAACACCGAACATCCCCGAAACGCAGGATTTGAATTCAAAGTTGAGCGTTGGAGATCCGGCGTTCGATGTTTCTTGCTCTTCAATCAGCCGTTGGCCCGGGCTTGTAACCGCTCTTCAGAATCGCGTCAAGAAGATCGGGGGCATGCGTCTTGCGCGCATCAAATGTGACGATGACGCGCTCATGCGCGAGGTCGACCATCACATCCTGCACCCCGTTGATTTTCATCAAGATGGGGCGCAGCTTGCGCACGCATTCATCGCAGTCTTCGCCTTCGGTTGCAATCTCGAT
>JBKOWV010000084.1:0-5306 GCA_046724585.1 Verrucomicrobiota bacterium
GTTCGCTCGCAAGTACGTGGACATCCAGCGCGAGCAGTTCAAGCGGCTCGGCGTCTTCGGCGATTGGGAAAATCCGTATCTGACGATGGATCCCAAATACGAAGCGGAAATCCTGCGCGCCTTCGCCGTCTTCGTTGAGAAGGGTCTGGTCTATCAATCGAGGAAGCCGGTCTTTTGGAGCACCGGCGCCCAGACCGCATTGGCTGAAGCTGAAGTGGAATATCAGGAGCGGGACGACACCGCCGTTTACGTCAAGTTTCCAATCGTAAGCGGTGAGTGGAAAGGTAAGGCAAGCATCGCCATTTGGACAACGACGCCCTGGACCTTGCCGGCGAACCTGGCGATCGCGGTCGATCCCAAAGAAATTTACGTTGTCCAGCAGTTTCAACATGATGGCGCTTCTGAGACTTTGTTGCTCGCAGAAAAGCTCGTTCCGCAATTTCACGCGAACACGAAATTCGAGCCGATGGGGGAACCGCTGGATTCATTCCCCGGCAGCAAGATCGAGAAGGTAACTGCGCGACATCCCTTTCTTGATCGCGATTCCACTGTCTTCACGGCCGGCTTTGTCACGATGGAGACCGGCACTGGCTGTGTTCACATCGCGCCGGGCCATGGTGAAGACGATTACTTGTTGGGCAGAGAAAAAGGCTTGCCGATCTTGTCGCCGGTCGATGATCACGGCCGTTTCACCGACGAAGCTGGTTTGCCAAATCTTGTTGGAAAATACGTCTTCGACGCCAATAAAGACATCGTCGAGCTGCTGCGCCAGCGTGACATGCTGCTCGGCGAACAGAAATTCCATCATTCGTATCCCTATTGCTGGCGCTCGAAAACGCCGATCATCTTCCGCAATGTCGAACAATTCTTCATTCGCATCGATGAACTGCGGAGTAAAGCTCTCCTTGCCGTCAAGACGGTGAAGTGGATTCCGTCCTGGGGAGAAAATCGCATCAGCGGAACAATCGAATCGCGTCCCGACTGGGTGATTTCGCGTCAGCGGAGCTGGGGTGTGCCGCTCCCGGTCTTTTATTCAAAGGATGGCAAAGCGGTTCTCGACGCGAAAACTGTCCGCAGGCTCGCCGACCTGGTCGCGGAGCGCGGCTCAAACATTTGGTTTGAGTTGAACGATGCCAATCTTGCCAGCGCGCTCGGTTTACCGGAGGGCACAACCCATCGCAACGATACGATCGACGTTTGGATCGATAGCGGGGTTTCACACAGGGCCGTTTGCGCGCTGCACCCTGAGCTGCGCGATCCGGCTGACATGTATCTCGAAGCGACCGATCAGCATCGCGGCTGGTTCCAATCGTCGCTCATGACCAGTGTCGCACTGAATAATCGGGCCCCCTACAAAATCTGCGTTACGCACGGCTTCGTTGTTGATCTTGATGGAAAGAAGATTTCGAAATCAGGAACTTACGATAAACCAATGGCCGCCGATCATTTCGTCGGCCGTCATGGCGCCGATCTCGTTCGGCTCTGGGCCAGCAGCATCGATTACACCGATGACGTGCCCTTTTCTGAAGAAATGTTTACGCGCCTCGGCGACACCTACCGGCGAATCAGAAACACGCTCCGAATTTTGCTCGGAAATCTCTACGACTTCGAAGCAGGAATGCAGGAAGGGAGGAAAGAGGGTTTTACGCTGATCGATCACTGGATTCTGGAGAGACTCGATCGCGTGATCGCAGCTTGTAGAACCGCTTATGAAGCCTACGAATTCCACAAAGTTTACCACACGCTCAATCAATTTTGCGCAGTGGATTTGAGCAGCCTCTACATCGACATCAGCAAAGATCGGATGTATTGCGACGGACCGGACTCATCACGTCGTCGCGCGACACAAGCTGCGATGCACAACATTTTCGATGCGCTCTGCCGATTGCTCGCGCCACTTCTCGCTTTCACTGCCGAGGAAGCGTGGCGGTACTCAGAAGCGGGCGCTTCGGTTCATCTGCAGGAATTTCCGGAACCGCAAGATCGGGATGATAAAGCGAGCGCTCAGGTTGCGGAGCTTCTGAGATTGCGCGGCGTAATCGGGCAGGCGATTGAGCGCGCGCGTCAGGAGAAACTGATCGGGAATGCTCTGGAGGCGGCGGTGGTTTTGCATTCGGATTCCGATGTCACGGAAAAAATCGATAAGGAGGAACTGGAAGAATTTTTTATTCTGAGCGATCTGACAATTCACCAGGCGAAAGAAGCGAGCGCTTCGGTCACGAAAACGTCGTACAAAAAATGCGCGCGTTGCTGGCGTCATCGGCCAACTGTTGGTGCGAGCAAAACGCATCCGGATTTATGCGACCGTTGCGAGAGTGTGGTCACAGCCCTGGAAAAGACGGCTCGATGATGCTTTTCTGTCATTCCGAGCGCAGCGGAGCGAAGTCGAGGAGCTATCTCACCGCTAAAACTAAAAATTAGAGATGTCTCGACTCCGCTCGAGATGACAAAGACGGCGGGAAGATATGAAATTCATCCTCTTTCTCTCGCTCCCGCTCTACGCGCTCGATCAATGGACCAAGCGCCTGGTCCTGCGGTTCATTAATCCCGAGGAATCTCGCCCGGTGATCCCGGATTTCTTCAACCTGGTCAACGTCACGAACACGGGCGCGGCGTTTGGTTCCTTCCGGAACAACAACACTTTCTTCATCGTAATTTCGTCTGTCGCACTTCTCGTTGTTCTGGTTCTTCTCCTGCGGCGGCGACTACCAGATGTTTGGCGCGATGTTTCGCTTGCGCTCCTTCTCGCTGGCATCCTGGGAAATCTTACCGATCGCCTTCTTTATGGACATGTGATCGATTTTCTCCTCGTCGATTTGCACATTCGCTACGCGGATCCCTGGCCAGCCTTCAACGTCGCTGATTCATGCATCTCGATTGCGGTCGTGCTGTTTATTATTCATTCTTTTTGGACCGGTAAAAGGCCTGCAGCGCGACCCGAGAAATCGTAGAGTGGGCGCTTCGCCTGCCGTGTGTGCGTTATTAAGTATGCGACGGTCACAGACCGCCGCTAGAGTAAATGCATGAAAGAGAGAGCTCTTTCGCCGATGGAAGAGACGGCACGCGAGATTGCCGCACGCTTGCGCAAGGAGGGTCACATCGCGTACTTCGCTGGCGGTTGCGTACGCGACATCGTTCGCAGCGTGACACCGAAGGATTTCGACATCGCGACCGACGCGAAGCCGGAGACTGTGCAGCAGCTTTTTCCGCGTACCTACGCGGTCGGTGCGCATTTTGGCGTCATCATCGTGTTGGAAAACGATTTCCAATTCGAGGTCGCGACCTTTCGCTCCGATGAGGCTTACATCGACGGAAGGCATCCGAGCGCGGTGCATTTTTCATCTCCCGAAGAAGACGCGAGACGCCGCGATTTCGCCATCAACGGGATGTTTTACGATCCGGTGGCGGAAGAAGTAATCGATTTCGTTGGTGGCCGCGCCGATATCGACGCGAAATTGGTGCGTGCGATTGGCGATCCGGCCCAGCGTTTCGCCGAGGACCGGTTGCGAATGCTGCGGGCTGTTCGTTTTGCCACCGTGCTCGATTACACGATCGACAAGCAAACGTGGGACGCGCTGGTCGCGAGCGCGACCGCGATCAATGAAATCAGCGCGGAACGAATCCGCGACGAGCTGGTGCGCATTTTTCTCTCTCCAAACAGAACCCGTGGCTGGGATTTGCTCGATTCAAGTGGGCTGATGCGTGCGATTTTGCCCGAGCTCGATCGAATGAAAGGCGTCTTGCAGCCGGAACAGTTCCACCCCGAGGGCGACGTATTTGAGCACACGCGCCTGATGCTCCAATTTCTTCCGGAAAAAGTTTCTGTGCCGCTCGTTTTCGCGGTGTTGCTGCATGACGTCGCCAAACCGGTTACCGCTACCGTCGATGAAACAGGCAGGATCCGTTTTAGCGGCCATGATCGAGCGGGAGCGGAAATGGCGGAGAAAATCATGCGCCGCCTGCGATTTTCCGGCGCCGAGATCGAAGACACAGTCGAAATGGTGCGCCAGCATATGGTTTTCAAAGATGTGCCTAAAATGCGGGAGGCAAAATTAAAACGGTTCATGGCGCGACCCACTTTTGATGAAGAGCTAGAGCTGCATCGGGTCGATTGCGAGGGCAGCCATCGCATGCTCGACAATTACGAATTCCTCCTCCGCAAACGCGAGGAATTCGCGAACGAGCCGATCATTCCACCGCCACTGGTGCGCGGAGACGATTTAATCGCCCTGGGCTTAAAGCCGGGCCCGCAGTTTGGCGAAATTCTAGAGGAGGTCGAGACCCGACAGCTTGAAGGAAACTTGCGGACCCGGGAGGAAGCGCTGCAGTGGGTGAAACGTACGTATTCGTTGGGCAAGCGACATTAAAGCTTTTTTAACATCGAACATTGAACGACGAACGAATGAGAATTCTCATGATCAGCGCGGAAGGTCCACCCTTGCACCGGGCGGGCGCGCTAATTGACGTGATGGATGCACTTCCGCGCGAGCTGCGCAGGCGCGTGCACCAGGTAAGCGTGGCCCTGCCGTATCACCGTGAAATTCGAGAGAATTCAAAATTTAAGGCAAAGAGAACCGGCATCGCAGTCGATGTGCGGGTTGGGGATAAAACTTATGTTGCCCAGTACTTAGAGGGGCGAAGCGCAGGCGGGGTGCAGCTGTTTCTGGTTCGCTGCGACGAGTTTTTTGATCGGCCGGGAATTTACGGCGAGCACGGCCAACCGTACGAAGATAACGCGGCCCGGTTTATCTTTTTTTGCAAGGCATCACTGGAACTCGCCCGGCGATTGACGCCGTCACTGCAGATTCTGCACGTGCACGATTGGGCGGCCGCGCTGGTGCCGGTGTTCGTGCGCGCGCATAATCTGCCGTTCGCAACGGTGCTGACAATCCATCACGTCGCCGATCAGGGCAGTTTCTGGGGACTGGACTTCAACCTGACCAATCTGCCGGCACGATTTTTCACGCTGAATGGCGTTGAATTTTTTGGACGGCTGAATTTTCTCAAAGGTGGAATTCTCTATGCCGACAAGATCACAACGGTGAGCGAACATTACCGGCGCGAAATACAGACGCCGGCCGGTGGCCACGGTCTTGACGTGGTACTGCGCGAAAATGCGCATCGGCTGACGGCAATTTTGCATGGGGCGGATTACACCCGATGGGACCCGGCTTCCGATTGTTTTCTCCCGGCGCAATATGACGCGAGAAGGCTGCGGGGAAAACAGGCCTGCCGTAACGCGTTGTTGAGAGAAATGAACCTCGCCTCTTCGCCGCGCGGTCCAGTCTTCGGCATGGTGACTCGCG
>JBKOWV010000041.1:0-23312 GCA_046724585.1 Verrucomicrobiota bacterium
GCCATCGCGATCGATTGCCGGATCGTAAGCGGTCACGCTTCCAGCAGCGATACGCGCTGTCTTCGCAATCAGTTCAAGCGCATCGCTCAGCTGGTTTATCGATAACCCGCCAGGACACGCATATGAATTCGCGCTTCCTTCGGACGGGTCAATGACGTCCACATCGACGTGCACGTAAAGCTGGCGCACGGTGAGCTTGCTCAACCCTTCGCTCATCTTCGAAATATCCGATGCTGCGATACGCGCAATCCGGCTTTTCGATAATCTACTCTCCTCCCCTGGATCCGTTTCCCTCACGCCGATTTGAAATACCTGATTTTCCGGCGTCGGCTGGAAGCTTTCCAACCGCTCGCTCAGTTTCGGCCAGCAATGGCCCGTTAGAAGGCTCAGCGCCATCCCATCCAGGAAACCGGAAGGCGAAGTATCCGGCGTGTTGAAGTCGGCGTGCGCATCAAACCACACTACTCCCGTATCTTTTGCGCCGAGGGCTGACACTGCGCTGACCGCGGCCGTTGCACAGTTACCACTCAACAAAATCGGGCGCGCTTTTGCATCCAGTGTGGCGCGCACGACTGGAACTGTGAGTCGTTGCAATTCAACCAGGCCATTGCCTTCCGTGTAAAATCCGTCCGCTAGACCAATCGGCTTTAGCGTGACATCGTGGCCACTTCTTTTGAGATCGTCGACCAAACCGCGCTCGATCAGCGCTTGCGGCCCGCGTCCCATTCGCTCATTAAAACGGCCGGAATCGTACGGAATCTGAATTAACCAAATCGAAGCCACGAGTGCAGCTTAGATGACGGTTCTTACAAACGAAACCCATAAACTACTTGAGCCCTGCCACCCGACGAGCATAAGGCCCTCCTTTGCATTCCCGAGGGACCCAAATTTCCGACGTTGCATACTATCTTCTATTCTCTATCTTCCATCTCCTTTCCGGCGTAGTCTCGCCGAAGCGGGGCCTGTAGCTCAGTTGGTTAGAGCATGCGCTTGATAAGCGCAGGGTCACTGGTTCGAGCCCAGTCAGGCCCACATCTCATTTCTGATCTTCGATTTCAGATTTTCGATTGGCCCACACCGCGCACATCACGCAGATCGCCAAACCGACGACCGCTCCAGAAATGTCGATCATCACATCGAGCGGCGACATTGAACGAGATGCGACAAATGATTGGTGGAATTCATCGCCCATCGCAAAAATTGCGCAGGCAACCCAGACTCCGACGAACAACGTCGACATTCCGGCGCGTAAGTTCGTCCCACTGCGGAGGGCTCGCCAGAGAAGAGCGGCCAGAACTGCATACTCGGTAAGGTGACCAAGCTTGCGGAGCGCAAAATGGATCGTGGCAATCGTAGAGATGGAGATCTGCGGATGGAGCCAGCGCAAAAAAGGCACCAGATAACGCGACGTTTGCTCGGCCGAGAAAATGTCAGTTGAACCGGCGAAAATTACGCCGAGCCAAATGAAAACCGGCAGCCAGTATTTAAGGAACGTGCGCATCGTTGTAGGACGCATGTGTCAGACGCCGGTCCAATCATATCGCCGCCTCATAGAGACGGCCTACAATTTCTCTCTGAATTGCGCGTTGAACGTTGGTCGTTGACCGTTGAACGTTTGCGGCAATGTCGACCAATCTTACGAGTCCTCTCACCTTCGAGCCGATTTTCATGGAGCGAATCTGGGGCGGACGCAAACTCGCGGAGCTGTTTGGAAAGAAGCTGCCGGCAAATGCACGCATCGGCGAATCGTGGGAGATTGTCGATCGTCCAGAGGCGCAGAGTGCCGTGCGTGATGGACCGCTGCGAGGCAAGACATTGCACGAGCTTTGGATGCAGGATCGGCAATCGATCTTCGGTAATGTTCCCGACGCGACGCGCTTTCCTTTGCTCGTCAAAATTCTCGACGCGCGTGAAAAACTTTCGCTGCAAGTTCATCCGCCTGAAAAAGTGGCGACGAAATTAGGCGGCGAACCAAAAACAGAATTTTGGTACGTAGCGGCAGCCGATCCCGGCGCAGAGCTTTTCGTCGGACTACGGGAAGCGATGACGCGTGCCCAGTTCGAAGAAGTTCTGCACTCAGGAACGGTTGCCCAATGTCTCCACAAAATTCGCGTCAAGACCGGTGATGCAATGTTTCTACCTGCGGGCCGCTTGCACGCGGTTGGAGAAGGCAATCTTCTCGTTGAGATCCAGCAAAACAGCGATACGACCTATCGGGTGTTCGATTGGAACCGCGTGGATGACCAAGGCTGGCCGCGGCAGTTACATGTCGATCAAGCGCTTCAATGCATCGACTTCAACGACATTCGACCGCAGCTCGTGCAGACCGAAGGCGAACTGCTTCTGCACCACGATTTGTTTGAGATCCAAAAATGGAACCTCGATTCTCGACGTGAGATCGCGCCGTCGGGACAATTCGCAATTGCTTACTGTCTGACCGGAAAACTTCAGTGTGCCGATGTCGAGCTTGGGCCTGGAGAATTTTCCCTAATGCCGGCTCGGTTGCAGGATCGGAATGTCGAGCCCCTCGAGAAAGCAACATCGCTGCTGCGGGTTACAATCCCGAAATTGTAGGGTGTCTGTGTCAGACGCTGGTTCCATCCATGGCGTTTCACCCTTCTTCGCGCAGCTTCGGCGCGGCAGGCAGAGACGGGCCTACAAAATCACACCTGAATCCAAACGCGCCGGACAAGGTCGCGATTTTTCACTGGAATCACGTTTGTTTTTTGCTGCTCCCTTTTGTCGCATGGGGTTGAAGCAACGAAAGCGCCGGCTCCGCACAACGAAAAGCAGAGAAGAACGATCGTGATCTTTGCTGTCCAGCTCATTGGTTTCCTGATCGGATGCCTTTCACCGCGAAGCCTCCTCCAAACGCCGCAGATAAGTAAAGCTGTAAATTCCACTGCTGTGCCCATCCGCCCAGCGTGGCTGCAGCGCATAACCGCCCACCAGGTCGAAGCCGGTAAGTTGGAAACTCTTCTCGGTGTAGCTCACACGCGGACGGGCGATGTTGCCGAGCACATCCGGTTCGCCACCGCACGCTGCACATGGACATACGCGCCGCAGCGTCTCGAGATTCAAAAACGACTCCTTCCCGTCGCTCCAGGCAATGGCAAGCTCGTCGCCGATTTGCTGAATGTTTGTTGGCTCCAAGCGCATGATGCGAGATCCCATCTTAACAGAATGTCAATCTTGAGAGAAATTTTTCAGCCACAGATTTACACAGATGAAAGACGGACACGAAAAAGCTTTAGTTTCAGGATTCATAAATCCGTGAAAATCCGTGTTCATCTGTGGCTTTCTGTTTTTGCTTCTTCGTGCGCTGACCGAAAATCGCCGTGCCCACCCGCACCAGCGTCGCGCCCTCTTCGACGGCGACCATGAAATCGTTCGTCATTCCCATGGAAAGTTGCGGCAGTTTCAGGTCGAATTCTTTCTCGAGCGCGTCTCGCAATTCGCGCAACTGCGCAAAACAAGCTCGCGAGGCTTCCGCTTCTTCGGCGAGTGGCGGGATGCACATGAGTCCCTCGATCGACAAACGCGGTAATGCGAGCAGCGATTCCATTTCCGCGCGCACGGTTTCCGGCTTGAAACCAAACTTGCTCCCCTCGCCTGCCACATTGACCTCAAGCAAGACACGTGGGTGCATTCCTTCTTCATTCGCGATCCGGTTCATGTCTTGCGCCAGCGCCAGTGAATCGATCCCGTGAAAAAGCTCAAAGAGCGGCAGCGCATGCCGGATTTTGTTTTTTTGCAGATGGCCAACAAAATGCCATCGCAAATTCGACGGTAGCTCAGGGATTTTAGCTCGCGCTTCCTGGACGCGACTCTCTCCGAACAGAGCCTGCCCAGCTTCGATCGCCTCCCGCACTTTGTCGGCTGGATGCGTCTTCGTAATCGCGACGAGCTCAATTTCGTCCACGGCGCGTCCGCCCTTCGCCGCCGCTCCCGCGATCTGCTCGCGCACCCGCTCGAGATTTTCAGCGACCGAAGTCATTGCGAAAATTGTAGGGTAGGCGCTCCGCCTGCCAATTCAAAATCAAGGACCCGTCAATCTGGCACTCGAACCAACCGCCTTCGCCGAGGATACGGCCGCGCCAGGGGGACCGCCGCCCCATGTGATCGCGTCATTATTTACTGGTCAATCGTCCGGGAATACGCAGAACGAGTGGATCATGAAATACTACTCACTTCTTGTCGGAATCATCGTTGCTGCGGTGAGCCGTTCCAGTTTGCTCGCGCAGGAAAAAGCCGCCCTGCAACCCAATGCGACCGTGCTCAGCATTCTCCAGGGCAGCACCGGCAAAACTGTCGAGTTACGCTTGAATTCTGGAGAGAAAATCGGCGGCAAAGTCGAACAAGTTAACGACAATGTCGTGCATCTTTCTCATCTGACGGGCGCAGAATTTTTCGACGGCTTCATTAACGTTAAAGACATTTCGGCCGTGGTGATTCGGACCGCGGGGAAATAGCAGCTCGTTCGGTATTTAAACTGCGCGACAACAATATCGCTGACCAACTCCCTTCAGGATTGTAAAGCCCAGGTCCAATTGCCGATACTCACGACATGATTACCAAAAACATCGGCATGCTTCTGCTTGCGATTTATCTTATTGCGGTAGGAATCCTCACTCTCACCGGACTTGGCATCGGCATAATAACTGGGGTGCTGGCGCTGCTGGCAGGAATTTTTATCCTGATCGGGCGTTAAGCGGCCGAGGAAGACGCGAGCAATTCTATCATCTGCTGCGCGAACTTCGGGCCGAGGCCTGCTTCTTCGTGTTTGAAATAGACGAAGGCGTCATTCCAATTTGCTTTTTGGTCGCGCACGAACTCGGCCCAGCGTTCGACGTCGCTTTTGACGTAGTCTTCGCGGCGGAGCCGGAGATAACCGTAATTGGAGGTAATTTTCTTCGGCGTGGAGAGATCTGCGGTGTCGGCGATGCAAAGCGCGATGTTGCGCGATTTGAGCAGATCGAAGATTTCATCGTCGAACCAAGAGTCGTGACGAAACTCAAACGCGGCGCGCATCGTAGGAAATTCACGAAGAAACGAACTCAACACATCGGCGTCCTTCTTGAACGTTGGCGGCAATTGAAATAAAACCGGGCCAAGTCGTTCGCCAAGGCCGGTCACAACTTTGCAAAAATATTCGAATGTGTCGGCGCAATCGCGCAGCTTCGACCAGTGCGTCATCTTCTGCGGTGCCTTGAGGGCAAAGCGAAAATGCTCAGGTGTCAATTGCTTCCAATTGTCGATCGTCTTGGCAGCCGGGATGCGATGGAATGTATAATTGATCTCGGTCGTCGAAAGGCGTTCCGCGTAAAAAGACAGCATTTTCGCCGTCGGCAAATCTTCCGGATAAAAATTTCCCTTCCACTCTGCGTACTGAAAACCCGATGTGCCGATCCAGAATTTCATGTGCTTTTCTTGGGCCAAGATTCGCAGAGCAAGAGATCACTTCAAGCGCCGTAAAAAAACTTTCAAAAACATCCGCCGTCCGACGGAGATGCGAATCCAATATGGCGGCAAGCTCTTCGCCTGGCCAGAAACGTGACCCGGAATACAGAGGACTTTCGCCATAGCAACACAAAGAAAGGGAAATAATGAGAAAAATGCTCTTGACCATAGCCTTGGCAGTAGTGGCCCCGTTCGCGTGGGGACAGGTCTCGGAGACCACCACCACAACGACCACCACCGAAGGCACCGGGACAATCACGGAGTACACTCCAGGGAGCGTCATTGTGCTCAGGGAGACCAGTGGACCACGCCGTTATCGCTTCGGCAAAACGGTCACCTATGTGACTCGTAGCGGCAAGGTTCTGGATGAAGCAACCGTCCGAACCAGAGTCAAGGTTGGCGTCCCCGTCCGCGTTCATTACGTCGGAACGGGCGACAACGTGATGGTTGATCGCGTGATCCTCGACGAGGACTAAGATCTAGTTTCGTTTGTCTCCAGCGCGCCTCCTGTTCTGCCTGACGGCGGAACAGTGAAGGCGCGTTTGGTTTCCTGCCATCCACTCAGGGCTGCTGACCCATCGGCCGGATCTCCCCACTGACCTCTACGCGGACAGGGTAACCCTCGATCGAACGCGGGATTTTTCGTTCCGTCTCCGGGTTCTTGCGAGCAAGCATGACTCTTAAGCATGGGGTGTGACGGTCTTCGAGTGTGCCGACGTACACACCGACTACGTCCGGTATCGCGAGTAACTGCTTATCGTGTGCCGCAAGAACGGCGTTGATATCACGCTTCGGCGAAGGCGAACTGGTTTGGGCCATGTTGGGCCGGCAAACGGCAAACAGAATCAGCGCAAAAGCGAACAGTGCAGGCGCGTGGAAGGGCCGGTACCTTGGCGAAGCTGCATCTTCGATATCGATCACGTTCTGCTGCGGCGGTACACTCGGTTCGCTCGTGAGAATTGGCAGCACACAACACCGCCGGCGCATTCGTTGTCGTAAGTTACACTGATGGTTGCAATGTCCCTGCCGTCCGTGGTCAGGTGCAACGCTTGGTTCGGCCTCGCACTTACTCGCAGGAAGGCCCGCCCCAAGCGAGCTGATGATCGAGGGGATATCCCCGCCGCCGAACGCCGCATACATCTCATGGATGGTCGCATGTTACTCACAGACAACCTCCCTGATGTTGTCTCTAAGCCACAGTCGTCCAACGACCGAATGAGAAGCCGGCGAATGTTTCATAAAAGACCATGCATATTTCTTCATCTAGTTCGCCTGCTTCCACGCCGCGGCACGAGCGCGGACCGGGTAACTGAAGCCTCTGAGTGGAACTTCGCCCAGGTCTTCGAACAGGAGTCCTTTTCCGATGCACAACTCGGCAATCGCGTTCGTCACCAGGATTTGTTCCGGTTGCGCGTGGGCGCAGAGACGGGCAGCCAGTTGCACCGTCGATCCAAAAAGATCGTTATTTTGCTCGACTGGTTCTCCTGCTGCGGCGCCGACTCGAATCTTGAGCGGACGCTCGGGGTTCGCTTCCTCATGCCTGGCAAGCTCGCGCTGAATCTGAATTGCGCATCGAACCGCGCCCGCTGCTGATACGAATGAGGCCATAATGCCGTCGCCAGTATGCTTGACCTCCCGACCGCCTAAAGCGGACAAGGCGTCTCGCACAATCGTGTCGTGAATGCCGAACAAGGCGAGAGCTGCCTCGTCACCCAGCGATTGAGTGAATGTTGTTGAATCTACGATGTCCGTGAACAGGACGGTTCGAATTCCCGGATCTCGCGCATCCGTTCCGCCACCGGGCAGCAGGACAGCGCCCGCCGCATCCGTCTCGATGTCGCGCCCGAGAAATCCGTCCGCGAGTTCAGGCTGGATTTCGATAATCTTTCGGGCCACAAGGCCATGCGCTTCACGGTGGCAAGAGTTTGCCGCTTCGGCATTTGGTGCCTCGACGAGACAAAAGACTTTCCCGCACTTCTCGTTAACCCAATACTTTAAGTAGTTAACACCGTATTTCTCCTGCGCTTCGAGGTCAGCGACGTGTGCTTTTGCGACGTCTTCCGCAGAAACCTCCCCAAGCTCGTGAATGTCCATGTACAACGGCATAGCGGCTGAATTTACTGCGATGTAGCGCGATGCAAGACGCTGATGTGGGCAGGGCGACTAAGCGTTTGATAAACGACGCAATACCGTTCGGTCAGACGAAGCAATGTGGCGAGCTGCTCTTCGCTGGCGGCGGTGTCTAAATCGAAGTTCAATCGAATCTGCTTGAAGCCAACAGGGACATCCTTGGACACGCCAAGCGTTCCGCGAAAATCGAGATCGCCTTCGGCCTCAATCGTCGCGCCCCGTAACTCGATGCCCAGAGCTGTCGCGACTGCGCGCAGGGTAACGCCTGCACATCCAACCAACGCTTCCAACAACATATCGGCCGAACACGCGCCGAGCCCGTCGCCTCCGGTCGCAGGGTGAAGTCCGGCTTCGACGCGCGCTTTTCCGGTTTCGATTTTGCAGGTGATACTTCCACCGATGCGCCCGTTGGCTCGGAGCGTCACCAATGCGGTCTCTGGATTTTCGCGATACCGGGCCTTAAGAGGCGCCTGTAACGATTTCAACTCATCTGCAGTCATTCGGGCTGCGCAATTTAGTTGCCACTGTGTGGATCAAGACGCTGCAACTGTCCCTGACTTCCTGGTCGTCGGTTTGATATTTTGATTTACGCGAAAGAGATTGCTCGGGTCATATTTATTTTTGATCGCGACCAGTCGCTCGTAATTGTCTCCGTACGTTTTCTTCACCCGATCTTCTCCCTCATCTCCCATCAAAAAGTTTACGTACGCTCCGCCGGCCGAGTAGGGATGCAGCGCACCGTAATAACTCTTCGTCCACGAGATGATTTCTTCGTTGTTGGCTGGATCGGGATCAACGCCGACCATTACCTGGGCCCAGGTAGCATTCCGATAATTCCAGGCGGTATCATTTTTGCCAACGCGTGATGCGGCGCCGTCGATGGGATAGAGATGCATGGTGGAATGCATGGAGGGAAGCGCCTCGCCAAAACGAATGTGTTGCGCGATCGCTTCATCGCTCAATTCATTCACAAAATCGGCCCGCCAATACCACTGCAATCCCGGAGGATACAGAGCGTCGAACATGCTTTGCAACGCCGGCTGGGGCAGCGGACCGACAAAATCGAGAGCCGGCTTCTTAAAAGCGCGGATCGGCTGGAATGTTTCTTCGGCTTTCGTCTGCGGGCCAGCATATGCCCAAACCACGCCGCACATTTTCTTCATGTGCAGATGTTCGGGAAAAGGGGGCGCCGGCGGCACGGTGAGAAAGGCAAAGAAGCCATTCAGATCGTCTGGTGCCGCGGGGATCAGATCGCGGTACCATTTCATGACGTCTGCTGTTTCACTCAATTCATAGAGCATTGGACCGCCATAGAGGATATCGATCGGATGCAGCTTGAACGTCAACGAAGTGACAACGCCGAAGTTTCCGCCGCCGCCGCGAAGGGCCCAAAACAGATCGGAGTTTTCATCGGCCTTTGCCTTTACGAATGCGCCGTTCGCCAATATGACGTCGGCTGCGAGCAGATTATCGATGGCAAGTCCGCATTTACGGGTCAGGTGCCCGATCCCTCCGCCGAGAGTTAGTCCGCCAACTCCGGTCGTGGATATGATTCCGCTCGGAGTCGCGAGCCCGAATACATGGGTGGCGTGATCGACATCGCCCCAAGTGCATCCGCCGCCGACGGTGACTGTGCGCGCGGCGGGATCGACACGCGTGTATTTGATCAGTCCAAGGTCGATGACCAGACCATCATCGCAAATTCCCAGGCCACCTGCGTTGTGTCCGCCACTGCGAATGGCCAGCAGCAGATCATTTTCTCTCGCAAAATTTACCGAGCGGATGACGTCCGCCACATCCGCGCAGCGCACGATCGCGCGTGGCTTTTTGTGTATCATCCCGTTGTACACTTTACGGGCTTCATCATAATCCTTATCGTCCGGTTCGATCAGCTGCCCACGCAGATTTGCTTTGAAATCGGCAACAGAATTTTCGTTGAGCATGGTGAAATAAGATTAGGTATTTGCGTTGATCATCACTGCAAATGCCATGCGGTCAAGATCGTTGAGTCCGAGCATTTTCATTGAGATGACCGTCGTCTCCGCGGTAGGATCCGGGAGTCATGGCGATGTTTCACCCGGATAGGTTCTGGAGTCGCCGCGACTTTTTGAAGCTTGTTGGCCGAGCGGGATTGCTCAGCGCGGTCCCAACTCTGACGCACGCGGCTGCGGCGCTCGATTCCGAGACGGTTTGCATCTCGATCCTGCATACGACGGACCTCCATGGCCATATTTTGCCGACTTCCGATTACAACGGAAATCCTGATTGTGGGGGACTGGCGCGTTGCGTCACGCAAATCCGGCGCTGGCGAGACCAAAATCCTAACTCGATCTTGATCGACGTCGGCGACGTCTATCAGGGAACGGAGGTTGGGTTGCGCAGCAAGGGCGAGCTGATGATCGATCTGTTCAATTATCTCAAATACGACGCATGGATTATCGGCAATCACGAGTTCGACTGGGGAATGCAGCCGTTTCAACAAGCGTTGCAACGTTCGGCAATGCCAGTTCTAGCTGCGAACACGGTGCTCGAAGGAAAAGCAGCCGGCGAATTTCCCGATGCGCAACATCCATTCGCGAAAATTCAGCCGTTCATTTTGAAGCAGGTTGCCGGGATCAAGCTCGCCATTATCGGAGTCACGACGCCAGGGATGCCGTTTTGGCTCCGACCGGAATTTACTCACGGGATCGATTTTCAGTATCCGGTCGAGCCCGTCCGTCGAGCGATTGCGAGGGCAAAGAATGAGGGCGCAGATGCGATTGTTCTGACGGGGCACATGGGACTAAAACCGCGCACCGGCGGTGATGATTTTGCCAATACGGTGATGGCATTGACGTCGGAGTTTCCGGAGGCGTCCGTGTTCGTAGGCGGTCATACTCACCAGCCTATTCCAAGTCGCCTTGTCAATGGTGCGCTTTTTACCCAGGCAGATCATTTCGGCATTCATGTGGGCCGGGTCGATCTTTTCTTCGATCGGAATTCCAGGAAGTTCCTTTACCGGAAAGCGTCCTGCGAGCAAATGGATCATCGTTTCGGTCTCGATCCCGTGGTGATGTCGCGAGCGAGGACACAGCTCGCCGAATCGGATGTTGCACTGTCGCAGCCAATCGGTGAATTGGGCGAGACTCTGCGCGCTCGCAGCCGACCCGGCGCACCGAGCGATATTGAGAAACTGATCGGCGCTTCCATTATGGAAGCGTTGCTTGAGCGACGTGTGCAGGTGGATGGCGCCATGCACGGAGTGTTCGATGAAAAGGCCAATTTGGTCGCCGGTCCAAAAACGGTAAAAGATGTTTGGAATGTGGTTCCTTATGAAAATTGTGTCGTGACCGCTGAGCTCGCGCCCGACGAAATAAAAGCCGTCATGGAAGAGGTCTATGCCAGCCATGAGAGGCGCAATTTGCTTGGCTTCGAAATCAAGACGGAAGGCCGCGGTTATGACCGCCGCATTACCTCGATGACTCTTGACGATGGACGATCGCTTCATCGCGGCAAAAAATACGTGATTGCTTTTAACAGTTTCGACTCATGCAGCGCCGGCCATCGCTTCATGAAGTTGCGCGCACTGCTTGAAATTCCAACGGTCAACTGCACAATGCATCCAATCCAAACACGGGACGCGCTCATCGATTATTTCCGGCGCCACAAGGTGGTGCATCGAATTACGGCCGCCCGCGACTCGGCGATTGCAGCGTAGTAAACGCCAGATTCGCCTTGCCAAAACGCGGCCGATGCGTTGCGTAAGGATTTTATGCGCGGAGTCGTTTTTTTATGCATGGCGTCTTTATTCCTGGGCGCGACTTTTCCCGCGGAAGCGGCGGTTCCAGCGCCGCGTTTTCGGCCCGCCGTGCTGGGATCAGGGCCGGACTCGCTGGTTAACCAGATCGATGTCCAGGATTTGCTTAAGAAGGGGCAAAAGGAGGGTGCAATCATGTTTTGCTGTCGGGTCGCGACGACAGGCAACGTCGTATGGTACAGGACGTACCTTCCGGTGCCCGGGTCGGATTTACTCGAAGAAGAAGTGCGCAAGCGGCTCGACAAGACCCGGCTCGCTCCGGCGATTTACGAACACAAACCGATCGAGGTGTTGTTCTATGGCACCGTCTTTTTCTCGGTCGTGGATGGGAAGCCGAAACTCCATATTTTTGCAAATCAAGAAGCCGCCGAATTGAAGGCAGCGAACGATTTTATCGGGCCACAGCCCGTCATCGGTGCGGATTCGAAATTCACCGGGTTACATTATCCACGAGAGCGGGTGCCGGTGTTTGTAAAGGGCTTGGTGCGGCTCGCGCTGAAGGTTGACGAGGCCGGGAACTTGCAAGATCTGCAGGCTGCCTCTGAAGAACCACCGCTGCTTGGTCTCGCCCAAACGGCGTTGACCGATTTCACCGGGGCAAAATTTATTCCCGCGTTTCGCGATGGAGATCCGGTTGAAAGCAGTGTTCTCCTCCCGGTTCCGTATGAACCGGAGTAAGCCGCCGGTCTGATAACGCGGTTCTCAAGCGTGGCGCAGATGGAGAGTCGGATCATTCCCGCATCTTTTTTTGAACGCGATCCTCTGATTTGCGCGCGAGAGTTGATCGGCGCGGAATTGATCTGGGGAAATTGCTCCGGTGTTCTCGTCGAGACGGAAGCTTATAACGCGATAAATGATGAGGCGTGCCACACCTTCATGCGCCCGAGCACGCGCGTATTTATCGAGCGGAACAAGGCAGGCGCAGCCTACATTTACTTTAATTATGGGATGCATTGGATGCTGAACGTGCTCGTGAAAGGACAGGAGAATGGTTTCGTTTTGATTCGTGCTCTGGAGCCACGGAGCGGAATCGAACGGATGAAGAGACGGCGAAAACTCGATGACGTGAAACGTCTCTGTTCAGGGCCCGGCAAACTCACCCAGGCGCTCGACATTACCGATCGTCATCATGAAATGGACTTGTGCTCCGACACACGGCATTGCTTTGCTCGCAACACAAACATGAGTGTTGATGTTGTAGCCGACGCGCGAATCGGTATCAGACGCTCCGCGCATTATCCGTGGCGGTTCACTCTGCGCGGCAGCCCGTTCGTGAGCCGGGCTGCGAAAGCTTAGCCGCTTTACTATCCGGAGCGCCAGCGCAGGCAGCTTGCCGACGACATTTTTTTCGGCAACCTGCCGGAAAGCACAGGCTGGCAGCCTGTGCTCCCGGAGACATTGACTCGTGTGTCTCCTGATTGAAGTTGCTCATTCGAATGAACGCACATAAGCAACGGGTTTTACTCGGCATGAGCGGTGGGGTGGACTCCAGCGTGGCCGGATATTTACTGCGTGAGCAGGGCTACGAAGTCATTGGTGTGACCATGAAAGTCTGGCCACAGGATTGCATCTCGCGCGCGGAGGACAAATGTTGCGGTCCGCAGGCAGTAGCCGATGCACGAGCAGTTGCTCATGCGCTGGGGATTCCACATTACGTGGTCGACGAGGCCGATCAGTTCGAGCGACTGGTGATCGATTACTTCTCTAGTGAGTACCAGGCCGGGCGAACGCCGAATCCATGCGTGATGTGCAACGAAAAGCTCAAGTTCGGCAATCTCTGGAGCAAAGCGGTAGCATTGGGCTGCGATTACATCGCGACCGGCCATTACGCGCTCATCGAGCATCCTGTAGCCGGGGTCGGTGACCCCGGCTGCGCCATCCTGCGAAAGGGCGTCGATCTACGCAAAGACCAGTCCTATTTTTTATTCAGTCTGCGGCAGCCACAACTCCGGCGCGCTCTCACGCCGCTTGGCAAAATGACGAAATCGCAAATCCGCGAAATCGCGCACTCGTTAGGCCTGAAAGTTGCCGACAAGATCGATAGCCAGGAAATCTGCTTTGTGCCCGGCAACGATTACAAGGCATTTCTGCGTTTGCATCTCGGCGATACGGAATTTCATCGCGGCGAAATTTACGATGTCGATGGAAATTTCATCGCCGAGCACGATGGGATCGAGCTTTTCACAATCGGCCAGCGCAAAGGGTTGCCCGGCGGTTCGTCGCGGCCGCGTTACGTTATCGATCTGGATCCGGGGACAAATCGCGTAATCGTCGGAGATGTTGAGGATTTGGTCGTGGACGAATTCGAAATCGATCGCGTGAACTGGCATCCCGTGGCTGGAATCGGCGATTCTGGCTACTACGAGCGCGAATGCACAGTGAAGATTCGCTACAGCCATCCAGGAACCCGTGCAACGGTCACATTGCTCGAAGACACGCGCGCCCGTGTTAGATTGCACGAACCGCAAAGAGCGGTGACGCCGGGTCAGGCCGCCGTGATTTACAACGGCGATGTCGTGCTCGGCGGTGGATGGATTTGCCGGCGAGAAGCGGCCATTCTCGCCTGACCCCATGGCAGGAAAAATTCTGCTCGCTCTTAGTACGTTTCCTGACGCTGAAACCGCGCGTCGAATTTCAAATCAACTCGTCACCGAAAAATTCGCCGCGTGCGCGAATATCTTGCCCGCTGTCGAATCGATCTATCGTTGGAAGGGAAAAGTCGAGACCGCGGGCGAAGTAATTGTTTTTTTCAAAACGACGCCGGCTCGACAAATAGCTTTTCAGGAGAAGTTGCGATCGCTTCATCCGTACGACGCGCCGGAAATAATTCTTATGCCAATCGCGAACGGATTGCCTGAGTATTTGCGCTGGGTAACCGAGAATTGCTGAGAAACTCGACTGTTTAAACAGTTGAGTTTCGCTGGGCGGCGCGGCGCCTCTGACCGATAGTAAAAATTGCTACACCGATCGCATTCGCCGTCAAAGCCACGGCGATGACTTTTGTGGCAAAAATCAATGGACTGGGGACGTCGATGATCGGGTAGATGGTGAAGAAGATGGCCAGCAAAGAGACGACGAAGCCGCAAATGGCTGCGAGTCGCAGCCACGCGCGCGCCTTGGCGCGTATGGCCGCTGCTCCCACGATCGGGATGGCAAACATCACGGCGTAGACGATTCCATAAAAAACGTTGGCGGCGTTGTCCACCAGTTGGAAAGCTTCCTGCATTCCCGCGCCGATCTGGCTGGATATGGCAATCACCAGCGTGATTGCGCCGACGAACACGATTGAATTAATCGGCGTTTTATAGCGCGCGTGGAGACGCGAAAACCAAGCCGGTAACAGATGGTCCCAGCCAGCCACCATTGGCAGGCGGGAGCTGCCGGTAAAGTGAATGCTCATGGAAGAAATCGAGCGCACCGTCATCAGCACAATCGCAACGGAGGCGATCGTGCCGGCGATGCGGAATGAATGCAGGCCGAGTCTCAATGTCTGCGGCACCGGTCCGATCAGATCGATTTCATTATCTCCTATAAAAGCGAGAACCGAACTCGTTCCGAGAATGAACATCAGCGCGATGATCGGAGCGGCGATAATAACGGAGCGCCCGATGTTGCGCGCAGGTGCGCGAGTTTCACCAGCCAGAATGCCAACGTATTCGAACCCGCTCAGCGCGCCCACTGCCAGTTTCGTGAAGATGTTGATGCAATAGAAGATCGACATTGTGGGCGCGGCGATTTCGAATGGGCGATATGCGCTGAGGTTGCCACGGGCGGTCATAACGAAAGGCAAAATAATCAGCGCGGCGTAAGCCAGGAGCATAGCGAACCCGCCAATGTTGTGGAGCCATTTGCCTAATGCTAATCCGCGAACACCGGTCCAGCCGAGGCTGCCCACCAGGGCGCAACTGATGAGCGCAACGCACCATTTGCTATCTCGCATCCATTCACCGGCTTCGCCAAGCGCGTAGGAGAGGTTTGTGGTGATGAACATTCCGCCCAAGGCAATCACCATGATCGACAACAGCCAGAGATTCCATGCCACGATGAAGCCGACGAATTCGTTAAAGGCGAACTTTGCCCATTGGTAAATCCCGCCTTCAAGCGGCATGAGCCGGTTCAGATAAATGACGACGGCGGCTTGCGGGATGTAGAAAAGTAAAATGGCAAGCAGCCAGAAAAAGAGATGCGAAGGACCGAGCTTGGCGGCGGTACCCACCCAGCTTGAGCCAACGACAAAGACGATTTGCGTGAGGACGAGGTCACGCAGGCCGAGCGGCTTTTTGAGGGCAACGCTGTGTTCTTCAACAGCGCGCTCGGCGCGATCCAGCTCGGTTGTCACGGCGGCAAATTGTAGGGCATGCGCTTCGATTGCCGATCCAAAAACCCGGCAAGCGGCTGCCTCTGCCATGGCTACGGCGTACCCGGAAGCGCATGCCCTACAACGTCAATTCAATCGTGCTCCTGTTCGGCCCTTATCGGCGGAGGCGGTTCGTTCCGAAATTCGCGATGCCGAATTTTCCCGCCGGCCCGGGCAATGTGTTCGCCCATCCCGATCGCCAGTGCACCGAGGAGCAGAACGGCAATGGCGAGCGGCCCGGATGATTTTGGCCATTTGATGGGAATTGCGATGGCAGCAGCGCTCAAAACAGCGAGCGCGTAAAAAACATAGATGAACTGTTCGGCGCGATGCATGTGTTCATCGAGCCAGGCATGACCGTCCTCGTCCGTCATCGTCAGCACGCGGTCGTAACCTTGCTCGCCAAACTCAAAGACGGGCCAAGCCGAGACGGAGCTAATCAGTACGAGCGACAAAGTCGCGATTTGCGCGGGCCGGCTTTTTAAGCCAAACGCGATGATCAATCCGATCCAACCCATTGCCAACCCGTAGATCGGCAGTGGATTTATCAGTACGTGAATGTATTCCGGCTGCCGTAAATCCCGAAGTAAAGCGTCGATCACGATTTGGATTTGGACGGTTTCCCGGACACGCTGACTTTCAGATCCAGATTGGGCACGTGATTCTTCCACTCTGGCGCAATGAAATGCCACCACTCCCTGCGCTGTCCGTAAAAGCCAGCCGCTCCCATTGCTGCTTGCAATAGAGCCAGGTTCGACCGGACATACCGATTGGCGCCGCAGTAGATTAACATCGCGGCCGGAGTGAAATCGTCGAAGTCGGTAGGCATCATGACGGGTTGGTTGCGAGAATTGACCAGAGTTGCATCAACCGCCACGCCCCACGTGTGCAACGAACCAATGGCAGTTTCCGGGTCGGCAATGTAATCATTTGTGGGCGCGGCGTGCCAGAGTTGCACCTGCACCGATCGGGGGCGATACGCGTCCCAAATTTTCAGGCCATGGGCGCGCCGGCGCAGAAACCGCTGTGCAATCGCCAGACGGTGCGCGACTTCGGGCCGGACAAGGGCCCGTGTTCCCGGGGGATACAATGCATGCCCGGTGAGATTATTTCGACTGGCGTAGCGCAGCTCGATGACGATTGAAGGATCGACGGACTCGATATCCAGAAGCTCAAGTTTGCTCGGTTCAGCTCCCAGGGATTGTGCAGTGATGACGGCTGCGACAGAAAGCAGCATTGCCAGGTTTGTGCAGCGGCGCGTCGAATGAAAATCAAATTCCCGGACAAGCCTGAACACTTCGATCCTATGTTTCAAACGCTGGACAGCAGAGCGGGTCATCAATGCGTTGTGACAACTGCGCCACCATCTGTCTTTGCGAGACGCTCGAGCAGCACTCGAGCGCTATCCTCCGGGATGGTGAAACGCAATTCCAAATTCAAGTCGCCTTGTCTTTGGATCTCCGGTGGCGCAGAGTAGAGTAACAATTCCGAGTCCGCCAGGCGCAGCCACCGCTGTGGATTGTCGTGCAGATTACGCGCAAGCTCGGCTGCATCTTTGGACGAACTCATTTTCAAGAGCAATCTGGCTTTTACCGGATTTTGCAAAGTCACTGCAAGACCTAGTAATTGAGAAGCGTCTAGCAGTTCGGGGACGAAGATCGGATGGAAAACGCGTGAGAGATCGGCCGGATTGCGCGAAATAAGTCGCAGCGCACTCTCGCGATCGAGTGCCTGGAAACGATCGAATAGTTGGCCGGTGATTTTCAGATCCGGTTTCATTCCCAGCCGCACCAAAACCAGATCGTCCACTTCAGCTGGCGTTCCAACCGCCAGGGTCGCCGGCCCGACCCGGGCGACAGCAAAGTTCGGCGGTCGATCCCAAACTGGCAGACCGCTGATGGTGCGTTTTTGAAAGCTCTTGTCACTTCCGATCGTCCGAATTGCACGGGTAACATCACGTCGGGCTTCAACCAGGATGAATTCTCGTGTCTTTTCGGGTCCCTCGGCGGCTACGGCACGAGTGATGCGCACCGCGTCGCGAGGCAATCTCAATCCCGGAGTTGATGCGGCCGCGCCGATTAAGCCGGGCCAGACCTTCGGCCAAATCTCCGGCTGGTCATTGCGCCAGCGCTTCGGGAGATCCGCCCGTTCAAACTGATCGGTATTGATAGACAAAATGGTCTCGGTTTGCTGCGGCAACCATTCACGCCGCCTCGGCGATTGAAAAAACACGACCAACGTGATGATGAGGAGGACGAGCACGGAAAAGGCGCTGAAGTAGAATTTCCGCAGCTCTTGTTTGTCGATCTGGCTTGAGAGCAACGCCAGCTCTGCCCTGTGTTGCAGATGTCGTTCCATGGCCTCGCGGTGACGATTCGTCTCGGTGAGCAGATGCGGCGCGTTCGGGGGGGCAATGCCCTGCGCGGCAAGATGCCGACCGATATTCAGATAGGCGGGATTTTTTCGCTCTTCGACTGTCTGATGTTGCGCACGGGCTTCTCGAAGCGCCTCTTCCTGGGCGCGGATGTTATCGTTCAATTTTCGGTCGCGCCCTTCAAATTCGGTCCGGACCCGCTCGATATTTTTTTCCACGACAGAAAGTTCCCCTGCCACCGCGATTAACTTCTCTTTGGCAAGGCGCGCCGCGTCGGCGCTGCCCAAGCGCGCCCGGACAAGTTCGGCGCGCTCTTCCGGGAGACGCGCGCGCCGCGTATTGATGTTTGCTGATCGGGCCTCCAGGTCAGAAGGCGGCGGATCGATCGCGTGCAGGTCGGAGAGTTGTTTCAACAGATCGCGATCGGCCGCTTCGTTTTCCTGAATGCGGCGTCCCACCCCTGCCAGCTCGCGTTCACAGACATCAACGGCGTTCTTCGCTTGATTATGTTGCTGGAGGAGCGGCTTTTTTTCCTCTTCCAGCTTTGCAATTGCCGCGTGTTGGTCGCGCGTATTTTGCTGGCGTTCTTCCTCGATCCTCTTGATCCCTTCTTCGATCTGAGCGATACGAAGCGCGACCTCCTTTTGTTCCTGCTCCAATTTCTTGAGCGCGACGATCTCGTTGCGCAGCTCCGGAAAATTGGCCGCTTGCGCGGTGCCTTCGCGTCCGAGATTGATTTCACTTTTTTGGAGCAGGCGTTTCTCGTAACGCAGCGCCATTCGCGTCCGCTGCCGCTTGATTTTCAGGGCGATTTCGCGAAAACCTGTGCGGATGAAACTCACGGGTTAACGCTATACGAATGCAGGCTCTAAAAAAGAAATTTCGGCAGACTCACGACTGATTCCCGAATCACGCGAACGGACCGGAATAAATCAGAGAGATGGCGCGAAATGACGAAATCCGAGTGACGATTAATGTCGAAGCTCGAAGAAAACTGTCAGGCGCGCTCGGACAATTCAGTTTTCGGCCTTCCTTCGTGCTTCGTCATTCGACGCTAAGCTTCTTCCGACTCGCTCAATCTCGCCAGCACGCTGAAGTCCTCCAGCGTGGTCGTATCACCGGTTACTCTGGCGCCGCTTGCGATTTCTTTCAGCAGCCGTCGCATGATCTTACCGCTCCGCGTTTTCGGCAGCGCTTCGGCGAAGCGAACTTCGTCCGGCTTCGCGATTGCGCCGATGTGCGCCCCGACGTGCTCGCGCAATTCTGCTTTCAATTCACGAGCGGCATCGACGCCCGCTTTCAGGGTCACAAATGCGACGACGCTCTGACCTTTTAATTCATCGGGCCGGCCAACTACGGCTGCCTCGGCGACTCGCGGATGACTCACCAGCGCGCTTTCTATTTCTGATGTCCCAAGCCTGTGCCCAGCCACATTCAGGACGTCATCGATCCGGCCAACGATCCAGAAATACCCGTCTTCATCACGGCGCGCGCCGTCTCCCGTGAGATAATTACCTTTAAATTCGCTCCAGTATTGTTGTCGATAACGCGTTTTGTCGCCGTAAATCGTGCGCAACATTGCCGGCCACGGGCGGCGAATGATTAGTTTGCCACCCACATTCGGTCCGACTTCATGTCCCTTTTCATCGACCACGGCTGGATCGACACCAAAGAATGGGAGCGTTGCGCTGCCAGGCTTCGTCGGAATCCCCCCTGGAAGCGGCGTGATCAAGATCGAACCAGTCTCGGTTTGCCACCAGGTATCGACGATTGGACAACGCCCGCCGCCGATCTTCTCGCGATACCACATCCATGCCTCCGGATTAATTGGTTCGCCCACTGTGCCGAGAAGACGGAGCGACGAAAGATCGTGTTTCGCCACCCAGTCATCGCCCCAGCGAATGAATGCGCGGATCGCCGTCGGAGCGGTATAGAGAATGTTGATCCGATATTCTTCGACGATTTTCCAAAACCGATCAGCCTCGGGCCAGTTGGGTGCGCCTTCGTACATGACAGTCGTCGCGCCATTCGCGAGCGGACCATAAACAATGTAACTGTGACCGGTGACCCAGCCCACATCAGCCGTGCACCACAAGATATCTTCATCGCGAATGTCGAAGACGTACTTGGTCGTGGAATAAACGCCCACCAGATAGCCGCCGGTGGTATGCAAGATTCCCTTCGGTTTCCCTGTGGACCCACTAGTATAAAGGAGGTAAAGGGGATGCTCGCTATCGAGCGGCGTGGGCGGGCAGTTTGCATCGACATACGTCAATTCCCGATGCCACCAAACGTCGCGGCCTTCTTCCATGTGAATATCGTTTCCGGCGCGGCGAAAAACGATCACCCGCTTTATAGACGTGCCATCCCGGAGCGCGTCATCGACATTTTTCTTCAACGGCACAATTCCGCCTCGGCGATATGCGCCGTCGGCTGTGACCACCGCGATCGCGCCGCTGTCGATAATGCGATCACGAATGCTGTCTGCACTAAATCCACCGAAAACCACTGAGTGGACTGCGCCAATCCGCGTACAGGCCAGCATGGCAATCGCGGTCTCAGGAATATTCGGGAGATAAATAATGACGCGATCGCCCTTTTTGATGTTGTTCCGTTTCAGCACATTCGCGAACCGGCAAACTTCGCGATGCAGTTGCTGGTAAGTGAGGGTACGCTTGTCGCCCGGTTCGCCTTCCCAGATAATTGCCGCCTTATTCCGACGCGCCCCGCTGAGATGCCGATCCAGACAATTCTCCGAAATGTTGAGTTTGCCGCCGACAAACCACTTCGCGAACGGCGCTTTCCATTCGAGGACCTTTTTCCATCTTCCGCGCCAGATCAGCTCACTCGCTTCACGCGCCCAGAATTTTGCCGGCTGCCGGATCGATTCTCGATACATGCGCCGATATTGCTCGAGACTTTTAATTCGCGCGCTCTTCGCGAAGTCCTTTGATGGCTTGAAAACACGTTTCTCGACGAGGTGAGACTCGATGTTGTTGTGCATGGGCAGTCCCTAATATGCCGAAGAAATTTATTCGGCAAGCGTTCCGTTTAGCGCTGTAGCCACGTCGCTGTGCGACGTGTCAGCGAGCCAGGGCGCGGCGCAGGTCCGCAGCACCGGGTGGCGGGGTCTCGAGTCCTGCGAGAATCTCATCTGCCCTGACAGGCCGTCCGTAATAGTCGAAATTCGACTGCCGTTGCGTTCCTATCACTGCGCCTTCCAGGGACACGCCGGCGAAGAGACCCTTGCTCTTGCTGTAAGTGTAAACAGCAGCCGTAGGTGTGACAGCGCCCGACGCAGTGCGGCCCACCGGGCCTGCAGCGGCGCTGACATCCGCGCCGATGGTAACGTTTCCTCCACGGGCGAATGCCTGGACGGCGCTGTCATTGTTGAGAACGATCACGAAATCGGTCACTTGCGCGCCGATCTGAAGACCCCATCCAGCGCCGCCGGTGGCGATAAACGATGGGCCAGACCAGCCACGACCTGTGCGAGCGACCACGACGCCCTGGCCACCTTTGGCGCTAAAAATAAGTCCGGCTTTGACGACGGTCATGATCGCGAGCCCTTTGGAACGTCGCAGCACATCTCTTGGAATTCCCTTTTCCGGCATCTGACGGAAATCGCGAATGATGGCAGCGCAGTGGTCGACGACACCCTGTTCTGCAGCGCCAGCTGTGACAAGCGAGAGAAATAACAGGAGCACGATTGAGAATGAACTTTTCTTTAGCATACGAATAAGTTCGCCAGAGTAAGTCTGCGCGGACATACGGTCAACGAAAGTTACAGCGTTACAACGGAGCCTCTTTTGTAACTTTGTAACCATTGTAACGTGGACGAAATGATGATTGATCTGCCAGGCGATGAAACTTTCATGCGTGAGGCATTACGACAGGCGCAAAAGGCATATGCAGCCGACGAAGTGCCGGTTGGCGCAGTGATCGCGCGAGCGGGAAAAATTATCTCGCGCGCCTATAACCAGGTTGAATTGCTGAAGGATGCAACCGCGCATGCGGAAATGCTGGCGTTGACGCAGGCCGAGGCTGCCGTGGGCGATTGGCGGCTGACCGATTGCGATCTTTACGTGACGAAGGAACCGTGCCCGATGTGCGCGGGTGCCCTCGTTCATGTGCGAATTCACCGTGTCATTTTCGGCTGCGCAGACCCGCGGGCCGGTGCGGCCGGAAGCATCATTAACCTCTTGCAACTGCCCCCTCTAAATCATCAATGCGATATCACTTCTGGCATTCTGCAAAATGAATGCTCTCTGATTTTGCAGGATTTCTTTCGCAAGCGCCGCGACTAGCAAATGTCGCTGACCAGCAAGTAGTCAAGGAACATCCACAAGGCTGCGTCTCGGCGATTGATTCCAACGGGCGAACCATCTGGATTGCAGACGCGCATCGCGACGACGGAAAGCGTTTCATTGTGCACGCGGATGAAAAGTTGACTGCTTTTGTGGAACTCGAATCTGCGATTCGCGCTTGCGGCGAATTGGTTTGACTGGCTGGCGAGATTTTTTAAAACTCGACGTCATTAGACGGATCTGAATCAGGCGGAGGAGTTTCCCTGCCAAGTTCTTCGCCTCCTCCAGACCTGCAATCGCAGAATCCAACTCAGCGAGGAAAAGAAAGGAAGAACCATGAATCCAGTGATCCAATTCAAAGCGACAACTCTGTTGCCTCCCATCGCCCTATTGCTCGCCTGCTTTGCGGCAGTGTTTATCTTGGCAACCAATCCCGCGTCGGCCGACGAACTGCCCGCGCCCGGTGAGCCACCGTTGGGCAGCGAATACGACGACACAGTCCTGGCCTGTTACAACGGCTCGATGACGGCCTGTGACGCTCTCTGGATGGACGATCGCATCCTGATGGACTCACTGTTAGGCAAGTACGGCCGAACCTGCGGCGGGAGATTGGAGCGCGCCGGTCAACGTCAAGGAAATTCCTGCGTCGAGTTTTTTGGCCACGAATAATCCGATTCTGGGGTTGGGAGCGGTTCCACGCGTCCCGGGCGGAAGCGGCCGAATGGCAGCGCATCGGAGATTAGATCGACGCCGCGATGATCTTTGCGCGGTCGCACTTCGTAAACGTGCATCACTCAAACCGTAGGAAGATCTTAGCGAACAGGCGCCGCCACACCTCGCGAGGTGTGATTGTCGATCTTTATCTCCTCGACGGGGCAGCGTAAAATG
>JBKOWV010000086.1:0-11559 GCA_046724585.1 Verrucomicrobiota bacterium
CAAAATACGTTTGATGTCGTCTTGCTGGGTGGCAATCAGAGCAGCCAGCACAGCGGTGATCGTGCCGATCCAAGCGATGACCAGAAGCGCGGTCGGCGAAGCCTGAATGATGAATGCGACTCGGACGAGCATGTAAACGCCCGCCGCCACCATCGTAGCGGCGTGAATCAACGCAGAGATTGGGGTGGGGCCTTCCATTGCATCCGGCAACCAAACATGCAGCGGAAACTGCGCGGATTTGCCAACCGCTCCGCAGAAAATCAGAAGTGCGGCAATCGTCAGAAACGCGGGATGACTCGTCAGCGCCGGCAATCGCGGTGCGATCTCGCTGAAGATAACCGAGCCGGTCGCCATCCAGACCATCAAGATCCCAAGCATGAATCCGAAATCGCCGACTCGAGTCGTAATGAACGCTTTTTTAGCCGCCTCCGCCGCGGCGTCGCGGTAAAACCAGTGGCCGATCAGAACATACGAGGTAAAGCCGACCAACTCCCAAAAGACAAACAGCATCACGAAATTGTTGGCCAGAACGATGCCGAGCATCGCGAACATAAAGAGGGACAGTGCTGCGAAATAGCGAGACTTGCCTTCGTCATCCCGCATGTAGCCCAGCGAATAAATATGGATCAGAGATCCCACGCCCGAGACCACGAGGAGCATCGTCTTGCTGAGACTGTCCAACACGAAACCAAACGGGACTTTGAAGACGCCGCTGATCTCGATCCAGGTGGATTCTGGTGCAGAGATACCTGACTGAGAAAAGATCAAACAACTGCAGACGAAGCTCACGAGCACAGCGGCAACCGAAATAAAGCTGCTCAACGCTTTCCATCGAAGCGTGAATAGCGTGATCACTAATGCGCTAGACAGCGGCGC
This sequence comes from Verrucomicrobiota bacterium, assembly GCA_046724585.1. Lineage (GTDB taxonomy): Bacteria > Verrucomicrobiota > Verrucomicrobiia > Chthoniobacterales > UBA10450 > Udaeobacter. Next base: position 877 of record JBKOWV010000086.1, read on the forward strand.
GAGAAGGGTAATCCACGGCAAGATTGAATTCATTGGATTAGCGCGCTCAAAATTTCAGGCTGCTGATGTCTTTCACATCAGTGGTTTGGCGCGCGCGGAATAGAGCGACTAGGATCGCCAGGCCAACCGCGACTTCAGCCGCCGCGACTGTGATGACAAAGAAAACCAAGACCTGCGCGTTGTAATCGGGCATGCCGGTTGGTTGAACGCGAAATCTTGAAAACGCGACCAGCGACAGATTTGCCGCGTTCAACATGAGCTCCAGCGACATCAGAATAATGATGACATTGCGGCGCAACATGACGCCCGCGAAGCCGATCGCGAAGAGCACCCCGCTTACGATGAGATAATCGCCGAGCGTTACCATGCTATCGAGGCTCGCGTCTGCTCAAAAGGACCACTCCAATCGTCGCTACCAGCACAAGAACGCCGATGATTTGAAACGGTAGATTGTAATTACTGAAAAGCATCGCGCCGATATTGCGAACGTCGTCGGTCGTCGATCGGGCGAGAGGTGGGAAAGGCTGACCAGCGGATTTGAAGTGGTCGACAACGTAAAAAATCTGGAGGACCAAAACGACTGCGACGGTGATTGCACCGACCGAGCCCAGCCAGTTGATCTGGCGTTTTGCTTCCGCGCGAAGATCGAGAAGCATGATGATGAAAAGAAAAAGCACCATCACCGCGCCCGCATAAACCAGCACCTGAATGATCCCGATGAAATAGGCATCGAGCGTCATGAAGAGCGCGGCGAGACCGAGAAACGAAACGACCAGACTCAGCGCGCTCGCCACCGGATTGCGGTTGACGACGACAGCGATGCCGAAGACCAGCATCATCAATGCGAAAAACCAGAACAGGAACGGCGACATTCTTTCAGGCCACAGATGAACACGGATCAAACACAGATGTAAAATCGGAATCTGAAAAGTCCGTGATTATTTATGTCAATCAGTGGCTTCACTTTTTCTCATTCCATTTCAGAACGACGCCGTGAATTACGCCGCCGATTTCGAGAAGTTTCTCCTTGTCATGAATCATGTCGGCGCGCGTGAATCCGGTAATCGCGTAATCCTTACGCAGAAAGATCGCCTGCTCGGGACAAACCTCCTCACACATCCCGCAGAAAATGCAGCGGATCATGTCGATATCGAATTCCTCGGGATACTTTTCGACTTTGGCGAAGCGATCGGTCGAAGGGATTTCGCCGGGAATAATCTTGATCGCGCGCGGAGGACAGATGAATTCGCATAGCTGACACGCAACGCACCGGACGCGCCCATCCTCATCGCGCACGAGCGCGGGCGCACCTCGGTAATAGTCCGGCAGGCTGCTGTCCCATTTTTGGTCGGGATATTGCATCGTGACCTTGGTGCGCCCGAGAAGCATGTTCTTGAAATGCTTAATGGTAATGGCAAGGCCTGCGACGATGGCAGGTAGATACATACGCTCCCGCCAGTTGAGCTTCGGTCGTGGGACGGTAATTGCCATGATTAGAAATCCGAAATCCGAATAACGAATGACAAATAAACGACGAAGCACGAATAACGAGGGCAGGCCCCCCAAGTAGCCGTCATTTGGGGTTCGCCTTTTGGATTTGCTTGCCGCTTCGTCATTCGGATTTCGTCAGTTGTTTGGCAGATACGCCATGATGGCTGCAACGATAAAGATGTTTACGAGCGCGATCTCAAAAAAGAAAAGCCAGCCGAGGCGCATGAGTTGGTCCCAGCGGAAACGCGGCAGCGTCCAGCGGACCCACATGAACATAAAGATTAACGCGGCGACCTTTGCGAAGAAGACCGCAATATTGATGAGACCGAAAATCCAGCCATGCGATCCGTCGGGGACGCCCGGAAAATGCCAGCCGCCAAGAAACAACGTCGCGATGATAGCTGACCCGGTGATCATGGCTGCGTATTCGCCGAGAAAAAAAAGCGCGAATTTCATCGACGAATATTCAGTGTGATAGCCGCCGGCTAGTTCCTGTTCGGCTTCGGGCAAATCGAAGGGCAGTCGATTGGTCTCTGCGAAAATTGCGATCACGAAAACGACGCACGAAATAATCATGGGAACGGCAAGCAACCATTTCCACGGGTTCAGCCAGTCACCGACGAATGGTGCGATAAACCAACCGTGTTCGATTTGATAATGCACGACGCTGGTTAGCCGCAGGTTACCGACAAGCATAAAAACCGGGATGACCGCAAGTCCAAGCGAAAGTTCGTAAGAAATCATTTGCGAGCTCGAACGAATGCCGCCGAGAAACGGATATTTGGAATTCGACGCCCAGCCGGCAATCACGATCCCATAAACGCCGAGCGACGCGATAGCGAAGACGAAGAGAATACCCACGTTCACGTCGGCAATCACCATTGGAACACCGAAAAGGGTGCTGCCAAACGGAACGACTGCGATAGTGATAATCGCTGGCATCATCGCCAGACATGGCGCCAGCCAATAGTAAAAGGTGTTCACGTTCCGCGGGGTGAAATCCTCTTTCAGGAGCAGTTTGAACATGTCCGCAATTGGTTGAAAGAGGCCCGCAGGCCCGACGCGATTGGGTCCCAGTCGATCTTGAATGAACGCGCTCACGCGCCGCTCGGCGTAGACGCTGTAAGACACCATCGGGAGAATCACGACGAACAGAATCCCGACGATCTTCAGCAGCGACGTAATGATGAAAAATGAATCCATCGCGATCTTGCCACTCGACTCTGCAGCAACAGCTGCGGATTTACAACGCCGAGCTACTCTGCGACGTCAATTGCCGACCAGACCGCAGCGCAGTGTCCACCGTGCTCAGAGGATCGGGGCACAGGTTGGCGCCGGTGGCGAGAAGATCTCTTTGCTTCGCTACTACGATGTCTGCGACGGCGAAGCCAACTCACGGTGTTATGAGGATGTTCGCCGGACGGCGCGGCGTCTCGCCTGGATCGCAACTGCCTGTTCGATTCTTTCTTCGTCACGGGGATGCGTTGGCGGCAATTCTTCCATCTTCAGGATGTGCACGCCGAGGTCACCGATTTTACTCAAGGTTAGCCCGGCGAATTGCGGAACTGACTCGCTGATCCGGCGAAAAACATAGTCGATAGAGGAAAGCGAGTCGCCTCCGCCAACTTCTTGAAGCAAGTCGCGCAAAATTTCCCAATCATCGCGCGCGTTGCCAGGCGGACGCACAGCGCGATTCAATCGCTGCAATCGTCCTTTCCCGTTGATCATCGAGCCACGTTTTTCGGCAAAACCACACGCGGGAAGAACGGCGGTCGCTTGTTCAGTCGCTTCATTCGACAAAATATCCATCACGATGAACGCGGGAAGCTGTGCGAGTTCTGCAACGGGTATGCCCAAATGCATCGGATTTTCTCCCAAAATCGCCAGCGCTTTGATTCGCCTGGACTTCGCAGCCTCGGCAATCGCCAGCAAGTTCGCGCCCGGTTCGGAGGTCGATCCAAGAATGAGTCGCGCCCCGTTTGTGTTTGGGTTGCGGTCTTTACTGAGGAGGATGTCGTCGCCCGGCTCGCGCCGGGGGACGATGTCGATCCACTGCACGCCTAACGACTTCGCCAGTTGCAACGTGAGCCAAAGTTCCTCGTTCGTCATGCGCCCAGAGGCGACGATCGCAATTTCAGAGCCCGAAAACTGTTTTAACTGAAGCGCCGTCTGGGCAATCGCCGTCGGCCAATCTGCGCCAACGAGCTTTCCGTTGAAACGAATCTGCGGCTCGAGCAGGCGGTTCTCAGCTTCGAGATACTTGAAGTTGAGCCGGCCGTAATCGCACATCCAGCAGGAATTAACTGCATCGTTCTCGCGTGGCGTCTGTCGGTAGATAACATCTTCGCGTGTGCCGATAACTGTGTTGCAGCCGGTCGCGCAGCTTGTGCAGATACTTTTTGTTTCCTTCAAAAACCACACACGCATCTTGAAACGAAAATCGGTCGAGGTAAGCGCGCCTACCGGGCAAATATCGACCGTGTTGAGAGAATAATTATTCTCCAAACGCTTGTCGGGATGCGCCGTCAGCACCGTGTAACTCCCCCGATCGACGAATCCGAGCACGTCGTCATGCGCAATCTCCTGGCAGAAACGAATACAGCGCGAACACAGAATGCAGCGTTCATCATCGAGCGTGACGCGCGGCCCGAGCACGACGTTCTTTGGCTTCTTCACTTTGTTCTCGAGAAAACGGGACTGGCTCGTGCCATAATCGACGCTGAATTCCTGCAAGCGGCATTCGCCGGCCTGGTCGCAGATGGGACAATCGAGCGGGTGATTAATAAGGAGGAATTCCATCACGCCGCGCTGGCATTCCTTCACCAGCGGCGAATTTGTGCGCACGCCTATCCCTTCGGCGACGTCCTGGGCACAAGAAATTTGCGGACGCGGCAACCAGTTGATCAGCGGTTTACCGTCAGCGCCCAGTTCCGCTTTACGATCGGGACCGAGCCTTGGGAATCCCATTTCGATCAAGCACATTCGGCAATTGCCCGGGGAACTGAGCTTCTTGTGATAACAGTAGCGGGGCACATAACTGCGGGCTTGTTCGCACGCCTCAATCAGGCGCGTGCCTTTTGGGAACTGATGCCACACGCCATCAATCTGGACATTGAACAGCGGTGCAGTCGGATTAGGCATATCTCAGGAAAGCAGGAGCGCAGGAAACTTCTTAAAGCGTAAATTAACTTTCTCGAAGCCTCGTTCGCGACGAACGCGCTTCAGCTCGACGATGATTTTGTTTTCATCAGCAAAATCGAGCCGCTGTTCGCCAATCTGATGATCACGATAGAAAAGCGGAATTGGTTTCTGACGAATGAAAGCAATTCCGCCTAACGCAAACTCTACCGCCAGCGCCTGTTCGTAAATCGATTCCAGAAATCCAGGGCCGAGTTCACGATGTACCGCAATCGCTGCGGCAATTATCGCGTCCGTGATTTCGGAGTCCCTCAATTGATTTCCTGAGTTCCTGCTTTCTTCAGCCATAATCTAAATCGTTCCGGCAGCGCCGGCTTTTTCCCAGCCGGGATCGTGTGCCATGGGAACTGTTGGAATGGACTCCTCTTCGATCAGTTCTTCCGGAGTGTATTCAGGAGGAAGCGGTGGTGGCACAGGTTTCTGCGCACGAGTCGCGAACTCTTCTGGAAATTTTTCGACAAAACTCTGCGTCGGCCACGCGCAAGCTTCCCCAAACGCGCAAATCGTGCGCCCGGCAATATTGTCGCCGATAGTTTTGAGCGTCTTTGGATCCTCGGTGACACCACCGCCGCGCAGCATGCGCTCGGTTATTTTTTGCATCCAAAGCGAACCTTCCCGACACGGCGTGCATTGCCCGCAACTCTCATGCGCATAGAACTCATTGATGTTATTGAGCGCCCAAACCATGTCGCGGGAATCATCGAGCACGATCACGCCGCCGGAACCAGCCATCGAGCCGGCCGCGGCGAGCGAGTCGAAATCCATTGGGATTTCATCGATCGACATTTCGCGCTCGATTGTCGATCCATCGAGTTGCTTCTGCTTAAGCTTGAAGCGTTCATCGGCCCGCAAAACCTTGGCAGAGCTTCCACCGGGAATGATCGCCTTCAATTTTCGTCCCGGTTTTGGTCCGCCGGCCATTTCGTAGATCAATTGACCCATGGTCACTGCGCCTACTTCGATTTCGAAATAGCCAGGTCGCTGCACGTCGCCACTGACGCAGACGATTCTGGTGCCGGTATTGTTTGGGCGACCGAGTTGCGCATAGTTGGCGCCGCCCATCGCGATAATGTGTTTCACGTGACAAAGCGTCTCGACGTTGTTCACAATTGTGGGGCACATGTAGAGTCCGAGCACAGCTGGGAAATAGGGTGGTTTGATCCGGGGATAACCCCGTTTGCCTTCGAGCGACTCGATCAAGCCTGTTTCTTCGCCGCAAATGTAAGCGCCAGCGCCTCGATGGACGTAAATCTCAACATCGAATCCGGATCCGAGAACGTTGCGTCCAAGGAAATTGTGTTGGCGTGCTTCTTCGAACGCACGTTCGAGAATTCTCGCGCCTTCCGGAAATTCACCTCTTATGTAAATATATGCCGTGCGGGCATTCAGAGCGAAACAAGAGATCAAGATGCCTTCCAGCAGTTGATGCGGGTCTTCGTGAATGATGTAGCGGTCTTTGAACGTGCCCGGTTCAGATTCGTCAGCGTTGCAGATCAGATAGACCGGCTTTTTCTCATCGGTCTTGATGAAGCTCCACTTAACGCCACAGGGAAAGCCGGCCCCACCGCGACCACGCAGGCCGGAATTTTTGACTTTATCGACAATCTCGGAGCGCGACATCGTCAGCGCTTGCTTCAGTTGTTCGTAACCGCCATCCCGAAGATAGCAGTCGATGTCTGTCGTCCAGTCTTCGCGTCCGATGTTTTTGAAGATCAGGCGATGCTCGAGGGGATGAGGAGATGTTTGATGTTCGCCACGGCGAATCCGTCCACGGGCGGATTTGATGTTTGATGTTTGATTTCGCAGAAGGTCGGCAATCGATGTTACATCGACGTTTTCGCGCAGCTCTTCGCTGATCATGCAGACCGGCGCGGTGCCACAGCTCGCCAGACATTCGACAAACTCGACGCTGTACTTTCCATCGGCGCTGACCGAAATGGGATTGTGCATTCCATCGCCATGGTGCCGCCGTTCAATTCCGGCCGCCGCACATAAATTCTCCATTAGCCGATAGCTGCCGGCCGTAGCGCAACTAAGTGTGCGGCAGACGCGGATATGCGTTTTTCCCGGAGGCGTCTGGCGAAACATCGGGTAAAACGTCACCAGCTCGAGAATATTGATCGGCTGCAGGCCAAGTTTCGCAGCGATCCAGAGCACGCCGTCGTCGCTGATAAATCCGAATTGCTCCTGCCACAAATGGAGCAGCGGCATGGCTGCGCTTCGCCGGTGTTCCTCCGGGTAGTGCCCGATCGCCTCGTCTATTTTCCGCTCCAACTCGGCGGGAACCTTTTTGCTCGTCGAGTCCACGAGAAGCGGCGGATTAGCGGGCCAAGGTGCTGTCTTTTGCCTGCACTTTGTCGTCTTTAAAAACGATCGTCACCGTGTCCTTCCCTTGCCGGTAGACGTAGGTCGTTCTTTTCATGATAACGAAATCCTCATTGTTAATAGAAGTGGGCGGGCCCAGGATCGATTCCACCTGTTTCTTCGACATCCCTTCCGTCACCTGATCGACGTTCGCTTTCGTGATTCGCTTTCCTGGAGTGCAGGAAACGGCCAGCGCGAGCAAGAGCAAGAGCAATAGCCGGGAGATTGATTTCAAGATCGGCATGTTCATCTGTCGCATTCGCCCATGACAAAGTCCAGACTACCCAGCACAGCCGGCACGTCACTCACCATGCAACCGGGCAAAAGTTCGGACAGAATACTGAGATTGACGAACGATGGCGCGCGAATCTTTAGCCGATAGGGGACGCCGCCCCCCTTGCTCTTGATGTAAAAGCCAAGCTCCCCCTTCGGATTTTCCGCCCCGAAATAAATTTCGCCCGGTGGCGCGTCCAATCCTTCCGTTACGACAATGAAATGATGGATTAACTCTTCCATCTTCGTCATCACCCGCGATTTTGGTGGGGTCATGTTTTTCCAATCTGCGACGTTGATTGGCCCGCCAGGCAATTTATCGATCACTTGGCGCAGGATCCGGACGCTCTGGCGCATTTCCTCGATCCGCACCAGGTAGCGATCGTAACAATCCCCCGCGCTGCCGATTACGACATCGAAATCGTACTGATCGTAATCCAGATAGGGGTGTTTGCGTCGCAGATCGTGTTCGATCCCGCTGCCGCGCAAATTCGGGCCGGAGAGCGCATAGGCAATCGCGCGGTCCTTTGGGATGATGGCGATATCCTTGGTTCGATCGACAAAGATGCGATTGCGCGTGAGCAATTTATCGCATTCATCGAGGCTCGGGATAAATTCGTCGAGGAACTGTCCTAGCTGCGGGATGAAATTCTCGGGAAGATCACGAATCTGTCCGCCCACCCGCGTGTAGGAAGTGGTGAAACGCGCGCCCGTCAGCAGCTCAAACAGATTGTAAAGTTTTTCGCGTTCCGTGAACGTGTAGAGAAAGACCGTCATCGCGCCCAGATCGAGAGCCATCGCGCCGATGCCCATCAAATGTGACGAAATCCGAGACGTTTCGCAGCAAATGGTCCGAATCGCTTTTCCGCGCGGCGGGATTTCCCAGCCCATTAATTTCTCGACGGCGAGGGCATAGGCGACATTGTTCGAAAGCGGCGCGAGATAATCGAGCCGATCGGTGTAAGGCACGAATTGGTTGTATTGCATGTTCTCGGCGATTTTTTCATCCCCGCGATGCAGAAAACCGATGTCCGGCGCTGCCTTGGTGATGATTTCGCCGTCGAGTTCGAGTACCAGCCGGAGGACGCCGTGCGTGGCCGGATGCGACGGCCCCATATTGAGCACCATCCTTTCGCCAATGTCATCCTCGGGATGGCGCAACTTCGCATCGCCCGCGACGACTCGCGTCACCGGATCGGGTGATTCAATCTCGCGCGTCGTGAAAGGCATGAAAGAAAAGTTAAAAAGGGTTCAAACGTTACAATGTTTAAAAGACCAGGCATCACATTTACGCTGGCGAGTCAATCGGCAACCGCAAGCGTAAAACTGTAGTGTTCGCTGTCCTCAGCGGATTTTCGAAGGCGTGACTGCAGCGGAATTTCCACACTCACCCGGTCACGCCCGCGCGCGACGCGCGCAATAATCTTGCATGGACGAAATTATCGTCCACTGGACTGTCTGCGCGATGCTTCCGCTCAGAGGCCGCGTCGGCTCTCTGCCCACAAAGGGGAAGAGCCTGGAACGAGCGCCTTCGCGTAACCGGAATGTGACTGCCTGAATTTAACCAGGTGGAGCCGGCCTGCTGTTAAATCGGTCGGAACCACTAAACGCGGCGCAAGACGCCACCGCATCGATGCCTCGACGGCCAATCGATCGAGCGTGGCGTATCCGCTGCTTCTGATCACTCGCGAGCTGGTCACTCGGCCATCCTGATTCAGAGTCAAAGATAGGACGACCGAGCCCTCCATGCCCTGATGGAATACGTTCAATGGAAACCCAGGCTTGGGCTTTTCGATCCATTCCGCTTTGGCGAAGACGAATGGCAACATTAATAAAACTGCAATGACTGTTCCGCATCGCGCGGAACCCGATACCGCTTTCTGCGAACGCTGTGTGCTCATATTTTAAGACTGCTCACGTTTTTTTAACTAAGTCAAGCTTTTTTATCCTCTTCATATGACGCAGCTTATCACAGTTGTAGCTGGCCGTGGTCGGACAAAAATCCGGCAATTCTAGCCAACGTGCTCCCCAGAGATCGGAAACGCGCTCGCGCATCTGATGAAACCCGATTAGGTAGGTGTGATGACCAAAAAGATCGGGCTGCTGTTTGCGGGGCAAGGCGCTCAAAGCGTCGGGATGGGGCGCGACCTGACGGAGCAGTTTCCTGCGGCAGCCGACTTGTTTCAGGAAGCGGATGACGTTCTTGAGCGCAAATTGAGCGACATTGCATGGAACGGCCCGATCGAAGAATTGACGAAGACAGCAAATTGTCAGCCTGCCCTCTTTGTTCACGGTCTCGCCGCACTTGCCGCGTTACACGAAGCGGCGGGTGAATTTCCGGTCGGAGGGGCCGCCGGCTTGTCGTTAGGCGAAATGACGGCGCATGCCGCCGCGGGAACTTTTGATTTCGAGGCGGGCTTGAAACTTGTGCAAAAACGCGGGGAATTAATGGACGAGCAGTGCGCCGCAACCGTCGGCGGAATGGCGGCGATGATCGGCGGGCTCGAAAACGAGGTTCGTCAATTAGCCGCGGATGAAGATATTGATGTTGCGAACATTAACGCCCCGGGGCAAATCGTAGTCTCGGGCGAACTGGCCAAAGTTGAGGCCGCAATTGGTGTGGCGAAGGAATATGGAATTGGCCGCGCCGCTTTGCTTAATGTCGGCGGCGCGTATCACTCGAGACTCATGCGGGGCGCTTACGAGAAGCTCGGGGTGGAGCTTTTGGACATCGAAATGCGGCCGCCGAGATTCCCGGTGATCAGCAATGTAACTGGCGAAGAAGTTAAGACCCTCCCAGAAATTCGACGCACTTTGCAAGATCAAGTTACGGCAACCGTCCGCTGGGTCGATTGCATGGAAACACTGCTGGAAAAATGCGATTGCAATTTTTTCGTCGAGCTCGGTCCGGGGAATGTCCTGGCTGGTTTGCTGCGGCGCATCAGTAAAGGCGTGGAGGTGATCAGCGTCAGCGATTCCGCATCTGTGCGTGCCTGTGCTGAGAAACTACGCGCCGACTAGCGGATCCCGTTGTCCGGCGCGCTTGCCCGGAGTGTCGCTACAGGATCCCAAGGCAAGCGCGCCAAACTTTCGAGTTCCGCATTTCTTTCCTCGCGCGTAATCTGGGCTTCTTAGCCGTTCTACCGATGGACAGCCGTGAATGGCGAAAGCCATTTCAAGTGGTCCTCGCAATCGCCGCCCTGCTGATTATCGCAGCAACGTTGACGTTGCGTACCGTGGCGCATCCCGCCGTCTTACAACCGAGCTCCGACAATCCGACGCCGCTCGGTTACACCTGGAGCCTGCTCTTGTTTATCATTCCGATCGGCGCGCTCGGGTGGTGGTTTGCCTCCCGGC
>JBKOWV010000135.1:0-6658 GCA_046724585.1 Verrucomicrobiota bacterium
TTTCGAAACCGCGCTGAAAACCGCGCTCGACGCATGGACGATCGGTCATATGACGTTGCAGACAAACGACGCAAAGGAACTGCCAGAGCGCGATGCCATCACGAAACATCGGCAGGAACAGCTTTCCAATACTGGAATCGAAGCAGGAGTGCTCGAGCGCGATGCCGGCAGGACAATTCGTTATCGTTCGTTATTCGATATCGAATTACGCTCTTTGATTAACGATTAAACTATGCGGAGAAATGTTCGCCCGGAGATCACCCACAAAACAAACGACCCGGAACATACTGGCGTTGCTCGGCGTCGTCTTGATGATCGCATCCTTCGTCTGGATGCAGCGGGCGCCGGGACCGGAATCCGCCAAGAGATCGACAACGGCGCAGCCCGCCCCAACATCCAGGCCGTTTACAGTGGTTGTTCTCGATCCTGGCCACGGCGGACAAGACTCCGGCGCGATGTGTGGCGCCGTCCTTGAAAAAGACCTGACTCTGGATGTAGCGCGGCGAATCGATCGATTGTTGGAGGCAGAAGGGATCGCAACGCTAATGACGCGCATGGGAGACACCTATGTCTCGCTGGCTGACCGTGCGGCCTTCGCCAACCGGGTGACCAATTCCATTTTTGTCAGCATTCATTTTAACGAAGATAACCAGCCGGTTTCGAGTGGGATGGAAACCTATTATGCCGCCCAGCAGATTACGGCAGGCTCATCTGTGGCTTCGTGGCTGCCTTTCTTGTGGGGAGCGCTTTCCGAATCGCCCAATTCTGCAAGTCAAAACCTTGCCGGATTTATTCAGGAAGCGCTGGTCGCGCGGACACGGGCCGCTGATCGCGGGACAAAGCCCAAACAATTTTTTGTGATCGCCAACGTGGCTTCTCCAGCCGCTCTGGTCGAAGGAGGATTTCTCACCAACCAAGAGGACATTTCCAAGCTGGCAAGCGAGCAATATCGCGAGGAGATTGCCGCAGCCGTCGCCGACGGAATTGTGCGTTATCGCGACGCAGTAAAAGAGCGCGAATCACCGCTGGCGGTAACGAATCCCGGAGAGCGCTGAATAAGCCCAAAGTGTGGGCGTCAAAATAAAGTCGAGATGAAAGCCAAAGCGGCCGCGCTGATTTTTCTCGGATCGGTTGCGCTTATGCGAGCAGATCAAAGGATCGAAAGCGTGCAACAGGCCCTGAAAGATCAGGGCTTTTATTATGGCGAGATCACCGGAGAAGCGAACGCAAATTTGACGGCCGCGATTCGTCGCTATCAAATTCGCAATGGCCTTCAGGTGAACGGTGAACTCAATAGCGAGACGCTACGTTCACTTGGACTTGATTCTTCCGCACCTGCGCGACCGGTAGCAAAGACTGCCCCCTCGCCGCCCAGCCGTGGTTTACCTGATCTCCGTGATCAATCTTCCAGCGAAGCGGCGGGGGTAACTCCTCCCACGGAACAACCTTTTTCCAGCGCGCCACCAGATCGGCAGATCTATCCATCCAATCCGGTGGCGCCGGGCGTGCGACCGGGAGGACTCTTTGCCCGAACTCCCTACGAGGGTGCTCCGCCTGATGTGCAACACAACGTGGTTGTCTCGGCACAAATCGCGCTGGCCCGGCGCGGGCTTTACCGAGGGGAGATCGACGGCGTCTATGGCTCGGTAATGGAGTTGTCGGTGCGCGCCTATCAAGCGCGGACGCGTCTTCCTATCACAGGCAGGCTCGATCTCCAAACGCTTGCCGCACTCCGATTATTGCCGCGGCCACGCGAACCCGTCTACGACCCATTGCGCAAACGGATGCGTCCTCGGCCCGGCCCGCCCATCCGCGATGGGGACTTTCCGGAATAGAGCTCCAAACTTGGAGTCCGGTGGGAATCGCAGCCACAACGGCATCAATATCGTGCCCCGTCGAAGCGCACTGACTGCAGCTCGGCAAAAACTGTGCCAACAAAAATCTGTGCTTCAATGCGAAGCAGAATTCGGTCGCGGTCGTCTGACACCCAGATTGTGGCACGACGGAATTTCCGATGCGGCTCCAACTCGAGATGCTTGCCAACTCGGTCAAGTCGTAAATCAGCTTTGATGGCCTTGTAAATGCCGGTGCGCACCGAAATCTCCTCCCGGCCAATTACAGTGACGGTAGTAAGATAAGCGTTGGTTGAGGCATAGACGACGACGCGGTGAACGCTGCTGTCGGTGAGTGGCTGACTCCGCAGATAAAGCATGGCCGAATGCAGGTCGAATAGATTGGTAAAATTAAATTTGCGAGTCTTAGTGGCGGTAGATTCGCCCCGGTTCTCTGTTCGCGCGCCAGTTACACCCTTATTTGTGAACGTAAGACGAGTGACGAGCTTCTTCTTTCGATAATTCTCCGTTTGCTGGCTCTCAATTGGACGCAGTGTTTGGGAATCGGCCACGGCACGGAAATTGGCATCTAGTTTCCATAAGGCGCGGACAAAGCCGATCGTTTGCCCCGTTCCTTCAAGCTGAAACTTGTCTTGGGATGGCGCTGTAAAGTGGAACTCTCCGGTAGCCGCGGTCAGCCCGGCCCATCCGAAACGGTAGCTTGCATGAAGGGGCCGAAGTGCGGGAAAATTTCCGGGCGGCTCACTCGTGAGCGTTGACTGCCAATCGGCTCCGAGTGAGCTGGAGCAGAGCCCAACAAGGACGATGGCTGCCCAGCAGTTTGATCGACCTTTGGGTCGACGAGCAACCATGTTTCGAACGGACATTTCCGCGGTTTGCAACTGCTCCCAAATCGCTTCCCGCTGAGGTGTGCGCCCGCCTTTCACCTGTACGAAAAAATACACGCGAGTTTGGCCCGCGTGTATTTCAAGTTATAGAAATTAAACTACGGTTTGATGGCTCTTGCTGGCGTCGGGGATGGACTGGCCGCGGTCTTTTGGGTTGCAGCTGCTGTGCTGCGACCCGGTTTATTTAGTACGGCGATAATATCGTTAGTGAAATCAACGTTGGCAGGGGCGTACATCACAATAGGAACGCCGTTCAGGCTCACGCCCGATTTGTCAAACACGAAGTCCATATTGTTGGTTTTAACCTTTTCCACTACGACATCGGTGATTTCCTTCACGATCCCTTCTCGCATCCGCATCAACTGTTCCTGCAGCTGTCGTTCGCGGGTTTGACTGAAATCGTTGATCTCGCGCTCCATTTTCTTGATATTTGCGATCTTGTCATCGCGTTCCTTGGCTTTTTGTGTCTTGGCTTCGGCAGTCAAGGCGGGAGCATCGAGCTGCTTGTTCAGACTATTAATTTCATCAAGCGCCTTCTTGTAGGCCTCCGCCCGATCATCGTATTCTTTCTTGGCGGCATTCTTGGCATCATTGATTTTCGCTTCCGCGTCCTTGGTCTTGTTGTATTCCTTGAACGCGCGCTGCATATCGACAGTTCCGATTTTCGGCGCGCCCTGTGCGAAAGCCGCGATCGGAAAGGCGAGCGCTGAAACGAGGACTGTAGAGAGAAACCTTTTCATAAGACAGAGATAACGGTGCTCGGAACCGCGTTAGACTGCAACTATTTATATTCGTTCAAAATTGATAACCAACGCTGAAGTTAAATTTGCCGTCACCGTTGTACCCATCACGCTGGAGCGGGTATCCGTAGTCAATCCGCAGCGGCCCGATCGGCAGATCAAGTCGAAGTCCAACGCCGACGTCGGAGGCGAGGTGACTGAAGCCAAACGACCACGACTCACTATTGACGAAACCCGTGTCATAAAAGATTGCGCCGCGCGCCTTTTCGATAATTGGGAAGGTAAGTTCGATGGTTGCGCGCGCCATGGAATTGCCACCGATTGGTTCACCGAACTGATCTTTCGGCCCAACTTCGCGGAAGGGAAACCCGCGCAGGTTGTTTGCGCCGCCGAGATAAAGCCTTTCATAAATCGGCACATTGGAAATCTCGACGGGAATCGCGGAAGACGATGATGGTGATGGACTCGGCGCAGGAGTCGGGGACACCAGAACGGTATGCGTTTCCGGCTGATCCCAAACACTGACAGTCGCGATTTCACCGTTGATGAGCAGGATCATGTCCCAGGGAAGATGGAAATATTGAGAACCCTCGAGGTCGAATCCGTAGATCTGCACATCGCCTCCGAGAAAACCGCCCGCAACATAGGGCGAAAACCTCACGCTCTGCCCAGTCCGCGTGATGACGGGGCTGTCACGCCGGTCAAATACGACACTGGTGAAGATCTGACTCTCCACCGTCGAGCCCTTTGCTTCCTGGATCTGCAGGGACGCGTTTGAGCTTACATCGAAAATCTCCACGTTTTGCAGGCGGTACCCCAAGGTCGCGTACGTGAATTGGTTGATCGGTTTGCGTGCTTCGATCGAGAACCCGTAATTGCGCTGGTTATATTCCGAGCTCAAGTAGTCTGCCTCGTTAAAAAAAAGCTGGCCACCGAGCGACAGCCTGCGGTCAAGGAAGTACGGCTCGGTTAATGCCAGAAGGAAATCCTTTCGTTCCGAGCCGTATTGCAGTCGGACTCTAAACTTCTGACCACCGCCAGTAAGCCCCGGCCAGCTCGTAATATCGAAGTTTCCCTGGGTCAGTTCTACGAAACCGACCACCTTGTCAATCGTGCTGAATCCTCCGCCGAAGCTAAGGGAGCCGGTGCGCTTCTCTTCCACCAGGATCGTAAGATCTTTGCGACCGGCTATGTCGGTCTCTTCTGGATAAGTTTCGACTTTGGAAAAATAGCCAAGGTTCTCGAGGCGTTTCTTAGTCGTCTCCACGCGAACTGTATTAAAGACATCACCTGGCGCGACAAGAACTTCGCGGCGGATGACCTTGTCCTTCGTGCGGGTGTTACCGGTAATGTTGACTCGCTGGACAAACGAACGGGCGCCCTCCTCGATTTTGTAATGCACGTCGATTAGCGCAGGACCGGCCGGCGTGCCTTCCGGCAAAATCACAAGATCGACATAACCGCCACTGCCGTAAGCGTCAGCCAACGCCTTCGCATCATCGCGTAGTTGTTTGGGGGAATAGACGCTGCCCTCCTTCATCTTTAACAACGCACGAATCTTATCTGGCGAGGCCACTACCTGTCCCGAGATGGCAAGCTTGCCGACGTGATATTGCGGGCCTTCCGCGATCACGATCGTGAGAATCAGTGGACCCTTTTCGGCTCGTTCTCTGCGCACCTCCTTTATTTCCACGTCGATGTAGCCGTGGTCTTGGTACCATTCCCGAATGCTGTCCAAATCTTGCTGCAACTGCGTTTCGTCGAGGCGGCCGGATTTATCGAATAGCGAAATGAGCGTCTTGCCTTTCGTTTTCATTTGCTTGCGAAGCACTTTTTCGCTGAAGTGGACGTTGCCTTCGAAACGAATTCTGCTCACCGCGCCCTTAACCCCTTCACTGACCGTGAAAACCACGCGCGCTGTGCCACGACTCTCATCAATGGGGTCGACGCGAAACTGAATGCTCACGTCGTTATAGCCATGGCCCTGATAAATCTCGATCATCTTCTGGCGCGCTTCCTCTAAAGCCTGCTCATCGACCGGCTGGTTGATTTTCAATTTGATTTCTTTGCGAAGCCTTTTTGGCTTGATTCGCTCGGCTCCATCGATTTCTATTTCGCGCACGACCGGACGCGTTTGCACCGCCACGATCACCTTCACCCCGTCGCCTTCCGGTTGAGCGAAGATGCGAACGTTTAAAATAGCGCCGGTCCTGTAAAGAGTCTCAATGTCCTGCTCGACCACTCCATCGTTGTAGGGCTGGCCTACCTTGGTCCGCATTTGCGCGAGAATCCGCTCCTTGCTTACCAACCTTGGCCCTGCGTACTCCACGTCGATTGACCGGATGATCGGCGGACCCTCAGGCGCCTGCGCCCGAGCTGATACGGCGCCAAGCAGCGCGCAAATGGATGCGACCCAGATTGGAAACGACGGGCGACGCAGCCATCCCGAAAAATATCTCATAAGTTAACAAACCTATCCCGCTCAACGAACCCACGCGGGACAGGCGGCTATATCGGGAAGAAGAGGGACAACGTCAAGGCGGATTTTCGATGGAAACGGGCGCTTGTTCACAACTCGTCCGCAACGCCTAATCCAAAAGCTCGTACCAATTATTTCGCCGGTGCGGTTCGTAGCCCGCATCGCGAATAAGCGATTCAATCTCCGTGGCGTCTAGCCGAAATGTTGTCCCGGCACTGCTGACGACATTTTCCTCCATCATCACCGATCCGAAATCATTCGCCCCATACTTGAGCGCGACCTGGCCGATGTCCGGGCCTTGAGTCACCCACGAGCTTTGCAGGTTCTCGATGTTATCCAAAAAAATCCGGGCCAGTGCTTGCGTCCGCAAATATTCGGCCACGCCAGTCGGGTGCTTTACTTTTAGAACAGTGTGCTCCGGCTGAAACGTCCAGCAGATGAATGCGGTAAACCCGCCGCTCCGATCCTGCTGCTCGCGAATGCGATGCAAATGCTCTATCCGGTCCTCGGTTGTCTCGACGTGGCCGAACATCATAGTCGCGCTTGATTTCAATCCGAGCTCGTGCGCAATCTGCATTACTTCCAGCCATTGGTTGCTGTCGATCTTCAGTGGGGAAATTTTCTTCCGCACCCGATCAACCAATATCTCGCCACCGCCGCCCGGAATTGAGCCGAGCCCTGCTTTTTTGAATTCGGAGA
>JBKOWV010000189.1:0-5976 GCA_046724585.1 Verrucomicrobiota bacterium
CGGCATCCAAGATGACGAAGTTCCTGGCGGCAGTGGCAATGAAGCCTACACGGACGCCTTGGAGGTTATTGAGGATGAAATGCAAGACTACATCCATGACAACACCGATGATGAGATTACTCATCACCAGTTCCTCAACGCCTACCTAGTCTCCAAGGGAGCGGCTCCTGCAAACCTCGATGCGTTTCGCACTCTAATGGGCAGCACTGCGACGGGAGTAAATACCAATCTGATCGGGCACCGGCTCACTAACCTGACCCAACTCACGATTGATACCAGCTGGTGGACGCGTTACCGCGACGACAGCCATAACCCGGATCTTGATCCGGGCTTTGTCTTCCCGCAGGCCGTCCCGACTTTAGGGGTAAACCAGCATACGGCAATTCCCAGGACTGATGCGGATACAACGGATCCTAATTTCCTACAGGCGATCGCGAATACGGCGGCTTTCCATTTTCCAACCATTGAACAAGGTGGCAACAGCCTCTACCCGGCACTGGCACTCAGGGCGACCCGTACGGAAGCTCTGCGCATCCTGATCAGCATCGGACCGACCGAGACCATGCACTTCCAAACCTGGTCGGATGTGGCGGGTAATGCGCCTCCTCTGACGGCCGTCGATCCGGTGACCGGAGTGTCGGTGACATTTCCTGATCTGGAGGTGGACGACGAGCTCTTCGACAAGGCTCTGATCATGCCCGAGCCGTGCCCGTTCCTGGATCGAAGCCTCCCTATTTGTTCAGTAATTCGCCCAACGCAGACGACGGATGTTGCCATGCAGACTCTTCAGTTCTTAACAGACATGGGACTCTTCATTGGCCAATCCCCGGCGTTCTTTGCGTTCATGACCGAACTAGCACGAGAAGCAGATCACGCCAGACACGGTCGTGGTCGCAGGCGACGTTAAGGACACTAAAAGACTGTTTGGGTGATGTAAGTGCAATAATGTTAAGAGCCCCTGACCCCGGTTCCAGGCGGCGTCGAGTTTGGAAAAAATCTGGCCAGCTTGTCAATACAATTCGCCGCTAGCGCGAATCGCCGCTTCAAGTTCGACAAAAGCCGTCAGCTTTTCATTCGCACGCACAGCGAAACGCTTTCCGTCGTCGCGATGCGCGTCTGCAATCCAAAACGTTCGCCCGTTAGAATCAATCGCTGAGACGCAGCCCCAACTCCAACCGGCTTTGCTGAGATTGTCAGCGATGATTTCCCAGTTTGTCAGGCGGCGGATTCTGCAGTGAGAGCCGAGGCGGATGACCGTCGTGCGCGGAAATAACACCCAGCATTCGCCGCACGTTTTTAGAAGTCGATCCCCTCATCTCCCCCGAGCGTGAACGGACACGGTCATCGCATAGAAAAAGATACGCGCAGGGTGGCGGCGACTTACGACATCATCTGGAAAGGAGATTTATTTTTATGTTCAAACCTAAAATTCATTTACTCGCGTCGGTCCTCGCACTGGTCATTTGCTCACCGCTGCTGGGTCAAACTGTCAATCCATATCAAACTAGAAACCAGCATTTCGGCGTTTCGGGTGGTAACGTTAATGAGATCGGCCACGCCTTTTGTTGCAGCGGCACCCTCGGATCATTGGTTACTGACGGAAGCACTCAATACATCCTTAGTAACAATCATATTTTAGCGCGTCAGGACCAGGCTGTGGCCGGTGAAGATATTTCTCAACCCGGGTTAATCGACAATAGCTGCCAGCCGGCGACGATCGTGGCAGATTTTACCGCTGCTCCCGCGTTGGGGTCCAATGTCGACGCTGCCATAGCGCAACTTATTCCCGGCCAGATGGATTCGACCGGTTTTATTGAAGGCATTGGAACCGTCAGCAGCACAGTCGCAAGTCCGGCAGTCGGATTAGCGGTTATAAAGAGCGGCCGCACGACTGGCACGACGACGGGATTGATCGCCTCGATCAATACGAGCGTAAACGTGCAGTACCAGATCGGCTGCAACGAGGGCAAAAAATATTTAATCAGCTTCACGAATCAAGTGCTCATCAACAGCACAACTTTTAGTGCCGGCGGCGATTCGGGGTCGTTGATCGTGAGCAACGATACTAATTTTAATCCGGTTGCACTGCTCTTTGCGGGGAGCAGTTCAACAACAATTGCTAATCCAATCAGTGAAGTCCTGACAAAAGTCGGAACTGCCCTCGGCAAATCTGTAAGTTTCGTAGGCGGAGGCGGTCCTGGGAAGGGGAAGGGGCCTCCTCCTCGCAGTGGCATACTCGGCCTTCCAGACCAAGCAGTTGAGCACGCAAATAGGGTGCTGGAACAGAACCGTCATGATTTGATGTCGAAGCCGGCAGTACTCGGCGTCGGTCTTGGCGCTGCTGATGACGCGAATTCTCAAGCGGCAATTGTGGTTTACGTCGATAAAACGAATCCAAGCAAGCCGCAGCTAGCAAATCAGATCGATAATGTTACTGTCCGAGTGATATTCACCGATCCGTTTATCGCGTTTTAGACGCGCACTGGGTTAGCGCAACAGCTAATGCGTTTGGCCGTTTGGGCGCGCCACATCTACGAAGTCCGGCTCCACAAGGACGGGCGCGGCTTCGAGATTTGATTTCCGATGCGCTGCCATTCGGTCGGCTATGGTACTGTTAAATAAGAGAGAGCAAGTTTAGACAAAAAGTTGATTCGGCGGCGTCTGAATATTGATGAGTGCCTCAGGCGAGGAGCCGGAACGGCTAGCGGAGATCCTTCGTGAGATTATTGGGTTGACAAAAACCGCGCGAACCAACGTGCCGGATATTAAATCCAGGGAAGTCGTTGAATCAGCCAACGTTCAAAAGCTGAATATCGAATCGCCGGGAGCACTCGACGCGCAAGGGCGTCCACGGGATTAACCAGGCTTGCACGCCGCGCGGCCGCAATGACTGCGGGGGCTACGAGTTAAACGAGGACTTTAACCCAGCCGGTGTCTATGAATCGGCACGGAGCCCCCAGGCATCCGCCTCTCCACACAGGTGCACCCCGCAGTCGCTGCCAAGATCCTTGTCGCGTCATCGGCCGCGCTCCGACAGAAAAACTAGCGGAGAATTGGGGACGACCACTGAACGAAGCCGCGCCGTAGTAAGTAAGAGGGAAAAACTAAGAGGGAAAACGGAAGGGATGTCGTACTTAAAATGGCTAAGCCGACGCTGGTGGTTTTGGCTGCTGATTGTTTTGATAGCAATCGCGGTCGTGGTGCACACCTATCTCGCCATTTGGGTGCGCGATTACGTTAACCGGAAGCTCTCTGAAATTCACGGCTACCGCGCTCATGTTGCCGCCGTCACCCTCCATCTCTGGCGGGGCGCCTACCAGATTCACAACCTCGACGTCGTCAAAACGAGCGGAGACGTGCCGGTGCCGTTCTTTTCGGCGCCACTCATCGATTTTAACGTGCAATGGAAAGCGCTCATCTTCGAACACTCATTCGTAGGCGAGATTCAATTGTATCGGCCCAAAATGAACCTCGTGAACGGGCCGAGTGAAGCCACGCGGCAGGCGCCCGTAGATGAACCCTGGGCACAAAAGATCAAGCAACTCTATCCGTTAAAAATCAATCGCTTCAGTGTCCAGGATGGCGAGATCCACTATCGCGATTTCAGCGAGAAACCAAAAGTGGACGTGGCCGTGGACCGGGTGCAGATGGTTGCGACCAATCTTACCAACAGCAAAAAAATATCCAAGACCCTGATTGCCGAGGTCGAGGCGGAGGGACGCCCATTGCGTGTCGGGCACGCCCGGATGCAGATGTCGCTCGATCCTTATGCGGCCGAGCCGACCTTCGCCTTGAATGTCGAAATGAGAGAAATTCCGTTGGTCAAGCTCAACGATTTCGCCAAAGCCTATGGCAATTTCACCTTTGAGCAGGGCACGTTCAAAATGGCCATGGAAGCCAGCGCGCGCCAGGGCGCTTATCGCGGCTACGTTGAGCCGGTATTCGATCACATGGGCATCTTCAATCCCGCACATGACGCGGAGAATCCCATCAGTTTCGTCTGGCAAGCAATCATAGGTGGTATCACTCAGATCGTGCGCAATTATCCCAAGGATCGTTTCGGCACTAAGGTCCCGTTTTCCGGCACATTTGATAATCCGCGCCCGGACGTTATCGAAACTGTGTTCAACGCATTTCGCAATGCGTTCATTAAAGCGTTTTCGGGGACGCTGGAGGACAAGAACATTGAGTTGCCCAAGCTCGAAGAGGAAAAGAAGGAGTGAACTCCTTCCCCGCCATCAGGATCTGCTTTTTGGGCGCCGCCTCAAAGAAAGTTTAGAACAGCAGCTTCGCTCGAGCGAAGATCAATGTTGCTTTGACCATTCTTCGCCCGGCACTTTCATAAACGCAGTCCGTTTTCATCGGCGTGCACAATGAAGCGCCGCCCAGCGTCGCCGCGCTCGCTCGGAATCGGTAGCGCATTCGGTAACCCCGGTTCTTTTACCTCGGACCGGACGTGGTTAAGAGTCACTTGTTCCACGAGGGAACACGATCGTACCCGAACGTCTAAAAAGGCACGCTTCGAACATCGACATTGAAAACGTTCAATTGCAGATGCATTTACAGCATGCGTAGCAAGTCCAAATCGAGCCGATAAGATTGGTAGCTAATTCGGTAACGTCTTAGACACTCAGATCGGTTCGTGTGCTAGAATTTGTGCTAGAACGAGACGCATTCTACTCACCATTCGCGACCGCGACGATTTCATACGAAAAAGCTGTTTTCCATTCGTAAAATGCGTTCGCTTTGAAATGAAAAGCGACGCTCTGAAATCGATGATTTTGTAATCCTAAGTCTGGCGCGTCTGCCAATTTCGCCACCCTGGCAAATCGATTTTCGACTTTAGATTTTCGATTCGCGATTGCAAGGAGCGAAGAGCAGAGCTGCCAGTCTGTCGGATTCGGCAGCTTGCCGAATGCATCGGAATGCGCGCCGCCTACCCGGTTGGCGTTGCACCGCCGGTTGCAGCGGGTGCTGCCGGCGCCGCCGGTTTCTTTTTCGCTGCCGCCTCCGCAAGTTTTGCATCGACCTCGGCGGCATCGGTTGGGCAGATGCTGCGATAGTATTCATTCGATTTGGCCAGATCGCTCTTGCGCAGCAGTAAAGCGTCGAAGCGTTCGCGACGGCTGAGCTCGAATTCCTTATCCATCTTGATCGCTTCGAACGGGCAGACCTCGACGCAAATCTGGCAGCTCATGCAGACCGAGATGTCGATGTCGAAAACCTTCGGATAAAACTGTGGTTTGCCCATGTAGTCGGGCTTTTTGTCTTCGCTCTTGACGATGTAGATGCACTGGGGCGGGCATTCCTTTTCGCAGATTTTGCACGCGACACAGCGCAGCCCAGCATGCGGATCCTCGCCGTCGTAGGGAAGGAAGGGAAAGTTGCGGTAATTCTCCGGCAACGGATTCCGCTCTTCCGGATATTGCACCGTGATCAGGCGGTCCCTCTCGAAATAACTTCCGACGAAGTTCCGCGCCGTGACCGCCATTCCCTTGAGTATGCCAGTGCCGATCATGACTAGTCCAAGTTACAACGGTTACAAAAGTTACATAGTTGCAAGAGTTTCCCCGCACGCAATCGCAGTTGGTTGCAACTCTTGTAACGCTTTTAACCTCCGCATCATCGGTCCACTTCTCCCATCACGATATCGACGCTGCCGAGAATTACCATTACGTCCGCTACGGTGTGGCCGAGACAGAGGTCTTCCAGAACGGTCAGGTTGATGAAACTCGGCGGGCGCACGCGGTAACGGTACGGATTGGGTCCGCCATCGCTGATCAAATAGAAACCGAGTTCGCCTTTGGGCGCCTCGATCCGTCCGTAGGCTTCGCCCTCGGGCGGACGAAAGGCTCGAATCTTCACTTTCGGATTCATGACCGGCCCGGCTGGGAGTTGCTCGAAAGCCTGCTTCAAAATTCCGACGCTCTCGCGCATTTCGAGCACGCGCATCATCAACCGGTCGTAGGTGTCGCC
>JBKOWV010000190.1:0-4872 GCA_046724585.1 Verrucomicrobiota bacterium
ACGAAAACCTTGCGATCAAAAAAGAGGCCACCCAGGAGGATCGACGCCATCACGGCAGCGCGCACGCTCGAAATCTGCAGTCCGGTTACTGCCGCGTAAAAAAAGAGTGACGGAATGATGAGCGCTGTTGCCCATTTGCGCGAGAGCCGCGCGACCATTGCCACCATCCACAAAAGTGCCGCGACAATTGCTATGTTCAGACCGGAGACGGCGAAAAGGTGAAGTGTACCAGTTTGTTGGAACGGCTCCTCGATGTCTTCAGCCGTTTGGTGCCTGACGCCAAGCACGATTCCGCTGAGAAAATTTCTCACCTCGGGTGCGTCGTCCAACCCACGGCAGATCGCTTCCTCCATCCATAACCGGGAGTTCTGCGCTGCGCGTAAAATCGCGTTTCCACCGCCGTGCCTGATCAACCCGCCGTCCTCCGGGTAGCGAACAACGAGCATTCGACGGACGTCGCGTCGCGCGAGATAGGAACGCATATCGAATTCGCCTGGATTGCGGGGAGGCGCGATGACTTCTGCCTTCCCGAAAAGCCTCAATTCATCGCCGAATTCCGGATTACCACGCCAGCGGACCTGCCAAACCGCGTGTGTCGGTTGTTTCCTGCCTTCGAGTTCAATTGATTCGAGCTTTAGCAGGAACGTCGCGAATCCGTTGGGCGCGATCTTGGGCTCGCTGATGACGAAGCCGATCGCTGTGACGACTCGCGGAGGGTTGCCAAGCTCAGCGGCGAGTCGCTGCCCTTCAGTATTGCTGGTTCGCAAGCCGTGGAGCAGGAAAAAGCCAGCCCCAACGACTGCATAGGTTGCAGTCAAGCTTGGCCAACGCAGGAGAACGACGGCGCAAAGCGCCATGATTAGCGCAGCTGCTGCCGGCGCGGAAGAAGGGAGCGGAAAGAATTCTGCCAGGATAATTCCTAATCCCGCCATCACCGCCAATCCGACGAATGGCTGGCGCGGCGCACTGAGAGATTTCATGCGCTGGCGTTTTCGCTTATCTCGCATCGGCAAGGCAAGCCGCAATCGCGTCGTCACGCGCCGAAGCTGAAGGCGATGCTGCCTGCTCGCGAAAAACTTTGAGTTAGGGTCCGAGGCAGCAGGGCACTGTAGAGGCAGCCGTGTCGGCTGCGATAATTTAGGGGTCTGCAGGCGACACGCCTGCCACTACAGCGAGCGCAGCGGCAACCCTACGACCGCGAACCTGGCACAAGGAGCACCGGACGCGTACTATGTTTGAGCACGCCTTTGGTCGCGCTGCCCACGAGCAAGTTATACATCGCGCCGTGTCCATGCGTGCCCATCACAATCAAATCGGCGTTAAGAACATCCGCCTGATTCAAAATTTCTTCGGCTACCGCTCCAGTCGGCTCGTGCAAACTGACCTTGATGGCGTCTTGAGCGATTTCTTTTTGCCATTGAGCCAACTTCGATTTCTGACCTTCATCCTCCGGCATTGCCTCCTGCATCGGGTCGAACACCGTAGTCGGCACGCCCGACATTGGCGCAAGCTCAGGCATTCCCACAAGGCCGTAGCCAAGCGTGCCCGGCGCCGTAGCCGCGGTGAGTTCTTTCACGTGAACAAGATGAATCTCCGCATCGAGGGCCTTGGCGAGCTCTCGCGCCAGAGCGATCACGCGCGGTGCCGCGCCCGAGAAATCGATCGGGACGAGAATGCGTTTCATGTCGCGCCGTCGAAGTTACGCGGCGCGGCGCGGTAGCTCAAGGTTGTAACGCCGACAATCCTGTCTGCGAGGGCTGCAAGGAGCGGCGGTCTCCAGTCCGCCGCTGGGCGATCTGGAGATCGCCCCTCCCTGACATGACGCAGGCACGATTGCCCGCATCACGCCCGCGCCGTAACTTTCCAGGTGCACGATCTATTTGCCACGGAAGAGCCAGACGCTGGCGCGAAGATCGACAGTGCTGCGCCGCTCGCCACCCAGATGCGGCCGCGCTCGCTCGAGGAATTCGTCGGCCAGGAACACATTCTCGGGCCGGGGAAACTGTTGCGCCGGGCAATTGAAGCGGATCGTTTACCGTCGGTGATTTTCTCCGGACCGCCCGGCAGCGGAAAGACCACGCTTGCCCGCATTATTGCCGAGATCACTCACGCGAAATTTATTCGAATCAGCGGCGTGGAAAGCAACGTCGCAGAAATGCGTCGCGTCATCGCTGCGGCGACGAATCGCCTCCGTACCTCGGGGCGAAAAACGATCCTGTTTATTGATGAGATCCATCATTTCAACAAAGCGCAACAGGACATTCTTCTGCCCGACGTCGAGACGGGAAATCTCCGCCTCATTGGCGCAACCACTTACAACCCGTTCTTTTATGTAGACAGCGCGCTCGTTTCGCGCTCGCAGGTGTTTCAACTCGAACCGCTCCGCGTCGAGCAACTCGAACAATTGATCGATCGCGCATTGGCCGACAAAGAGGGCGGACTTGGAAATTACAAGGTGAAGATCGACAAGAATGCGCGCCAGCATCTGGCGAAGCTCAGCGACGGCGACGCCCGCAAATGTCTAAACGCGCTTGAGATCGGGGTGCTCACCACGCCGCCTGTAGCCGGCCGCGCTGAGGCCGGTGGTCTCCGAGGTGAGAAACAGCCTTCAGCTGCCGGGGTCAACGCCCCCGGCTCCAGCGCAGGCGTCATTCACTTCACGCTCGCAGTTGCTGAGGAAAGCATTCAACAGAAAGCGGTCGTCTACGATCGCGCAGGCGACGCGCATTACGACACGATCAGCGCATTTATCAAAAGCATGCGCGCATCGGACGAAAAAGGCGCGATGTACTGGCTCGCGAAAATGTTGCATGCCGGTGAAGACTTCCGTTTCATCGCGCGGCGCATCGTCATTTTCGCAAGCGAAGACATAGGTCTCGCTGATCCGGAAGCACTCCCACTCGCCATCGCCACCCAACAAGCGGTCGAATTTGTCGGCTTGCCCGAAGCGCGTATTCCTCTCGCGCATGCCACCGCTTACATGTGTCGCGCGCCGAAAAGCCGCGAAGCTTACGACGCGCTCAATGCCGCAACCGAAAAGATCGAAATGGAACAAACAAAGCGCGTCCCAGAAAATCTAAAAAACAAACATTTTCCGGTAAATCCCGAAAGGTAGCGCGCGACAGTTCGGCGCTCCGTATTTCTCGGGGAGCACGAGCGGCTCGCGTGTTGGTTTCGGCGGCTCGCCGAAACAATCTTTCGCATTCAGATTCAGCTTAGAATTCCTCGGCCCGACGGAGTGATTCACTTGCTCCCGCTCGTTCACCCTGTCGGAGAGGCGATTGAGGTCAATCGCCCTACCTATTCTTGCGACACGCATCGTTTCTCGTTGCCAAGTTGCCCAAATTCTTTCAAACTCGGCGGCGTCTGGAACGCAGTTAAGGCAGGAAGCCGCTTCCCGGCAGCTTCCTTTCCTCTTTTTAAGCGTTGCAGTCGAAGCGTTAATCCAACGGGAGAAAAAAGGAGTTCACCATATGAATCAGTTAATTCGGTCAAAAAACTTCACAACATTGATTGTTTCGGCGGCGGCGTTGACCTGTTTTACCCTAATGCCGATGGCACAAGCGGTGGGTCCCGACACGGAGGGCGCCATACCCGGCGCCAACAATGGGGAAGGGATTGGTGTGCTCGTCAGCCGCACCACTGGAGTCTGGAACACGGGCACTGGCTTCGAGGCGCTCAATCACAACACCACCGGCTGGTCCAATACGGCGACGGGGTTTCGGGCCCTGTTCAGTAATACCAGCTTCGAAAACACCGCCACTGGCGTTCACGCGCTCTACAGCAACACGATCGGCATCGGGAACACGGCCAATGGTGTGGCTGCGCTCTATGACAACACCGACGGCGGCGCCAACACGGCCACCGGTGTGCAAGCGCTCTACCGCAACACCACTGGCGTCAATAACACGGCTAACGGTGCTCGTGCGCTCTTCCGCAACACCACTGGCCACTACAATACGGCTAACGGTTCGGTAGCGCTCTTTAACAATACCACCGGAAGCGACAACGCGGCCCTGGGCCGTGCGGCCGGCAACAACGTCACCACGGCCAGTAACGTTATTGCTATCGGCGCTAACGTCTCCGGTGAGAACGTGAGCAACACCTGCTATATCGGAAATATTTTCGGCGTAACGTCTGCCGGAGCAACCGCCGTCTATGTCAACTCACTCGGTAAGCTTGGCACGGTTGTCTCCTCCCGGCGGTTTAAAGACGAAATTAAGCCCATGCACAAAGCCAGCGAAGCGATCCTTGCCCTCACACCGGTCACCTTCCGCTACAAGCAGGAGGTTGATCCCGGGCGCAGCCCGCAGTTTGGCCTGGTGGCCGAGGATGTGGAAAAGGTGAACCCCGATCTGGTGGTGCGCGACGGGGAGGGCAAAGTCAACACCGTGCGCTACGAGGCAGTGAACGCGATGTTGCTCAACGAGTTTCTCAAAGAGCACAAGAAAGTTGAGGAACAACAGGCAACAATTGGGCAATTGAAATCCAATGCTGCAAAGCAGGAAGCCACAATCAGCGAACTGAAGAGAGATCTGGGAGTCCTCACCGCGCAGCTCAAAGAGCAGGCCGCGCAAATCCACAAGGTGAGCGCCCAGATCGAGATCAAGGAGCCTGCACCACAAACGGTTGCCAATAAGTAACAGATTGCGTCGCGTTGCTGGGGAGCGCAGGCTGCCAGTCCGCCACAGGACCGATTCGCCGCGGCGAACCTGCAGGTCTCGGCTTGCCGAGACCGGGCAAATCCGGCGTGACTTCAGGATTACGTGCGCAAAGATGTTGCCGGCAGGGCTGCCGGCAACTACAGGCTAGCAGCCTGTGCTCCCCAGAGTTCGCGCAAGGGGTCTGCTAGCTGAATGCTTTATCTTGACC
>JBKOWV010000083.1:0-4112 GCA_046724585.1 Verrucomicrobiota bacterium
CGCGGTGTTGATTTTCTAGATTACGCCGGCACATAAACCGCGTAGCCACGAGGTGGCGCCCAGATATCCACCCAGCCAGAGTCGTTAGTCCATTTTTCCTGGGGCACGCTGATGTCGTCGCGGCCACGCCAGGCAGCTGGAACCAAGCGCGTGGTGTTCCACCGCGTCTGAACCCATGTGCCGTCCCAAGTGCCGCGGTTATTTAACACAAAGACCAGCCCGCTCTGGTCGCCGGCGCCGGGACGCTGCATGATGTAGAGGTCATCGTCCACGAAGAGCACTTGCGCCGGGCCAGCTGCATTTTGTTCGTGAACCTTGATCAGCGCGTCAATGCCGCTTTGGTTGTTCGGCTGGGCGAGATCCCCGTTTAAATAATCCTGCCAGAAAACACACGGATAACCTTCGTGTGTGAGGATAAACGCGTATGCCAGCAGCTTGTCGTGAATAATGGGGCTGTCGCGCACGACGTCGTGGTTCTCGACGAACGTGACAGCCTGAGCCGGCCGGTTCCACATTAACACTCCACGCTCGGCGAGATTGCGGAGACTGAACCCGTAACCGTCGCACAAGTCGCGCAGGCGCCAGCGAAGCGGGAAATCAAATGCGCCGACCGGATTGTCAGACCACGCATTGGCTTCGTCGAGCCAATCGCCAATCGTGCGTTCACTGTCCCAACATTCGCCGACCGCGTATGGCTTAAAACTCACGCCGCCGCGCAACGCGCGCAATTCCTGAATCGAACGGACCATCCAGCCGCCGTACCCCTTGACCATGTCGTAGCGGAATCCGTCGAAGCCGATCTCTTCCAAGAGCCAGCGCGCGTAACTGATCAGCTCGGTATAAACTGCGGGAGCGCGATGACAAAGGTCGGGCATGTCACCGAACGTCGTGCTGTCCCAGGTCTCGTAGCGGTTCGGATGAAAGCAAGTCCAGTCACGCGGGAATTTTTCGCTCTTCGGTGCGAACTTCGTCCAGCGCCATAGGCCGTCGATTGGATTCAGTTCTTGTGCATCGCCGCCACTGTTGTGATTGAACACCAGGTCCGCATACACTTGGAGTCCCAGCGCGTGAGCAGACTGGATCAGATCGAGTAACTCAGCCTTGGAACCGAACCACGTAGGCACGCCGCCTTTCTGATCGAACTCGCCCAGGTCTTAGTAATCGTAAGGATCGTAGCCCATCGATTTCCATCCGGCCGCCTTGTTCGCGGGCGGAAGCCACAACGCCGTGAAACCCGCTTGCGCAATCGACGGTAGTTTCGATTTGGCAAAGACCCACCATTGGTGCTCGCGACTTTCCGCCTGGGGACAGTCCCAATAAAACGCTTGCAATATGACACCCATGATTGCCGCTCCGTTTCTGCGCCAAGAATTGTCGCCACGTTACATCCCGAATATTGACGAACAAGAGCAATCGGAAATTCCGGTCCGGATTGCACCGCGCTTTGCATTGCGGAGATTGATGCACTGGTTGAAAATTCAAGGCTGGGAAGACCGTCTGATTCTGCTTCGACGTGAAAGAGGAAACGATTGATACGCATTCGAAGGCGCTAAGGATCAATCTCGATCCGCGCTGGTACGGGACGTTCGCGGAGATCGGCGCCGGCCAGGAGGTAGTGCGCTGGTTTTTCCGGGTCGGCGGCGCGGCCGGGACAATCGCGAAGAGCATGTCGGCTTACGACATGAAAGTGAGTGACGCTATTTATGGGGAGGCGGAGCGTTATGTCTCACGCGGGCGACTCCAAGCGATGCTCGACCGGGAATTCGATCTCGACGTGGAGCGGCTCGCGAAGGAGCGCGGCGATAACACTTCCTTCTTCGCCTTTGCCGATACGGTGGTGGCGCAAAGCTACCGCGGCACCAACGAATGCCACGGCTGGATGGGAATCAAATTCCAGAGCCGGGTCAACGATCAACCGAGCCAGATCGTGATGCACGTGCGGATGCTGGATGCGGAGGCGTCTCTGCAACAGGAAGCCCTCGGCATCGTGGGGGTCAATCTTTGCTACGGCGCGTTTTTTCTAAGCCACGTGCCCGAGCAGTTAATCGAGTCGCTGCTCGACAAGCTGACCACCGGCCGCGTCGAGATCGACCTGTTCGAGCTGACCGGGATCGAATTTCGCAACGTGGACAATCGCATTATGGCGCTGAAGCTCGTACAGCTCGGGCTGAGCGGCGCAGCCATGTTTGGGCCGAATCGCGAGGTATTGCAGCCGTCAGACGTGCTCTATAACAAAGCGGTCCTGGTGGAACGCGGGAGTTTTCGCCCACCCACACACGTTAATCTCGACATGCTGGAGTGCGCGCTGGCGAAGTTTAAAGAAGACCCTGCAGTGGCGGACAAACCGATCCTGCCCCTGATGGAACTCACCATGCGTAACCTGCTGGCGGGAGGCACGGACGTGGACCGCCGCGATTTTCTCGCACGCGCAGAATTGCTCGCGGCCTGTGGCATGACTGTGCTCATTTCCGACTACTTCGAATACTATCGGCTCGCCGCCTATCTCGCCTGGCGGACGAGGGAGCGCATCGGCGTTGTCATGGGTTTGCCGAGTGTTTCCGAGTTATTCGACGAAAAGTATTACGCGCAACTGCCCGGCGGCACCTTGGAGAGCTTCGGGCGACTGTTTAAGAATGACTTGAAAGTCTATGTTTATCCCCTCCAGCGTCAGGCAGGGGACGAATTACAAACGATCCACACGCTCAAGGTGGAGCCCGACTTGCAGCCGCTCTATGATTACCTGGTAGGCCGGGGCAGCTTCGTGCAGGTCGATAATTTCAACCCGAAATATCTGCCGATCCTTTCACGGGACGTGCTCAAGCGCATCGCCAGCGGCGACGAAAGCTGGGATGAAATGGTGCCACCGCAAGTTGCGGAGATGATCCGCCAGCGTGGTTTTTTCGGCTACAAAAAAAAGGAGTAGTCTGATTTTAGCCGCTCGGGGCCTGGAACGCGTCGATCAGCTAATGAAGGCATGATCGCCACACTCTCCGGATGGCAATCCGCTATACATCACTTTTATGGGGTGTAGCCTATCGTGTTATGCGGAACCGTTTCATCGAAGTTCTCCGCAGCATCGCCGCCGTGCTTGGCGGTTATCTGACGGTGGCGTTCGGAACAATCCTGACGTTTAACGTCGTTGTTGGTCAGGTGACGATCGATTCAAATTCGTTCCAACTCGTGTTTGGAACAATTGGCGCCGCGCTGTCGGGTTTGACGGGCGGATTAGTTGCCGGAATCGTTGCACCGCGGTTTCCGTTCGCGCACGCGGCCGGGGTTCTGATTTTTCTGATCATTGATACTGCTTCGGTGCTTGCCAAAAGTTCGGGGCCGCTGTGGTTCGACCTCGCCGGAAGCGCCGTGCTTGCGTTCACGGTATTAGTTGGCGGATGGATAATCGCGAGGCGACGCGAAAGAGAAATCGTGCCTCGTCCTGCGGTTTGAGCTAGATCAAGCTCTATCCCTGAAGTGTGCAATCTGGAAGAATTCTACGCTCATCGTTTCACGGAGAGCTGGGAATTCGCACTCGTGATCGGCTCATAAAATCGCAGCGCCTCGATGTCGCTGCCAAGCTCGCGCAACGGATAGAGACCTTTCGCAGAGCCGGCGCCGGGATCGCGCACGAGGTAGTCGAACCCGTCCTTGCCCGCGATGACGACAAAATGCGTGATGCCGCTCGCAAGCCGCACTCGCACGATGACCGGGTTTCCGCGGGCCAGGTTCCAATCGATGAGCTGATATGAGGCCAGGTCTTCGTATACGTGCCGGACGCGGTCGGGCGCGAACCATGCCGCGCGATCCCAATAAATCCAGCCGTTCTCGGTGTATCCCTCAACGGATGGTAAAAACCAGTTTAACTGCTGCGGATCGGTTTCGACGCCATAAAACTTGAACACCATCGCCGCGGCGGCCACCGCGCACCCTTCGCCACCGAGGGTGCCGTTCTCTTCAATTCCGCCCAGTGGATCGTCGCGCCATTTTTCATCAAACTGGCGGAACGACGGCACCGCCAGTTCGACGCGATGGAAAAAATAACGCCCGCCGCTCGGCGAGAGTTTTCGTTTCCAGGTCCAATCGATATATACGCCGAGCCCTGCGACGAGCAGAAGGGT
>JBKOWV010000121.1:0-17571 GCA_046724585.1 Verrucomicrobiota bacterium
GTAATAAAGTCACTCATTTGCCGCTGTGAAAGGCCGATAGCCTCTCGGCTGTGGCGCTCTAATGTGGTGAGTTGTCGCAACCGCTCCGCATCAGCTTCCGCGCGCGTTCTGTAGAATTGACGCGTCTTGCCGAATGCGCGAAGATCGAGCACCCAAGGATGGGTTGCGCTGTGCTTATATTTGCGAACCTTCAAAACTGGCTTTTTCATGCGAAAAGCTTGCCAGAAGGTCAATATAGCGTCAATACGAATCTGAGTCGAGATAGCATTTTAATTGTAAGTTCCAGATTACGAAGGATTTGCCGATGTGGCGAAATGGCAGACGCAACGGACTTAAAATCCGTTGGGCGGTAAAAGGCCCGTGCCGGTTCGAGTCCGGCCATCGGCACCTTTGAAAACGCAGTTTTATAAGGGCGACTCGTTAGGCTCGGCGATTCTAGTGTTTGCGAATGGTCACGCACGGAAACGCATCAAAACACGGTCTATTTGGCAAGTATTCGTCAAGTAATCCGCCACACGGCAAGTCCGAGGACGGCCGCTTTTTTGCACGATGCCCGCCTGAAGTTTTTTACTCTTGCCTTGCAGGGCTGGCTCTCATGCAGGATCGGCCACGAGCTTTGGTCCTTCGACCGTTCCGCTCGCGAGGCGATCTCCTGCGCACTTTTATGCCACGAAACACGCTATATGTCTTTGGCCAATCTGCGCCCGTAGCTCAACTGGATAGAGCATCTGACTACCGAGCGATCCCCTGCCCTACGCAAAAACGTGATTGCTGCGTTATTTGCTGCGGATCAAACTTCGTCTTGTCCGGCTCAGAGGGTAGACAGCAACTGGAACCCCCGGCTGAAAACGGCGGGAAAATTTATGCGCACGCATCAAAATTTGTGCAAACAACTAACGAGCTGAAATTTCACCACAGCGTCTATGTGGTTCTGCTTGACGACGCTGTTGCTAAGCACTCATCCATCTTACGCGCCAATCCAAGGCGTGATCCGTCGAAGCCGTGCGTGTACGTCGGAATGACCGGATTACCAGTTGATCACCGATTTGAAAATCACAAGAACGGTTACAAATCAGCTTGGGTCGTGAAGAAATACGGGGTTCGATTGATGCCAGAGCTTTACGAACATCTGAATCCTATGCCGTTCGAGGCAGCGACCAAATGGAGATCGAATTGGCTGAAGATTTGAGGGCCCAAGGGTATACTGTAAGTGGAGGAAAATAGTCGCGAGTTCGATTCCCGCCCTCCGCCTATTTTCATAGGTAAAAAGGCAGAAAATGGAGCCCAAAAACAGGCCGCGTCAGAATGGGATTCAGATTAAGTCAGTAATGTTTTACCGCATGGGCACGCTGATTTTTCTTGTTGACCAAGCGGCTGTTGGTGTAGGAACATCCCGGTAATTGAACAGAACCCCGCCGAATCCGATCTAAATTACAAAGGAAACAGCCATGAACACGAGTGCAATCAAGCACACATTCGGTAGGACGGTTCACGCACCGGCCGAATCGGCTGAATGCTCGGAAAAAAAGCGAGTACGCTACGCCTCTGACAAGGCTGTCCAAAAAGCGCATAAGCGGGCTATTCAAAAGTTTGCGAGCATGTTTCGCAAGCTCGCCGAATAGGCTCGATTGAGCGAGCCGCTGTTTTTATCGGAGGAGCAGATTATCGGCATTCATGCCGAGCAAATACGCCTGTTTGGGGGCTCTCCAGGATTGGCAGATGCGAATCTTCTGGGGATCCGCTGTAATGCAGCCACAGAACACCCATTTTTACGGCGGGAATCCGTCATTATTTGATCTCGCTGCGGAGTACGCATTTTCGCTCGGCAAAAATCATGCATTTCATGACGGTAACAAAAGGGTCGCAGCCGCTGCGGCAATAGCGTTTCTTGATGTGAACGGTTGGCTCGTTGAGGAAGATTTAACCGAAGAGATGTTCGCGCTAGTCACCGACAAAATGACGAAGGCCCAATTCAGCGCGGCTTTGGAACGAGCCTGTAAGAAAAAGGAGAGGAAAGTGATCGATCTCGTTTCCGAGTTGCAAAAGTTCATTGCAGGGCGCTCGTAAGATTTACGAAGTTCGCCTCCGCGGCGCTCACGAACGCTTTGAATTTTTCTCCGTCGTCGCTCGCTTCAAACTCTGCGACTAGCCACGCGACCTCTTCGCCCGTGAATTCAATGCGCCGCGTTTGCGATACCGGCCTTTTTTCACTTCGGCCTCGCCCGACGGCGTGACAAGCAATCGCAGCTCAATTCCGAATGCCGAAGCCCATAGGGAACGGTATTTGGAGCCCTCGCACGGAAGATTATCCGAAATTCCTGACGCGATTTTACCTATGAGAAAACCAGACTCAGGTTAATCTCACGCATGCTTGAATGGCGTGAAAAAGCACCCCGACTGCAAGCCGGGCCACAAGAATCGCGAGCCATTCCCAAGTGTGCAGCTCGGTTATAAATGTCCGGATTGATGATATGTTTGGACATCAAATTGATGGGATGACGATCATGCACGAATTGCCAGAATCACCTACCCTTGGCGCCAACAGACAAAAGCGTGTCGTAATAGAGCGTAAAGCAGACCCCGAGCATGGGCCAGGCGGTAAAGAGAAGAAGGTTCACGTCTTCGAACGGATGCAGTTACTGCCGGAAGGTGGAAAACGTTGAGACGGCGTGTTCCGGGCGAACAAACTTGTCGATCGTCCAAACCAACATGACGACAAAACCGTGACGCGCAGGACCAGCAGCGCCACACCAATGCGGCTGCGATCATCAGTCGAATTCATTCGCGAAGCTACACGCGAACGTGAGATAGAAGCAAACGGTCCACGCTGAACCAGCCCGGGCCGGAAAGAAAAAGCCAGAACAGCCTCAAAGAACGAACAGCACGCCCACGACCAGTCGGGTCACGAAAATTTCCAGCCATTCCAAGGCGTACAGCTCAGTCAGAAATGTCCGGATCCACAACATGCTATTTATTCGATGACTCGCTGAGAGCGCTTATTTCTTCTATCAATCGCACTGTGGCGGAATAATGGTGCTAAGTCGCATCTCGAAATTTTCGTAGTGACATCCATGAAAAAAGGTGAAGGCGTTTACAACGTCGTCGTAATTGGTGCCGGAACGGCTGGCCTGGTCACCGCGGCAGGAACCGCCGGACTGGGCGGACGCGTTGCGTTGGTTGAGCGCAATCTGATGGGCGGCGATTGTTTGAACTTTGGTTGCGTGCCAAGCAAGGCGCTCATTTCCTCGGCACGGCTGATTCAGCAAATCCGCGAATCGGAAAAGTGGGGCCTGGATCGGCAACAGCCTCACTTCGTATTCGCAAAAATCTTTGAGCGAATGCGAGCGCGTCGCGCGAAGATCGCGCCGAACGATTCGCAGGAGCGCTTCCAGTCGCTCGGCGTCGATGTTTTTCGCGGTGAGGCTCGTTTTGTTTCGCCTCACGAAATTGAAGTTACGACTTCGCCTTCATCTCAATCCTCTCTCTTAGGGAGAGGAGGACGCGAAGCGCCAGCTGAGAGTCGCAGATTGCGTGCCAAAAATTTTGTGATTGCTACAGGCAGCCGCGCGGCGATTCCGAAAATCGAAGGCATCGACACGGTTTCCTATTTCACGAACGAAACCATTTTCGATGAGCTAAAAGAAAAGCCTGAAAGTCTGATTGTTCTTGGAGGCGGACCGATCGGTTGCGAGCTCGCGCAAACATTCCGCCGTTTGGGTGTTGAGGTGACGATCGTCCAGGGCAGCGATCAGCTTCTGCCGAGGGAAGATCGAGATGTGGCGGAATTTATTGAGCGCCGCTTGATTAACGAGGGTGTACGTATCATCAAGAATGTGGGTGCGCGTTCAGTAGCGACCAGCGACGCCGGGAAAGTCGCGCTTGAATTCCTGGATCGAGAGTCGGGCCGGCTGGCCGAACGGACATTGTTTGCGGACGCGCTCCTTGTTGCCGCCGGGCGAACGCCAAACCTGCGGCACCTGGATCTAAAGTCGGCTGGGGTTGACGTCAGTGAGAGGGGTGTGCGCGTTAACGATTATTTGCAAACATCTCAACGGTACATTTACGCCGCCGGTGATGTGATCGGGCCATTCTTGTTCACACACATGGCCGACGCGCACGCGCGTGTCGTCGTGCGGAACATTCTGGTTCCATTCCAATTTCTGCGGCAGAAAATGGATTATTCAGTCGTGCCTTGGTCCACCTATACTGATCCAGAGGTTGCGCACGTAGGTCTCGGCGAAAAGGAGGCTAAACAGAAACACGTCGATTACGATTTGTTCGTCGTTCCATTGGAAGATGTCGATCGGGCAGTGGTCGAGAGCGAAGACGCCGGTTTCATCAAGGTATTAACGGCGAAAGGTTCCGATAAAATTCTCGGCGCAACCATCGTCGGACCGCACGCAGGCGATTTGCTCCATGAGTTCGTGTTGGCGATGAAAGCCAGCATCGGTCTCGGCACGATTGCATCGACGATCCACGCTTACCCGACGTTTGCCGAGCTTGCGCGCAAGGCCGGCGACAAATACAACAAGACGCGTCTGACTCCGCGCGCAAAGAAAATCTTCACCTGGCTCTATGAGCGCGCACGCAAATGATGTAGGGCCGGCATGCTGCGCCGACCGAACGCCGCAGCGCGGCGTCCCTACCAATTAGGCTCGCGAGATGACCTCCAAGGCGAAACCTGCTGTGCGGATCATTGCCCTGGTGGCGATAGTCCTAGCGCTGTTTCTCGCGATGAGATTTCTGCCTGTCCAGCAATGGTTACGCAGCTTCAACGACTGGGTCGGGCAGATGGGCGTCGCAGGCATTTTTATTTTCATTGGCGTCTATGCCATAGCCACGGTGCTGCTCGCGCCGGGGGCGATTCTCACGATTGGCGCCGGATTCGCCTTCGGTTTATGGAAAGGATTTCTCGCAGTGTCCTTCGGCGCGACGCTCGGCGCCTCTCTGGCTTTTCTGGTTGCACGTTTCATTGCGCGCGACAAGGTCGAGGCGATCGCCAAAAGAAACGAAAAGTTTCGCAGGATCGACAACGCCATCGGCAAACAGGGCGCAAAGCTGGTTTTCCTGCTCCGGCTCAGTCCAGTGATTCCGTTCAATCTGAGCAATTATTTTTACGGTCTGACCGGCGTGAAGTTTTGGCCCTACGTGCTTGCAAGCTGGATCGGCATGATGCCCGGCACTTTCCTTTATGTTTACATCGGAACCGCCGGCAGGGCGGCTGTTTCCGTTGCGGCCGGTGATGAAGCGATGAAGCACGGCTGGCAGTACTGGACGTTGATGAGCCTCGGTCTCGCTGCCACAATCGCCGCGACCATCTGGGTAACAAAGATTGCGCGCGACGCGCTGAAGGAAAAAGCCGAAGTGAAATGAATGACCTTGTCCTTGGAATAGATGCTTGCACCGGGTCCAGTCGTGCATAGAATGGGCATATGCGCAGAGTCATTGGTTTGAGCTTGGCGGTCTTGAATGCCGTCGACCTTATGACTCATTCCTGGCGTTGGTGCCAGAGCGTCGCGCGGACCTGGCGCAGCTGATTTAGCAAGGTTCTGCAGCCGGGATCCACAGGTGCCGAATGGCGATTCGGCACTTTTGCCAAGGCGAAGGTGAACCATCCTCGGATTCAAATAACTCAATCTCTTTTGTAACCACATGTTAATCGTAATGAAAAGCAGTGCCACCGCGCGCGAGATCGATGCGGTGGTTGAAAATATCGAGATCATCGGATTGCGGGCGCATCCGCTGGCAGGCGCGACACGCACCGCCATCGGGATCACGGGAAATACAGGCGTAATCGATGGCCGGCGGTTCGAAAATCTGGCTGGGGTCGCGGAAGTCATCCGTGTCACCAAACCTTACAAGCTGATCACGCTCGATTTGCGGCCGGAAAAGACAATCGTACGATCGGGCGACGCTACAATTGGCGGAGCCGAACTCGCGATCATGGCCGGACCATGCGCGATTGAAAGTAGGCAACAGGCTTTTGTGGTGGCCGAGGCGGTGAAGCAAAGCGGCGCGCGTTTTTTTCGCGGTGGCGTGTGGAAGCCACGGACATCGCCTTACGCGTTCCAAGGTTTGGGCAAAGAGGCGTGGAAAATTTTAGCGGAAATCCGCGAGGCGTTCGGCCTAAAGATAGTCACAGAAGCGGTCGACGAGTCTCACGTCGATCTTATCGAAGAGCACGGGGATGTCATTCAGATTGGCGCTCGCAGCATGCAGAACTTTTCGCTCCTCAAGAGAGCTGGCCGGTCGAAGTTGCCAGTGCTGTTGAAACGCGGGATGGCGGCTACGCTTGAGGAATGGCTGCTCGCGGCCGAGTACATCATGGCCGAGGGCAATTATGACGTCATCCTGTGCGAGCGAGGCGTTCGCACTTTTGCGCAGCACACACGTAACACGCTCGACCTTGCGTCGGTGCCGGCGATTCGCCGTATTTCCCATTTACCGGTAATTATAGATCCATCCCACGGCACAGGTAGCGCCTACATGGTCACCCCACTCGCCCGCGCCGCCGTCGCGGTCGGCGCGGACGGTCTCATGGTCGAAGTTCACAATCAGCCGGAAGTCGCGCTTTCTGATGGCGCGCAGGCGCTTACTCCCCTGGAATATGGAGACCTCATTTGCCAAGTGCGCTCCATCCGCGCACTGGTGGCCCCCGCTGATGAAGGGGAAATGCCCTGCGAAAGTTCATCCCCATACCTCAAGGCCAATGCTCCTGCTCCTCGATAACTACGATTCTTTCGTCTACAACCTGGCGCAATATTTTGCAGAGCTACGATGTGAACTCATCGTTAAACGCAATGATGAAATCTCTAGCGGTGAGATCGCGGCATTAGCGCCAAGCCATATTTGTATTTCACCGGGACCATGTACTCCACGCGAAGCCGGCATTAGTAAGGAAGTAATTCTGCGCTTTGGGGAGCAGACTCCGATCCTCGGTGTTTGTCTTGGACATCAGTGCATCGCAGAAGCGTACGGCGGGAAAATCATTCGCGCTTCCTGCCTCGTACACGGCAAAGCCTCGGTTATTCGGCACCAAGGCACATCGCTATTCGCCGACCTGCCGGCACACTTTGAAGGTGGTCGCTACCACTCGCTGATTGTCGAGCCTAAGTCATTGCCGCCTTGCCTCGAAGTGATGGCTCAAACCGACGATGGAGGGATTATGGCGCTGCGCCATCGCCAATTTCCAGTTTATGGCCTCCAGTTTCATCCCGAATCGATCCTCACACCTGAGGGTAAAAAAATTCTGGGCAATTTCCTCAGGCTCGGAGCGGACCTTAGATGACGCCGCTCAATCCATCACTCGCTGAGTTTCGCCGGCTCGCTGCCAGCGGAAATGTCGTCCCTGTTTTCGCCGAGTTTGTAGTCGACGCCGAGACCCCGATTTCCGCGTTCAAGAAGCTTTGCCGCAATGGTCATAGTTTTCTCTTCGAATCAACGGAAAAAAATGACGTCTCGGGCCGCTTCTCCTTTTTGGGAATCGAATCCCGCGCGATCATTCAGAGCTACGGGCGCCAAATCGTAATCGTGACAAAGGGTCAGGAGCAACGCTTCACTACGGCGAGCGACCCGCTCGATGAAGTCCGCCGACTGTTGCGAAGTTATAGTTTTGTATCGCGCCCGGACTTACCGCGTTTCTCTGGCGGCGCGGTTGGATTTCTGGGCTACGAAGTGATCCGCTTTTTCGAAGCAAAAGTTGCGGCGGCGGCGGACGACGATCTGCGCCTGCCGGAAATGGTTTTCATGATCACGGGCAGTTTTCTCATCTTCGATCATCGATTGCGCAGCCTGAAAATCGTAGTCAACGCGTTCCTTGAGGATGGTTCAGTCGAGCAAATTTATGTTCGTGCGACTGAATCGATCGACGCGATCAGGCGCAAGCTCGCGCAACCGGCGGAGCTGCCTCTCCTTTCACCCGAGGCCCGACCAGCGCCGACTCCGCGCTGCAATTTTGGCCGCGCAGAATTTGAGCGCGCCGTTGAACAGGCAAAGGAATACATCCGCGCCGGCGATATCTTTCAGGTGGTCCTGTCGCAACGGTTTGAGTGCGATTTTAAGGGCGACGCGCTCGATCTATATCGCTGCCTGCGTTTTATCAATCCCTCGCCTTACATGTTTTATTTGAAATTCGGCGATGATTTCGCGCTGATTGGCAGTTCGCCCGAAATGCATGTGCGGCTTCTCGGCGATATGATCGACATCCGCCCCATCGCTGGGACACGTCCGCGCGGGGCCACAGTGGTTGAAGATGAAGCGAACGCCGCCGAGCTCTTGGCCGACGCGAAAGAGCGCGCCGAACATATCATGCTGGTCGATCTTGCGCGCAATGACATCGGACGCATTGCGGATTTTGGCACGGTGCGCGTGACGGAGTTGATGAACGTCGAACGCTACAGCCATGTGATGCACATCGTCTCGAATGTGAGCGGACGGCTTCGTGCCGGTTGCGACGGGTTCGATTTGATGAAGGCGACCTTTCCGGCTGGCACGGTTTCAGGCGCCCCGAAAATCCGGGCAATGCAAATTATTACTGAACTAGAAAAAGCGAGACGCAATTGTTACGCGGGAGCTGTCGGTTATTTCGGCTTCGACGGCACTGTCGATTCCTGCATCGTCTTGCGATCGCTGGTTCTGAAGAATGATAAAGCATATTTCCAAGCTGGCGCCGGCATCGTGGCCGATTCCAATCCAAGCCGCGAGTACGAGGAGACGGTCAGTAAAGCCGGAGCGATGCTGCAAGCGGTTACGATGGTTGCCGAGGTAATCGATCAAAGTCGGGTAAAATGAATTCCAGTAAAAAGAGGAGCCCTTCTCCGAGTGTCGGTCCTGCGGCTCCACATCTGAGTTCTCAGCCGGTCCGGTTGCTGCCGACGCCACCGCGAAGCGACGAACTTAGCCGTGAGATGATCCCCGGCGATCTCACGCTGCGACAATCAACCTTGCGTCTAATGCGCGGCGAACATCTCAGCCGAAACGAAGCCGGAGAGTTTTTGCACGCGCTTCTCAATCCGGACGCAACCGACGCGCAAATCGCAGGCGCGCTCACGGCATTGGCTCTCAAAGGCGAGACCGCTGAGGAACTCGCTGGGATGGCCGAGACAATGCGCGATCGCGCCATTCGACTGCGTTCATGCCATGCGCGATTCGTCGATACGGCGGGAACCGGCTCGAGCGCCGTGAAAACTTTCAATGTCTCGACGGCAGCGGCCTTTGTTATTGCCGGCTCCGGGCTCCCAGTGGCGAAGCATGGTTCGCGCGCCGCGACCTCTCGTTGCGGCAGCGCCGATGTGCTCGAAGCGCTCGGTGTCAATACGACTGCACTACCCGAAATTGTTGAGCGCTGTCTCAACGAACACGGCATCTGTTTCATGTTTGCGCCGCTTTTTCACCGCGCAACCGCACGCGTCGCACAGGTGCGGCGGGAACTCGGTCTTCACACGACGTTCAACTTGCTGGGTCCACTAACGAATCCTGCTCGAGCTCCATTTCAAATTTTGGGAGTATGGCATCCGGCCTTGGCTGACCGCGTCGCCTCGGCTCTCGCCCTCTTGGGAGTGGAAAGAGCGTGGATCGTCTATGGGGCAGACGGTCTGGATGAAATAACATTGGCGGGCAAGACGTTTGTCACGGCTTGTTCAACTAATTCCGACCATACCTCTGACCTGCGAAAATTTACGCTCTCGCCGCACGACTTTGGTTTGACTCGCCGATCTCTTGCGGAACTTCGCGAAGGCGGAGCAATGGAAAACGCGGGGCTGATCCGGGCAATTCTGGTTGGCGAAAAGAATGGAACTATCGCGGCTGCGCGTGATCTTGTCATCGCCAACGCCGCTGCCGCGCTCCACCTTGCCGGGGTGGCGCCCGATCTGATGCAGGCGGCCATCTTGGCGCGCGAGAGCATCACAAGCGGAAGCGCGGCGGCGAAATTGGACGCGCTTATCCGAGAGACAAATCGATGAGTAAAGATTTCCTCCGAGCAATTGTTGAGCGCAAACGGCAGGCAGTAGCCAAGCTGTATGCGCAGTATGAGGTGACGGCATTGCGCGAGCAGGCCCTGAAATGTCGAGAAGAGGCTATTGTACACCGTCTTCGTGACGCGCTCCAAACGGCGTCGCCACCCATCAAGATCATCGCAGAATTCAAGCGTATCTCGCCCTCACGCGGCCTGATTCGCGCCGGGCTTTCGCCGGCTGAAGTGGCCTACGCTTATGAGCGCGGTGGCGCCTGCGCCATTTCTGTCTTGACCGACCAAGAATATTTCGGTGGTTCGATCGATGACCTCATCGTTATGCGGGCCAACACGCGACTGCCAATTTTGCGCAAGGACTTTATCATTGATCCGATTCAAATCTATCAGGCAGCTATCGCCGGCGCGGACGCCATTCTTTTGATCGCGGCGGTAATCGATTATCCTTTGCTCCAGAAAATGCGCGCCTTGGCTGAGGATGAGCTCGGGCTCGATGCACTGATTGAAGCGCACACGGCTGATGAATTGCAACGAGCATCGGCTGCAGGCGCAAAGTTGATCGGTATAAACAATCGTGACCTCCACACGTTCGAAGTTTCATTGCACACAAGCGAGCGCCTGATCGCCCAAACGCCGCCCGGGACACTCATGATTAGCGAGAGCGGACTGCAAACTCCCCAGCAACTGCATCGCCTTCGAGCGCTCGGTTTTTGCGGGTTTTTAATCGGTGAAACCTTGATGCGTGCAAACGACCCGGCAGCGGCACTGCGCGATTTGCTCGAAAACGCAAATCAACCTCAAATCGTGGTCTCATGAAATGAATCGGATGCAAATCAAAATCTGCGGCATTACCAACGTACCAGATGCGCGCATCTGCGCGGAGCTCGGCGCCGACATGATCGGGTTGAATTTTTATCCACAAAGCGCGCGCTACATCGATCCCGACGTGGCCAGGCAAATCATTAAGGGCACATCGCGTGGCGTTCGGACCGTCGGCGTCTTTGTCGATGTCAGCGCTGATGAGGTTCGGAAGATTGCAACCACTGTCGGTCTTGATTCCGTGCAACTGCATGGCCAGATGTCGCCCGAAGT
The DNA here is from genome assembly GCA_046724585.1 of Verrucomicrobiota bacterium. GTDB lineage: Bacteria > Verrucomicrobiota > Verrucomicrobiia > Chthoniobacterales > UBA10450 > Udaeobacter. The sequence continues at coordinate 11,063 of JBKOWV010000121.1, forward strand.
CTGCCGCGATCTCGCGCAAGAATTTCGGGTCATTCGTGCACTTCGCACTGATTCTCGTTTTCGCCCGGAAGCGATGGCTCTGTTCCCCGACTGCAGCGTACTCCTGGATGCGGAGCATCCGAAATTACGCGGTGGCACGGGCCGGCGCTGCGATTGGCCGGCAGCGCGGGCTGCCCGCGCATTCACGCGGTTTCTGATTCTCTCCGGCGGTTTGAACGCGCAAAACGTTGCCGAGGCGATTGCGACGGTCGCACCGCACGGCGTGGACGCTTGCAGCGGCGTCGAGCGCGCACCCGGGCTGAAAGATCATCGTGCCCTCGAAAAATTTATCGCGGCCGTGCGCGCCGCCGAAACCTCAACTACGAATCGACCGACCTAGAAATTGTTTATGCAAAGATCGACAATCACCACGAGCGAACCGGATGCACATGGCCATTGGGGGAAGTTCGGCGGCCGTTACGTGCCCGAGACTCTGGTCGCGCCGCTGGATCAGTTGACGCACGAGTTCACGCGTGCACGAGGCGATGCGACTTTCTGGAGCGAACTCGATCAACTGCGGCACGATTATTCTGGCCGGCCTACCCCATTGTTTCACGCGCAACGGCTGAGCAAACACGCTGGCGGCGCACGGATTTATCTAAAGCGCGAGGATCTTTTGCACACAGGCGCGCACAAGATTAATAACGCGCTGGGACAGATTTTGCTCGCGCGCCGGATGGGCAAAAGCCGGGTCATCGCAGAGACAGGTGCTGGCCAGCATGGAGTGGCGACGGCGACGGTTAGCGCGTTGTTTGGAATACCCTGCGTCATCTATATGGGCGCCGAAGATATGCGGCGCCAGGCGCTGAACGTATTTCGAATGCGATTGCTCGGCGCCGAGGTCGTTCCCGTAAATGCGGGCACGAGCACACTCAAGGATGCGATCAACGAAGCATTACGCGATTGGGTCACAAACGTGCACAACACCTATTATCTGCTCGGCAGCGCCCTAGGTCCGCATCCTTATCCGCTCATGGTGCGCGAATTTCAAAGCGTGATTGGGCGCGAAGCGCGCCAGCAGATTCTTTCTCAAACGGGAAAACTGCCGCACACATTGCTCGCATGCGTCGGTGGCGGCTCAAATGCCATCGGCTTGTTTCATCCTTTCATCGCAGACGAGCAAGTGCGCCTGCTCGGGGTGGAAGCCGGCGGCCGGGGCGAGGCCATGGGAGAGCACGCCGCCCGATTTCACACCAGCGCGGCGAGCGGCGGCGGGCGCATCGGTGTATTGCAAGGGACCATGTCCTACGTTCTCCAGGATGTGAACGGACAGATTGCAAACACGCATTCGATTTCCGCCGGGTTGGATTATGCCGCGGTCGGCCCCGAGCACGCGTTTCTTCACGACAACGGACGCGCAGAATATATTTTTGCCAGTGACGCGGACGCGCTGAAAGGCTTCGACCTCTGCGCGAAACTGGAAGGGATAACGGCCGCGCTGGAAAGCTCGCACGTCATTTTGCCGGCCATTGCCATCGCGCGCGAACTGTCCCGAGACGACGCAATTATTGTGAACTTGTCCGGCCGCGGCGACAAAGATGCACAGCTCGTCGCGCAACTGCAAAAGCGATGAGCAGGATTCGAGAAAAATTCGCCGAGCTCAAGCGCGCTGGCCGCCGCGCATTCATCCCTTTCGTCACAGCTGGCGATCCCGATCTCGGTACCACGGAGCTTCTGCTGACCGAATTAGCGACGGCGGGTGCCGACATCATCGAGCTTGGCGTTCCATTCAGCGATCCAGTAGCCGACGGCGAAGTGATTCAGCGATCCTCGGAACGCGCCTTGGCTAATGACACAACGCTCCGTTCCGTGCTCGATTGCGTAGTCCGCGCCAGACGCCAGATCGATACGCCGATTGTATTGTTCAGCTATTTCAATCCGCTGTTGCAATTCGGTGAGGAACGGCTCGCATGTGAGGCGAAAGCGGCCGGGTTCGATGGCGTGCTCGTAACCGACCTGGTCCCCGAAGAAGCGCAATCATGGCTCGAGCGACTTTATCTAAACGAGCTCGATTCGATTTTTCTCGTCGCGCCCACGACATCGGATGAGCGGCTGGCGCGCACCGCGCAACATGCGCGCGGATTCATCTACGCCATTTCGCGGGCAGGTATCACGGGCACGCGCGATACCCTCACTCGCGATGCCGAAATCCTTGTCCGGCGAATCCGTGCGGCCAGTGATCTTCCCGTGGCGGTCGGCTTCGGCGTCTCCACGGGCGAACAGGTCAAAGAAGTTTGGGGTTTTGCCGATGCCGCCGTCATCGGCAGCGCCATCGTCAGTCAGATTGAGAAACTGAATGGCGCCCCGGATCTCGTGCCACGCGTCGGCAACTTCGCCCGCTCACTTCTGGGTGGCGAAAATCGCGCGTAACGCCTTGAAATCTCAGACTTTCGCGGCTCAGTGGCGGAACAGTTCTGTCTTTGGATAAAACGCCTGCCACGCAGACCAGTACGCCATGGTGTAAGCAACAGCCTGCCCGTTTTGCTTGTCGGTGATTTCAGCGCTCTGTCTCGCCGGGTCGTAAGCGATCTCGATTTGCGCGCCCGCCACGTTGTCTTGCACCGGCGTTTCCTTCTTCAAATCGTCGAGCGCGTACGCTTTGGCCTGGCCGTTAACGATCACGCCTATCACCCAGCTTTTTTTCGACAACTCCGGCCTGCTCCATCTGACTGGAAACATTGTCTCATCGGAACGTTCGTAAGTAGCGTAGGCGTGCTCGCTATAGTCACGATCGTGGCCAGTCTGCCTGGAAAGCACTTTCCCGTCTGGATGTGCTTCGCGCCACGCGCGCCACGTTGAGTTTCCGCTTGGCAACCAGCGCAGCTCCGCGCCCACTTGCGCGCCGCTCACTGCTTTCATCGCAACCTGCGACCAGAGGCTCTCGGTCTCGCGGTCGTACATGACAAGGTCGCTCTGATAAAGCAGACCGGACACGCCAAAGGAGAGTTTGCGACCATTAACGGACCGATCAAAGACCATGCCAGCGCCGGCCAGCGGACAGTAGGTGACGACGATGGCGTGATCGCCAACTTGATCGTTCACAATTTCGTGCCAGTTCAGAATGCGCAGCGGATAAGCGCGCACTTCATCGTCGATCTTGACGCTGAGGACACGATCATCATCTCGCAAGAAATTTACCTCGCTCGGTTTAATAAACTGCGGGTCATTAATCGCGGGAATGCCATCGCGCGGCGGACCGCCCGGCAGAATTTCATCCCGTGGAATGGTTGCGTTTGAAAGATCAAAGCCGTTTTGCGCCGCGCCAGCAGAGCCCAGTGTCACAACGAAAACGGCGATGAAAGGCCGCGTCAGCCATCCTCTGTTCATGTCGATCCCGACTGATGTCCGAGACGCAATCAAGGAGCCTTATTCCTCGAATAAATGCATTTTGGAGGATCGAAGATCGACAATCAAAGTACAGGCTTTTCAGGAATAAAGCGGCCTGTTAAACCTTCGCATCAAGAATGATCGACTCTCATCGTACTGAAACCATCGTCCGCCAGCGGTACGCGGCGGGGGCAAAAGAACGCGCTGATAAACTTTGCTGTCCGGTCGATTATGAATCGGCATATCTCAGCGTCATTCCGGAGGAAGTGATCGAGCGCGATTACGGTTGCGGCGATCCCTCGCGCTATTTGCGCGAGGGTGAAACCGTTCTCGATCTTGGCAGCGGCACGGGGAAAATTTGTTTCATTGCAGCACAAATCGTTGGGTCAAAAGGCAAAGTGATCGGGGTCGATATGACCGACGAGATGCTGGAGGTGGCACGACGCAACGCGCCCATCGTGGCAGAGCGCATCGGTTACGCGAACGTGGAATTCCGTAAAGGCCGGATCCAGGATCTGGCGCTCGATCTGGAATTGCTGGATCGACAACTTCGCGACAACCCGATTGCAGATGCCGCTTCGTTTCTCGCAGCTGATGAAGTCGCCGCGGAATTGCGAATTAAAGATCCGCTCATCGCGAGCGATTCTGTGGATGTCGTTGTTTCCAGTTGCGTGCTCAATCTGGTCGAGCCCAAATCCAAGCGGCAGCTTTTCGATGAAATTCTTCGCGTCTTGAAAAGAGGCGGACGTGCAGTCATTTCCGACGTCGTGAGCGACGAAGAAATTCCAGAAGAAATGCAAAACGATCCGGAGCTTTGGAGCGGCTGTATTTCCGGCGCGTTCACAGAAGAAGGATTTCTCGCCGCATTCGAGCAAGCTGGATTTTACGGAATTCAGCTTCTCAAGCGCGACGTCAATCCGTGGCGCACGGTGCAAGGAATCGAGTTTCGTTCTGTGACCGTGGAAGCATTCAAAGGGAAACAGGGTGAATGTTTCGAGCGCAATCAGGCCGTCATTTATCGCGGCCCATTCAAGGAAGTCCTCGACGATGACAATCACCGGATGGAGCGCGGCAGGCGTTACGCCGTTTGCGACAAGACCTATAATCTCTACAAGAAAGCGCCGTATCGGGAGTTTTTCGAATTCGTCGATCCGATTGCCGATGTGCCGCTGGCCGAGGCGAAGCCGTTCGATTGCTCGCGCACTTCGCTGCGGCATCCAAAGGAAACCAAAGGCCGGGATTACAACGCGACCATGGAAGCAAATAGTAAATGCTGCGACGGCGGGAGTTGCTGCTGATGATCAACTTTTCCGAAACCAACAATTAAACCCGACGCAATTATGAAAACCTTATATTGCTCATTATTCGCTAAGCTACTTTCTGCGGCCTGCATCTTCACAGTCGCCACCGCCTTTTCCTTACGCGCTGCGGAGCCAACCATCGCTGTCGCCGTCTTGCATCCCACCGAGGGGAATCAAACCACCGGTACTATCCATTTCCAGTCTGTGGGCGATGCAAAAGTGCGCGTTGCCGCAACAGTGGAAGGCCTTGCTCCGAACAGCGTGCATGCCATCCACATCCATGAGTTTGGAGACTGCACCGCGCCAGATGCGACCAGCGCTGGGGGCCACTACAACCCCGAGGGTCACCCTCATGCTCTCCCCGATAAAAAGGAACGTCATGCAGGCGATCTTGGAAACCTGCGAGCTGATGCCCAAGGCAAAGCCACCTTGGACCTGACTGTGGACAACATCACGATCAACGGGAGCAAGAATCCGATCGTGGGACGCAGCGTGATCGTTCATGACAAACTGGACGATGGAAGTCAGCCCGTGGGAAACGCCGGTGGCCGCATCTCCTGCGGTGTCATCGGCTTGGCGAAATAGCTGAGCGCCGGGCCTGCGTATGTTGATCATCCTACTGACGCTGGCTGCGATGCTCTTGGCTTACGCCAACGGCGCGAATGATAACTTTAAAGGTGTCGCGTCGCTTTTCGGCAGTCGCACGTGCTACTATCGCGCTGCGATCGTCTGGGCGACGATCACCACCTTCGCCGGCTCTATCATGTCGTTCTTTCTTGCGCAGACTCTGCTCAAAAAATTCAGCGGCGCAGGCATCGTGCCAGATCATTTTGCCGGCTCACAATATTTTCTCCTCGCTGTCGCCGCGGGCGCCGGATTGACCGTTATGATTGCAACGCTCACTGGTTTTCCGATTTCAACCACGCACGCTTTGACTGGCGCGATCATTGGGTGCGGCGTCGTTGCGGTTGGGTCGCAAGTAAATCTCGCCGCGCTTGGCAAAGGATTTGTGGTCCCGCTGGTGCTCAGTCCGGTGCTCGCGACCGCGATCGCCGGTGTTCTTTACATCATGTTTCACGCCCTTCGAGTTGCGACCGGCACAGCCAAAGAATGGTGTATTTGCCTTGGCGCCGAGGAACGCGTCGTCGCGATGCCGCAACCCTCTTCCGCTTTCGCTCTCCGAAGCGTGACATCGACTATCACACTTGCGATCGATGAACAGGAAAGCTGTCGCGAACGTTATGCTGGATCTCTTTTGGGAATCGGCTCGCAACAAATCATGGATGCAGCGCACTTTCTCAGCGCCGGCACGGTGAGCTTCGCGCGGGGCTTAAATGATACGCCGAAAATTGTGGCGTTGCTGCTTTTGTGGCAAGCGCTCGATATTCGATGGGGATTCGTCGCGGTCGCAGTCACAATGGCTGTCGGCGGATTGCTCAACGCTAGAAAAGTTGCCGAGATGATGAGCGAAAAAATAACGGCCATGAACCATGGCCAGGGATTCACCGTGAACCTGACGACCGCGATTCTCGTCGTGCTGGCGAGCCTGTTTGGGCTTCCCGTTTCTACAACGCATGTTTCCGTTGGTTCTCTTTTCGGGATTGCCCTGACGACCGGCAAAGCAAACCCGCGTGTGGTAACCGCGATCGTTTTTTCATGGCTAATCACGCTGCCTTGCGCCGCGATTCTCGGCGGCGCAATCTACTGGATCGCTGCTTCTCTAAACTCATGAATCGGTTTTCTGATCGACTCGCCGCGGCAGGTTTACAGCTCCGTCGTGCGCGCCCCGAGATTCTCCAAATCAATGTCGGGAAACTCTGCAACTTAACTTGCACACATTGC
>JBKOWV010000164.1:0-4498 GCA_046724585.1 Verrucomicrobiota bacterium
TGAGCTTCGCGTCGGGCTTTATAACTTCACTTTTTTCTGCGCCGGCGTGGCGGAACTGGCAGATGCGCTGGACTCAAAATCCGTCGTGAACCTATCTAACGAGTTGTTGCCTCTCGTGTATGCGCGAAGCCCCGCGACCAACAACGACCATTTCAGACACTCATAACGTCAACATGGCGTCAACGATTGCATTTGCTTATCCGTAGGCGAGTTTTTTGCGCTTGCCGGAGGTGCGCGCTACAGCCCGACCGGCCCCACCAATGAGTTTCGCAAAGGTCTTACGCGTGCGTGCGTGGCCCCTTCTGCTATTACCCTGGAATACTTTCCGAATGGCCTTCACGCGCGCACGAGGCGACGAAACAGACGCGCCGTTTCTTCCCGGCCCCCGATTTCCGAAGCCCGATCCACCGCCCGCCAGCCGCCCGCGTGGGACTTTCTCTAAACTCTACGGCGCGCGTTCGCCCGTTGGAATCCGCTGTTGCAACGCAGCCCCAACTCCAACCGGCTTTGCTGAGATTGTCAGCGATTATTCCCCATTACTTCACGCGCTGCACCTTGCTCTACGCGCCACGCCGCGCCACTTTAGCTTGTGGTTCGAGTTCCCGCAGATGTGCGAGATATGCCCGAGAGTCACGACCATTTGAAACTGTAGCGGCGGTCTTTGACCGTCGCTCGAATCTGGTTAGGGAGTGGAGCAACCGCTATTCGCCGGTGATCGTCGTTGATCCAATTCTAAACTAATCGCGTTTGAAGAATTAAGCGACGGTCACAGACTGCAGCGAAGATGACCGCGGCTGACTTGGGCTTGCAAGAGGTGTTAGTTCACGAGTTTATAATTGCCGATGTCACCTCGGGGAAATAACGAGATAGACCATTTAGCAGAGAAAACACTAGTGCGATGTTAAGCGGCCAGAAAATTGTGGTGGTGATGCCCGCCTACAACGCGGCGCGCACCTTGCACCAAACTTACGACGAGGTGATGGCGCATGGCATTGTCGATCTTGTGATTGTGGTGGATGACGCCAGCCAGGATGAGACGGCGGCAGTCGCGCGCACGCTTGATCGCGTCCAAGTAGAGGTTCATCCGGCAAATCGCGGCTACGGCGCAAATCAGAAGACTTGTTATCGTCTCGCGCTCGCTGCCGAAGCAGACATTATTATCATGATTCATCCGGATTATCAGTACACGCCGCAGCTGATACCAGCGATGGCAGCCTTGGTGGCGAGCGGCCTTTATCCCTGTGTCCTTGCCTCGCGAATTCTGGGCGGTGGTGCAGTACGCGGCGGCATGCCGTGGTGGAAATACGTTGCGAATCGGTTTCTCACATTTGTGGAGAATCTTCTTCTCGGAGCGAAGCTCTCGGAGTACCACACCGGCTACCGCGCCTTTTCGCGCGAGCTTTTGGAACGGCTACCGATGGAGGCGAACTCGGATGACTTTGTTTTCGACAATCAAATCCTTGTCCAAGTTATCGCGATTGGCTGTGCGATTGGCGAAGTGACATGCCCGGCGCGTTATTTGCCGGAGGCTTCGTCGATCAATTTCCGCCGAAGCGTGCGCTACGGCTTGGGTTGTATTGCAACCGCCTTTCGGTTCCGCCTCGCCCGCTGGGGATTAGTTCGTCCTATCGTTTGATGTCCGGCACGTGGAACGCTGGCTGCTCCAGGAGATCCGGACGCGTCTTCCCGGCCGCGAATGGAAGTAGAAGCGAGTACGAGCCATGGACAGTCGCGACCCTTGCAGAGCTCCTCCGCGAGACGACAGAGCACGACGACCACTACGAGAAGACGCACCGCGTTTGGCAAAAAATTTCGTGTACCAGCAGCAATGGAATGTAAACATGCTGCGATGTTGCGCGGTCAAAAAAACGTTGAGCAGCCGAGGCAGTCCCCTCTTCCATTTGCCTCCGAACTACCGCGCCGATCTCCAAATTGCCTTCTGGTGTATCAACGGAATCTTTAGGGTGTGGCTCGAGCGGGTATGAAACAAGCATCGCGCTTCTCCCGCTTGTGGGTGGTGGCAATTTGCATCGCCTTAGCAGGCATCACCTGGAGCGTCTTCGGGCAAACGCTGCGGTACGATTTCATCAATTACGACGACGATCTCTACATTTATGAAAACCCGAATATCGTTTCAGGTCTGACACGGCCGGCGATTCTTTGGGCGTTTACTGGCGCTCATGCCGGGAACTGGCACCCTCTCACTTCACTTTCCCACATGCTTGATTGCCAGGTGTACGGGCTCAACGCCGGCGGCCATCATTTCACGAATGTGCTTCTGCACACACTGGCTGTGGTTTTGCTTTTCCTGTTCCTGCAAAAAGTCACCCGCGCGCCCTGGCGCAGCGCCTTTGTCGCGGCCGTGTTCGCCGTACATCCGTTGCGGGTGGAATCGGTGGCATGGATTGCGGAACGCAAGGACGTGCTCAGCGGTGTCTTCTTCATGCTTACCCTGCTCGCTTATGCCCGTTATGTCTGGGGCGAACGTTCTCTCTTTCGATATTTGTTGGTCGCGTTTTTCTTCACTCTTGGGCTGATGGCAAAACCGATGCTGGTGACCCTGCCTCTGGTTCTGCTGCTGCTCGATTACTGGCCCCTCTGCCGTTTCGGTTCCCACCCGTTGGGAAATGCCGCAAACTCCGCGCGTAGCTCCACCTTTTCCCGCCTCGTCGCGGAAAAGATTCCTCTCTTTCTCTTGAGCCTCCTTTCCTCGCTCCTGACCTGGTGGGCTCAGCGGATGTTCATGCGATCAACCAGCGAGATTCCCCTGGTGCTGCGCGCTGAAAACGCAATCGTCAGTTACGTTCGCTACCTTCGGCAATTGCTCTGGCCGGCCGATCTGGCTCCGTTTTATCCCCACCCACAGGCAACGCTGCCGCTGCTGGTGGTCATCGCCGCTGCTGTCCTGCTCGTCGCCATTTCGGCGGTAGTCTTACGTTATGGACGAAAGCGTCCATATCTGATCACCGGCTGGGGCTGGTACCTTATCATGCTCTTGCCGGTAATCGGCTTGGTCCAGGTCGGAGAGCAAGCGCTGGCAGACCGTTATACCTATCTGCCGCAAATTGGAATTGTTCTTGCGATCACGTGGACTGTTGCCGACGCAACTGCCGGCATTCGGCAATTGCAACGCTTCGTGGCCTTCACCGCCGTCGCGGTAACGGTCACTCTCGCGTGGTGCGCTTGCCATCAAACCCGCTACTGGCGAAACAGCGAATCGCTTTGGCTGCAAACGCTGGCCGTGACCGAGAACAACGACCTGGCGCACAACAATCTGGGCGACGTGTGGTCGAAGAGTGGACGTGTCGATGACGCCATCCGTGAGTACCAAGCCGCGCTGAAAGTTACGCCGGAGTCTCCCGTCGCTCGCAACAATCTGGGATCGGCTTTTCTCAAGCAAGGAAAAGTCGCCGAAGCGATTCAGGAATTCCAGCGCGTTCTTTCCCGCGATCCGCAAAGCATCACAGGCCGCTTTAATCTCGCCGCCGCGCTTCTGAGGAATGGTCGCGCCGCCGAAGCCGTCGCTGAATATGAAAAGGTCCTGGCGATCAAGCCGGATTTTGCGGAGGGCCATTTGGCTTTGGGGCACGCCCTTATGCGCGCCGGGCGTCTCCCAGAGGCAATCGCACAATTCAAAATTGCGGTGCAGTTACAGCCTGGCCATGCCCATGCGCGTAACAGCCTCGCGACCGCCTTCGCCGCGAAGCAGGAGTGGGGCGAAGCGATCCGCTGCTGGCGAGAGACTTTGGAAATTAATCCCAATGACGTTGCAGCCCAATCTGGTTTGGCATGGACACTCGCGACAGCTCCAGATCCTACGCTGCGGAATGGCACCGAAGCTCTCGCAATCTCACAACACCTCTCCCAAAGCAGTGACGCGTCGAACCCAATACTCCTTCGCGTTCTCGCCGCCGCCTACGCCGAGGCGGGGCGGTTTCCCGAAGCAATCGAAACGACCGAGCGTGGGATCGCGCTCGCAACTTCGCAACAGCGTGCCGATCTCGCAGCTCTCTTACAAGGTGATCTGAAACTCTTGCAATCCGCGCAGCCGCTGCGCGATGCCGGCAAATCGCCGATTACTCGTTAGGGAAAACAGGAGAAGGCGGAGCTTGCTCAAAGCCGGCGCGAAGACGGCATGCGCGTGAGGGGTTCTGATGTCGTCGGCTGTGGTCCGGTGAGCCAAACGCACTCAGTAACGCAATCGGTTACGCAAAGTTTTACAGTCGTTTACATGATGTTGTGATTCGCGTTTATGATGATGCGGGCCACGTGATCGAAACGCACGAGCAAGCGGGCGATTTCAAAGAGTGGTAGCGCGTGTCCCGGATTCCAGTTCCAAAAACGCAGTCAGCTTTTCATCTGCAAGCACAACAAAATGCTTTCCGTCGTCGCGATGCGCGTCTGCAATCCAGAACGTTCGCCGTTGGAATCAATCGCTGAGACACAGCCCCAATTCCACCCGGCTTTGCTGAGGTTTGGCACTAAAGAACGCGCTTAC
>JBKOWV010000092.1:0-34479 GCA_046724585.1 Verrucomicrobiota bacterium
AATCCGACGTGACTTCAGGATTACGTGCGCAAAGATGTTGCCGGCAGGGCTGCCGGCAACTACGGGCTAGGAGCCTGTGCTCCCCAGAAGTAAAAGCTCTTTGCGAAACGACGAAGTTTTTATGAGGCGATTTGCAGACGGAGCAATCGTTCGTTTTCTGCGGCTGATTCGCTTTTCCCATACAATTTTTGCACTTCCATTTGCTCTCGGCGCCCTGGTCGTGGCTGCGAATGGCCTCCCATCTTTGCGCACTTTATTACTCGTTGTCGTTTGCATGGTTTTCGCACGGACGGCGGCGATGCTTTTCAATCGGTTGGTGGATTGGTCACTCGATCAGCGCAACCCGCGCACGGCTTCGCGGCACTTGCTCGTTTCCAAGCCGGCGGCGCTCGTTCTGCTGGCGGTCAGTTCCGCTGGTTTTGTTTTAGCGGCGGGGGCGATCAATCGACTGACTTTCCTGCTCGCGCCCGTTGCTTTGGTGGTGATCTTCTTCTACTCGCTCACGAAACGGTTCACGAGCGCAACGCACTTCTTTCTCGGGCTGGCGCTCGCCATCGCTCCGGTCGGCGCCTGGATCGCGCAGACCGGACGCATCGATCTGGCGCCGCTAGTGCTCGGGGCCGGTGTTATTTGCTGGGTCGCGGGATTCGATCTGATTTACGCCACGCAGGATTATGATTTTGATCGGCGCGAAGGCATGCGATCGCTCGTCGTGAAATTTGGGATTACGCGCAGTCTTCGTCTGGCCCAGCTATTGCATCTGGCGATGTTCGCGGCCTTGATCGCGTTTGGTCTAAGTGCGGAGCTTGGCTTCCTTTACTATTGTGGAATGCCCCTTGTTGCAGTCGCACTCGTTTACGAACACAAAACCGCGAGCAAACTTGATTTAGCTGGAATCAATCGCGCGTTTTTCCAAAGCAACGCGTTTGTCAGCGCGGTGTTCTTGCTGGCAGTGTGCGTCGATAGATTGGCTTGAGGCGATTCGGCAGGCAAGATGCCCGCCTGCCCCACAGGCAAGATGCCTGTGCTACGATCACATGTCGTTTAACATTGCCACGCGTCGCTCATGGCGGCCGCCATCGAAACCGGTCTCCAGCCAGATCTGCACAATCTTGAGCGCCAGGTCTTCGGGGATCATGCGCTCACCGATCGAAAGGACATTGGCGTCATTGTGCTGCCGTGAAAGACGGGCCGACTCTTCATTCCAGCAAAGCGCGCAGCGGACGCCATGCACTTTGTTCGCCACCATGGCTTCGCCGTTGCCCGATCCGCCAAACACGATCCCGCGTTCGCACTCACCGCGCGCCACCGCTTCCGTTGCCGGACGGATGAAGAGGGGATAATCCACCGGTTCCTCGCTGAAGGTGCCGAAGTCTTTCACTTCGTGCCCCAGGGTGCCGAGCAATTCTTTCACCTTTTCCTTATAACGAAAACCGGCGTGATCCGTGCCGAGTGAGATTTTCATGAGGTTTTCCGCTTCAACGTTTCAACGCTTTAACACTTCAACGAATTACCCGCCGTGGAGTTTTGCTAGCTCGCTCCAGATTTCGCGTTCGCGTTCAGTCAGCTTTTTCGGCACGTTGATCTGAACTTCGACGTAGAGATCGCCACGCTTTCCTGAGACTCCCGGTAAACCGCGTTCACGCAACCGAAAGCGCTGCCCGCCCTGTGTGCCTGGTGGAATTTTCAGGCGCACCTTCCCTTCAAGGGTGGGTACGAGCAATTCGCTGCCAAGGACTGCCCGCCACGGCTCGATCTTCACTTCATGAATCAGATCGCTGCCATCGACCGAGAAATCAGGATGCTTTGCCAAACGCACACGCAAAAAGAGATCACCGCTCTTTCCACCGCGCACGCCCGCTTCGCCCTGGCCGGCTAGCCGGATTCGCTGCCCCTCGTGAACGCCGCGTGGAATCTTGACCTGGTAGTTTTCCACCTTGTTCGAACCGGCTCGCCGCAGAGAAACGGTTCTTGTCGAGCCGTGGAGAGCCTCTTCCAGGGTGACCATGATATCGGCTTCGACGTCGGCCCCACGTTCAGCCGTCACCTGACGTCCGCCGAATCCGCCGAAAGCAGATCGGCCGCGACCGCCGCCGAAAAACGCTTCGAAGAAGTCGCTAAAGCCAGTTCCGCCAAATTCGAACTGGACCCCGCCGTCGCCGCCACCATATTGATAAAACCTGCCTCCAGATTGTTGCGCTCCCCATGCCGGAGGCGGCTGAAATCCACCCGGCTGATTCCAATCCGCGCCAAGCTGGTCATACTTCTTTCGTTTCTCCGGATCACTTAACACCTCATAGGCTTCATTGATCTCTTTGAATTTCTCTTCCGCCGCCTTTTTGTCTTTGGCGACATCGGGATGATGTTTCCGCGCCAGCTTGCGAAAGGCGGTGCGAATTTCATCCTCGGTCGCCGTTTTCGGGACACCGAGCGTTTCGTAATAATCTCTAAATTGCACCGCCATCGGGTCTCAACCTTGTGCCTTCGCGCAATTCGCGCAACCTTCTCTATGCTGTGCGCGAGTTGGGAAAATTTGTGGTGGTCAGCGGCGTCATCATTACGCTGCTAGGCTTGGTGATGTGGAGCGGCTTCGCGCCGAAGTGGCTGGGACGATTGCCGGGCGACATCCGGATCGAGCGCGGGCATTCCGCATTTTATTTTCCCATCGTCACCTGCGTCATTCTCAGCATCGTGTTGAGTTTGTTATTCTCGATCTTTCGGCGCTGACCATTTCAATCGCACCTACGCTCTCAAGCGCTGTAGCCACGGGCCTGTGGCCCGTCTGATCTTGCACATTGTCCCGCCGTATGCGAACGGCCCACAGCGCCGTGGCTACAAGACCTATTCAAACTGAACTCAGTAACCACGTCGCTCATCTCCTGCAATGCCGGCGTTGCCCGCGCATGCAATCGACACCTGTTTCGGGCGGCGCGGTGGTGAGCGAAGTGATGCTGATCGGCCAGGCCCCCGGCCCGAGAGAACCGGTGCTGCAGCGGCCTTTCGCTCATACCGCCGGCAAAACGATGTTTCGCTGGTTCGAGGAAGTTTTTGGACTAAATGAAGCCGCCGTGAGATCGACAATTTACTTCGCAGCTGTCTGCCGATGTTTTCCCGGTAAAACTTCGGCGGGCGGCGATCGCGTCCCGGCGCCCGACGAAATTCGCAACTGCTCTTCCTGGATGGATGACGAGATCCGAATTCTAAAGCCGCGTCTCGTAATTCCGGTCGGCCGTCTGGCCATCGCGCAGTTGATCGATTGCCGGAAACTGGAAGAAGTGATCGGTCGCAAATTTCGGGTCGCGCGCGCAGGTCACCGCTTCGATCTAATCCCTCTGCCGCATCCTTCGGGTGCGTCGCCCTGGCACAAGATCCCGCCCGGAAAAGAGCTGCTCGAGCGCGCCCTCAGATTGATCGCGCGCCATCCCGCTATCCGTGAACTCAAAACTAATCTGGAAGCCCGGAACCCAGGAATTCTCATGCGGGATTGATTGACTCTTTTCTTGGTTTCATGGTTTCCAGATTCATCTTCCTTCTGAATGCTTTTATCGCAAATACCAACACGCTCTGAGATTCCCGAATCCGACAAGTGGGACTTGACGCACCTTTTTGCCGACGTCGGCAAGTGGCAGGAAGATTTTGCCTGGCTTCAGCGGACCTACCCAAAACTTCAGGACTGGAAGGGTAGAGTGGGGGAATCGGCGCGAACATTGGCCGAGGTCCTCGAGTTTGAAAAGTCGCTCGAGCTGAAAATCGAACGCGTCTATCACTACGCCTCGCTGCAAGCGGCGGAGGACAGCACGAACAACGAATATCTTGCGCGGATCGGACAGGTTCAGAATCTGCTCACGAAAATCGGTGAAACGTCGGCGTTTGTCGTTCCGGAAATTCTGGCGATCGACGACGAAAAGTTCGCGCAATTCATTGTTGATCCAGCGCTGGCCGATTGGCGAATCAAGTTGCACAAAATTCGCCGGATGAAGCCGCATGTTCTTTCCGTGCCTGAGGAACGGCTTCTCGCGCTAAGCAGTGTCGCGCTCAGCGGCTACGATGACACGTTTTCGCAGCTGACCGATGTGGACATGAAGTTCGGCGTCCTGGTCGATGATACGGGACGCGAAAGACCGCTGACCCAAAGCTCCTTCAGCTCATTTTTGGTGAAGCGCGATCATGGACTGCGCAAACGCGCTTTCCACCAATTCTATGCGGAATTTCGCGACCACCAGTACACGCTCGCCGCATCGCTTGCCTATTCGGTCAAGGCGGATGTCTTTCATGCGCGCGCTCGGCATTATCCATCTGCGCTAGAGGCTGCGCTCTTTCCGGATGATGTGCCGGTTGCAGTTTACGACGGATTGATCAGATCGGTCCGCGCGAACTTGAAGCCGCTTTTTCGTTATTTCGATTTGCGCCGGCGCGCACTCGGCTTGCGCGAGCTGCATCATTACGACACGTATGTGCCGCTAGTTCCGGAAATCGAAACGCGATTTACTTTTGATCAGGCGGCCGAGACGGTTCTTGCTGCGGTGGCTCCGCTTGGGAAACAATATGTCGATGTTCTGCGATCGGGTCTGCGGGGGCGTTGGGTTGATCGTTATGAGAACAAGGGCAAACGGAGCGGCGCGTTTTCATCCGGAAGCTACGGCGCGCCGCCCTACCTCCTGATGAATTACAAGGAGGACGTCTTCGCCGATGTTTATACGCTGGCGCACGAGGCCGGTCACTCGATCCATAGCTGGTTCGCGCAAGAATCCCAACTGTTTCAGGACTACGAATATCCCATTTTCCTGGCTGAGGTGGCATCGACATTCAACGAAGAGCTGCTCACCCATCATCTGCTCCAGCAAACGAGCGATCCGAAGATGCGCGCTTACATCATCAACCGGCAGATCGACGATCTGCGCGGCACGCTTTTCCGGCAGACGATGTTTGCCGAATTCGAGAAAATCATTCATTCGATCGAGGAAAGCGGCGACGCGCTTACGCTCGATGGTTTCAAATCGGAGTATCACAAGCTCCTCGAAACCTATTTTGCTGAGAATTTCGTGCTCGATGCCGAGCTCGATCTGGAGTGCTTGCGCATCCCGCATTTCTATCACGCCTTCTATGTCTACAAGTATGCAACCGGAATTTCGGCTGCGGTCGCGCTTTCGGAACGCGTGCTTTCCGGAGAGCCGGGGAGCGTGGACGCCTATCTCAACTTTCTGCGTTCCGGCGGTTCGAAGTTTCCGCTGGAAACATTGAAAGCAGCAGGCGTGGACATGACCACGTCTGCACCCGTCGAGAGCACGTTGCGCTTGTTCGAGCGGCGGCTCGCAGAGCTTGAGGAGCTTTTGCTGTAGGGCGTCTGAGTCAAACGCCCTACAATTTATTATTATGAACGCCGCCACTCGGCGTCCTACTATTCCGACGATGCAATTGGACGCCCGCCAACTTCGTCAAAGTTTGGAACCGCTGTTTCGGGAGAATTTCGAGAAGTTTGGCGAGTTAGGCGCTGCGGTTTCGGTTTGGCAAGATGGAAAGCCTGTGATCGATCTTCACGGTGGCTTTCGCGATGCGCACCGCGAAAATCCATGGGCGAGCGACACACTTGTCTTGGTGTGGTCTGCGACGAAAGGAATCGGCAGCGCATGTCTGCTTCATGTATTGCAGCAATACAAGATCGACATCAGCCATCGGGTCGCGGAGTTCTGGCCTGAGTTTGCTCAGGCTGGCAAAGAAAAAATTACGCTGGGGCAGTTGCTCTCGCATCAAGCGGGACTTTGTGCGCTCGATCGACGAGTCGACATTCTCGATTACGTCGCGGTAATTCGAGCGCTTGAGGCGCAAGACCCGTTGTGGCCGCCCGGAACCGCGCATGGTTATCACGCGCGCACGTTTGGCTTTCTTCTCGATGAACTCGTGCGGCGCATCGCGGGAGAAACATTATCGGATTATTGGCAGGCAAAATTTGCGCAACCCCTCAATCTCGATTTCTGGATTAGGTTGCCCGAAAAGGAGAATCCACGCGTGGCAACGATTTACGCGGCGAAAAGCGGCAAGCCGCCGGAACCAAAGCAATTCTACCTCGATCTTGTCACGCCGGGCACTTTAGCGCGCAAAACGTTCACCTCCCCGCACGGATTGCATGTCGTCAGCGCGATGAACAATCCTGCGATTAGGGCACAGCCGATTGTTTCCTTTGGCGGCATCGGAAGCGCCACGGCGCTGGCGAAGTTCTATTCGATGCTCGCGAACGGCGGAAAATCCGATGACCAGACTTTCTTCACAGAAAGAACAATCGCATGGATGACCACCACCCTCGCTGACGGCCTGGATCGCGTTTTCCAAATACCGACAGCGTTTTCCGCCGGCTTTATGAAAGATTCAGGGAAGGTGGCACGAAGAATTTTCGGTCCGCCACGGAATGCCTTTGGACATCCCGGCGCGGGCGGAAGTCATGCCTTTGCCGATCCGGAAAACAAACTCAGTTTCGCCTACGTGATGAACCGAATAGAACAAGAGGTCCTGCCCAACGAAAAATCGCTGCGGCTCGTGGACGCGATTTATCGTCGCGTTTGAGATGTGATCTGTAGCGGCAGGCGTGTCGCCTGCCAATCTGGAATGCAGCCGGCACGGCTGCCACTACAGGCTATTCGCCAATGATCGTGATAGAGACTTTTCGCCGATGCGGGGCACGGCGATGCTCGAACAGGAATATACCCTGCCAAGTTCCAAGCTCCATTTTGCCGTCGATAATCGGGACTGTCTCGCTTGTGCGGGTCAAGGCCATCCGGATGTGCGACGGCATGTCATCGCTCCCTTCCGAGCCGTGAGTGAAGTAATCAGCATCTTCCGGCACCAAACGATTGAAAAATTCCTCCAAGTCACGTCGCGCCGTGGCATCGGCATTTTCCATAATGACGACGCTGCAACTGGTGTGCTGCACAAAGACAGTCAGTGTGCCATTTCGCACCCCGCAGCTATCGATCTTCGACTGCACTTGATCGGTGATTTCGTACAGTCCTTTACCTTTGGTGCGAAGTTCGAGCTGGTCGTGATGGACATGCATTAGAGTGCAGATTATTGAACCTGATGGTGCGAGCAAAGGGTAAACACGCCCGTTGAGAGCGATGAAAATTCATGTGCATTTTTACGCGCAACTACGCGACCTCATTGGAGTGCGCAAGCTTGATGTTGATCTTTCGGAAGGAGCGACCGTGCGTGACTTGCTTGAGAAAATTTATGCGCACCAACCCGCGCTTCGCTCGCACGACAAAAGTATTTTGATCGGCGCAGGCGTGGAATTTGTGGATCGCAATTACAGACTGAAGCAGGGCGAGGAGATTGCCATCATGCCGCCAGTGCAAGGCGGATGAGCAGAGATCAAAGTCAGACGTCAGAAATCAGAAGAAGCCGGGCGACGTATCTGTGTCATCCGGATAATCCGCGGTTTGATTTTAGTCGCGGAGATTTTTGAAATTCGTGGCCACACCGAAGTCGCGGCCGCGCACAAATTGAATAACGGCTTGCAAGTCGTCTTTCTTTTTTCCGGTCACGCGAATTTGCCGGTCTTGCAACTGGCTTTGCACTTTAAACCCTTGCGACTTGATCGCCTGAATGATCTCCTTCGCTTTGTTTCCTTCAAGCCCCTGCTGGATTTTTAGTTCTTGCCGGGCATGACCGACAGATGAGATCGCAGGCTCGCTCTGTTCGATATTTCGTAAATCGATGCCGCGTTTTGAGAGTTTGCCGATCACAATTTCGCGCAAGCCGCGGAGACGGGCGGCGTCTTCGGCGACAAGCGTGATTTTATCTTTCTCGCCGAGAATTTCAGCAGTTGTGTTTTTGAAATCAAAACGGGTGGCAAGCTCTTTGCGCGCCTGATTGAGGGCGTTATCGACTTCCTGCCTGTCCACCTCGGAGACGATATCAAAGGAGGGCATTTCGAGATTTTAGATTCGAGGTTCCGGATTGCTGATTGATCAACTCGCGAAAGCTTTCGGAGTCAAATCATTTCGCCTTACGGATTAGTCCGCACCACTTTGATATTGCCTTCCGCGGCCTGCAGTTTAGTCAGGGCCTCGCCTCCTTCGTGGACTAATGTGTCCACCTTGGATATCACTTTGGCCCGGCGCTCACCTCTCTCAGCGAAATCATTTGCGATTTTTCCGTGAGGCGTTTCAGCAATCAGATGGAAAGCAGCGGTGCCCGGAAGGTAGGCAAGCGCATTTCCATGTGCGACGTTTGCCCGGATCAAAATTTTGTCCGGCTCCCACCACTCATAAGCCAGAGTGAGCGTACCGCGGCTCACCGAAAAGACCGCATTACTGAAACAGTTGCGAGCAAGGATCCGCCCACTCTCCAATTCGGCATGCAAGCTTTGGCCACGCATCCCCTCCACAAGAAGTTCGCCGTTGCCTAATTCCAATCGCGATATATTGGCGGTTTGCGGAACCACGATCGTGTATTCGACGGTGCCGGAGCGATCAAGCAACCCCCAAGTGGGTTTCGGGGGAAAACTGGTTTCAATCGAGACCGAGCCCGGACCCACAGAGACATTGACTACAATCTGTTTTAACCGCTCCGCGGTATAGGCTCTCTTGATTGCCTGTACCCGCATGTCGTTCGCGCGCGAGCCGTAAACGCGCACTACGCCGTCCCCATTCTTGACTGAAACATTTGCGGTCGGTTCAATCGCATAGAATTGCTCGAATGTCTCGTTCAACGTGCGGTTCGTCGCGGAGCCGCAGCCGGTAAGCGACAATAACGATGCAGCAAGTATCAGACGAAGGTTCCGCCGGCTAATAGTTGCCAATCGCACGAACGAATTCCATCAACGAATGTGCGTTGCTGATCAAGGGAAGAAATGCCGTGACGATAACGACCGCGAAGAGTGCAGCTTCACCGAGAAAATCGTGGCGCGCCTCGTTTTTGAGGTAGTCGCCGGTAATGTTCCAAAACGAGCGCCCCGAGGTCCGGCCACAATTTGCGCGGAAACTCTCGAATGTAAGAGAGTTGCAGTTGTAATTGGCAATCAGCGACATGCGACGACTGCGCATTGCGGGATCAAACGAGTCGCGGCGGATCGCGTTACAGGTGGTTAATATTGTTGGTTTCATGGTCTTCGGTGTTTGTTGTTTCCTGTGAGATGCGCCTCGCATCCCAATTGGATTCAAAATTTGTTGCCGCCGGAACGAAACGATGATGTCGAGCTTGGGAAACGTTTACCCGTACCTGCCGACGGGAGTTCCGATTCTGTTACAAGCTGTCGAAGAAACCGCTTCTAGCGGAATCGGACCATGCGGAAAACATTCGGCGACGGCAACCGGAGCAATTCCACGTCGAAAATTGTGGTGTGATGGCCTTGCATCCATTCTCTCAGCTGCGCGCCGCTCAGCTCGATCCGGCACGGTAAATAGAGGATGTCGCCCGTCTCCGGCTCAACCGCGGTAATTTCCAGTGAGGAGATTTTTACATCGTCGAGCATGGACTTCCAGCCTTCGGTTTTATTTACAAACGCATCGGTTCGGAGATAAAAGGTGATCACATTGGGCGACTTGTCGTTGACATGTTTGTCTTCGAAGAGCGTTTGAATTGGACGGCCACGTGTCGACCGCTGCACCGAGTCAAAAAAAATGTCGTAGTGCAGAACGGGAAAGCCGTGCTGATCCCGAATCCGAAAGATGAATTGGGCGTGGTGATCGTATTGGGCACGCGGATCGTTCAGCCATTTTTTCCACCATGCCGGAGCTTCTTCCCTGAGGGCGCGCTCGTAGGTTTTTGCCGTTTCGCCATTGAATTGGGCCACTAGTTGGGACCAGGTGTCCGGCGTTGCCTCAAGCGCGGCCCGGATCATCCGCAATACCTGGGCCCGCGGCCTTGAGCCGGTTACGATCCCCATATCATCACCGGTGTGGGCGCAGCGAAACGGAATTCCCATCGGGACTCGCGGCCGTTCTACCGTACCGGGGTAGCTCGTTTCCTTCGTTTCGTAGTATTCCTTGCGCTTACCTTCGCGCGCCAAATTCCGGCCTGCCTGCGTGCTGATTTCATTCCATGAAATCTCCAGCGCTTCCTGCGCGGGTCCCAGGCGGACGTAATGAAAATTCACATTGGCCCCGGAAACGCGTACCACTCCATCTGAGCCATCCTCCTTGGCGTAACGAATCGGTGCCGCGAACCATTTCACGTCCGCCTGCGTCCCGGTGATCACGGATTCGTGCACCCCGTAATCAGCAACCATCAAATTCCCGGGGCGGACAAAGTGCAGATGCAGGTCAAGGGTGCGTTCCGCCCCCAGCTCGAGCGCATCCAGAATTTGCAGGCCGCGCTCCGCACCGCCTTCAAAGACCAAACGCGCCCACTTTGCCAATTGTCCTTTCCCGATGTGGCCCCAGCCGCTCCCAAAGCTCGCGCCAGCGAGATAGATGAGATTGGCAATTGGTGAAGGTTTCGGACTAAACAACCGGAGCCAGTTTCGAACCACAAGCACGCCGGTGCTGTGAATGATGACGTGGAATTTTCCCAGTAACAACGATGGGAATTCCGCTTTCAGAACGCGGTCGAAGGCGCGGGAAATATCGTCGATCGTTAATCCGTCCTCCAGAGTAATATACCGGCTAAGGTCGATTTCGATCACGCCATCATTGCCGTAGGCATCCCGTAATGCTTGCGGCAGGGTGCCGTAAATTTGCTGGATCGCTGCGGAGGTCGTCTGCTTGCTCTCAGCGGAGTAGCCGTGGATCAAGACAATGGGATCCATCGACGTCAGTCTATGGATTCACTCGCTTTGGGGCAACCAATTCCAGCTCCGGATCTACACCCAGAGTGTACGATCGAAGGTGCGATACTGGATCGCTTCGCTGACGTGCTCGGGTGAGATGTCGGTCTTTTCATCCAGGTCGGCAACGGTGCGCGAAACCTTCAGGATACGATCGTAAGCGCGGGCGCTGAGATTCAATTCATTCATTGCCACACGAATCAGGTCCTGCGAATCCTGGCTGAGCTTGCAATGTTGTTTGAGATGTCGCGTGGCCATGCGCGCGTTGCAGGTTACTTTCGGGTCATTGCGAAAACGCTCTTGCTGGCGTTCACGCGCTCGCACGATCCGGTGGCGAATCGCAGCCGAAGTTTCCTCCGCGCGCTCGCTGGCCACGTCTCGGTATTCGACGGCCGGCACTTCAATGTGCAGAGCAATGCGATCGAGCAACGGTCCGGAAATTCGCTGGCGATAGCGCTGCACTTGCACCGGACCGCAACGGCATTCGCGCTTTAAATCGCCAAAGTATCCACAGGGGCAGGGATTCATCGCCGCGACCAGCATGAACTCGGAGGGAAAAGTCACGCTTCCGGCCGCTCGCGAAACGGTGACTTTCCCGTCCTCGATCGGCTGTCGCATCACTTCCAGGGCCGATCTTTTGAACTCGGGCAGCTCATCGAGAAAAAGAACACCGTTATGCGCCAGACTGACTTCGCCCGGATTTGGAAACGTGCCGCCGCCAAGCAAACCAATGTCGCTGATGGTGTGATGCGGCGGGCGAAACGGCCGCGTCGAGACAAAAGATTTCTCGGCGTCGAGCAGACCCGCAATGCTGTGAATCTTTGTCGTCTCGATTGCTTCCTCGAGCGACATCGGCGGAATGATGGTGGGAATGCGTTTGGCGAGCATCGATTTGCCCGAACCCGGGGGTCCAATCATGAGGACATTGTGGCCGCCGGCAACGGCCACTTCGATGGCGCGTTTGACGTGGCCCTGACCTTTTACGTCGCTGAAGTCGACGTCATACGTTTGATGCGTCGCAAAAAATCCGGTCAGATCAGCGCGTGTTGGCAGGAGCGCCGTTTCACCGCGCAAAAAAGCAAATGTCTGCCGTAAATTTTGCACGCCGTAGATGTCGATCTTATCGACCATGGCGGCTTCGAGCGCATTGGCTTCCGGGACAAAAAGTGCGCGCCTGCCCCGGCGTCGTGCTTCCAACGCGACTGGCAGCACGCCTTTCACGGCGCGCACCGTTCCATCTAAAGCCAGCTCGCCCACGAAGCTGAAATTTTCGAAAGGCGAACTGTTCAGTTCTTCGGTCACCGCGATCATGCCAAGCGCAATCGGCAAGTCGAAGCTTGGCCCCTCCTTCTTGATATCGGCTGGGGCAAGATTGATCGTGGTGCGGCCGCGCGGCCAGTAATAGCCGCTATTCGCAATTGCCGTCGTGACCCGGTCGCGGCTCTCTTTCACAGCGGCATCTGGCAAGCCAACGATGACAATATTCGGATCTCCGCCGGCGCCGTTTACTTCGATCTCAACTTCGTACGCGTCCACGCCGTAAACCGCCGCGGAATAAATTTTGGCGAGCATTCCCGCGAGGTTGCCAGAGAAACGACGGAAGGGGAAGCTTGGAAGGCTCCTTGCCGCGCGCTAGCCCAGAACGACTAAATGATGGCGCTCAGTACGCGGCACCGATTACCAAACTTCTGATCCAGGCAACGAGTAGAAAATTCGACGGGACTCAAGCTGATCTAGGGGTTCGCCCTTCTTCGGCATCATGAAGATCCAGCCAGGTTTGAATATCATCCCGATCGTCCAAACCTGATCGCTTCTTGGCCGCTTCCAAGTCGGCGCTAGCTTCATCCCGCCAGCCACGTTTGGAAAGAAACGCATTCCAGATATCGATTTCTTCTTCGCTAGGCCGTCTCCCTCGCGCAAAGCACCATTCGATGATTTCTTCGTCCGACCCTCCCTGAAGAGTTCGCTCGACCAACTCATCATAATCAACTCCCAAAAACCTTGTGCAGCGAGAATCGAAAAGAGTCGGATCCTCGACCCCGACAAAATACCCCGGCGCCAATCGGCCTTGAGCGTTGAGCCGGATCTTGTCCAGCATCCGAGCAAAATAGATCAGACCTTTCGTCTCGATGTAATCGCTGCACGGAGTTTGAGTCTGCATTCAAAGAAAGTTTCTGATCTTGTGGTAAAGTGTCAACAGTCCACTTAGCGTGAAATGGCCATACCACTCTGGCCGGAGCTTGCGATTACGAGCAGTTTTCGACGAGGATCAGCGATGCCCAACGTTATCAACGAAGGCGCTCATCCTCGGTTTCGCCCTAAGGGGGAAGGAACTCGTGGGTCTCAATGAGCCCAATCCGAATTGTGAAACCGGTTGCAGAAAAGAGCTTAAATAAGAAGCAGCGGCGTCGCCATTCGATCATGGCTTTTGAAATGATCCGGCTCGATCGCACTGCCGCCGAACCGCTCCACCAACAACTTTACCGCCAGATTCGCGATGAACTAATTTCGGGAAGCTTCAACGACAACTCTTCTCGACTTCCCTCTTCTCGCGCGCTGGCCGCTGACCTGCGGATATCGCGATTCACTGTAAACCTGGCCTTCGAGAAGCTTCATGCGGAAGGTTATCTCCAATCGAGAATTGGATCGGGCACATTCGTCGTCCAGCCGTTGCCCGAAACTTTCCTGAGTGCACGGACGACAAAAGCAGAACCACGCAGAGAGCGCCCCTCCCGCCTTTCTCATCGCGTAAGAAATATTCCGGATCACCGAGTCGGAAAACAGTTCGATTTCGGAATCGCCGGCCCGCCCGGCGTGTCTTTTGTCCCTGCTGTCGCGGCGCTTGACGAATTTCCGATCGAAATATGGGAGCGACTCAGGGCGCAAGTCCTAGCGAGAAAGGGCGCTCATTTGCTCCAGTATGCCTCAAGCCGTGGCGACTCCGAACTGCGCAAGGCAATCGCAACTTATTTGTGTGATTACAGAGGTGCGCGCTGTCATCCAGATCAGATCATCATCACTGCTGGAACGCAGCAGGCAATGATGATCAGTGCGATGGCCCTGGTAAATCGGGGGGAGGTCGCCTGGATCGAAGATCCGGGATTTTACCAGGCTCGTCGAGTCTTTGGCTTCGCCGGGGCAACCGTCATTCCAAGACCTGTGGACCGGGAGGGAATCACGATCGCGCGGCCGTCGAAACAGCGCTCGCCCAAAATAATTTACGTGACTCCTTCCCATCAATTCCCGCTCGGTATGACGATGAGTCTCGCGCGCAGGACAGCTTTAATCGAGTTTGCACGCGCCTGCGATGCTTACATCTTCGAAGACGATCATAACTCGGAATTTCGTTATACCGGCCCCCCACTCCCATGTTTGCAGGGCCTCGATAACTCCGGTCGTGTTATCTACGCGGGCACAATGAGTAAGATCCTCTACCCCTCCTTGCGGCTCGGGTATATCCTGGCGCCGGAGCAATTGGTCGAACCGATGATCAAGATTCGGGCTGTGATGGATCAACATTCACCCGCGATTGATCAGGCGACACTGGCTCGATTTTTGACGGAGGGATTTTTTCTCAGTCACATCAAGGGGATGCGGAAATTATATTCTGACCGAAGAGAATTCTTTATCGAACAATTCAACAATTTGTTAGGTAAGTACTTCATTCTGGAAATTCCGGAAGCGGGGCTGCATTTCGTTGCCTGGCTACGACGGAAAACAGACTTGCCGTTGATCACTCGTGTCTGCGGTGAGATCGGTATGAGGCCGTCGCCTTTGTCGTCCTGCTTTATGAAAGCAGAGGCGGAACCCGCGCTGACTTTCGGGTTTGCCGCATGGTCCCGTGCGCAAATCCGCGAAGGCCTTAGCAAGCTCGCGGCGGCACTTAATTCGAAATTGCATTAAGCAAGTCGGCAATCCGCGATCTCTCGGCGGGTGCTCTTTTACCGAGCCGCTGCCACTCGTTCCCCTATTGCGGATTCTGCGGAGAACCGCCGCTTATCTCCGTTAATTCGTTGATCGAACCGTGAATTAGAAATGAAAGTGGCCTGTACGAAAGCTGCGAAGTGGCTCTGGCGATGACTTTAGGCGAGTCCCTAAAGTGTTGTCATAAAAAATTCAACAAAGGCAAAGATATGACAACACAACTCGCAACCAAAAGATCTATCCAAATTCTTTTCACCATTCTGATTGCTGTCTGTTGCGGAGCGACTCTAGCGCCAGCGCTTGCACAGGGGCAAGTGCAGGCAAAGGCAAAGGCGCAATACCAGATATCCGACCTCCCCACACTCGGTGGAACGAGTAGCGGGGGAAACAGCATTAATGATCTGAGCTGGGTGGCAGGCTATTCCAGACTGCCGGATCGGAACCGGCACGCTACGCTGTGGCGAAACGGCGCACTCACCGACCTCGGCACACTTGGCGGACCAAACAGCAGTGTCACATGGAACGTGAAAAATACCGAGGGCGTCATCGTGGGGATTTCCCAAACTGCGACGCTCGAGCCGCTGGGGGAATTTTGGAGTAGCGCGGCTTTCTACAGTACGCCTAACAACGTCGGCTATATCAACCTCGGGTTCGTTTGGGAAGGCGGCCCGATGAGGGGACTGCCCAATTTTCCTGGAGGAAATAATGGCTTTGCCACCGGAGCCAACAACCTGCGTCAAGCGGTGGGCTGGGCGGAGAATGGCGTTCGTGACCCCATGTGCGTCTCCCCCCAAGTGCTCCAGTTTCGTCCAGCCATGTGGACTCTGGGACCGCCAGATCAGATCCACGACCTCCCTCTCATCCCCGGCGACACCTCAGGAGCCGCCACGGCGATCAATGACAACGATCAAATCGTGGGCATTTCGGGCATCTGCGACCAGGCCGTTGGAAGACATACGGCCAGGCACGCCGTGCTTTGGGAAAACGGCGGGGTGACTGACATCGGGAACCTTGGGGCTCAGTGGTGGAACACGCCGACGGCAATCAATCAACGAGGCGATGTCGTCGGATTTGCTGGCGACCCGGCATTTGTTGAAGGCGAAATCGTACACGCTTTCATGTGGACCAGGGAAGATGGCATCCGACATCTCAAACCGTTGCAGGGACGTACCCCGGAGCACGTGGACAGTGAAGCCTACGGTATTAACGAACGTCGCCAGGTAGTCGGTGTGTCATGCGACGCGGACTTTGTTGATTGTCGTGCAGTAGTCTGGGATCGCGGCAACACACCCACAGACCTCAACGAACGCAAAGGCAGCTATGCTGCTCACCTCGAAAGCGCCAAAGACATAAATAACGAGGGAGAGATTACAGGTAGAGCTGTCGACCCATTTACGGGCGTTTTAACGGCATATTTGGCGGTACCGGTTTCACGGCCATGAAATGAGACGGAGCGGAACGGCTTCGTCTGCAACGCGAATGAAGACTCGTCCTGATACAAAATAAATGAAGAAGACTTTGCAGTAATGCGAATCGTTAGGAAGAGCGCGCATGCGCCTTCTCATTTAGAGCTGTCGCAACCAAGAGCACTTTTTGGGCCGCTTTCACGCCCTTGAGCGCGGCGGGCAAGGCGCCCTTGGTAGCGCGCCGCATCCATCGAGTGTGCGTTCGCCCACAAAGGCGAAATCTTCGAAGAGCGAGCTGTCCAATCCTTCGACTCTCTTTTGATGACGCCTCTGGTAAACCAACCATGATGATGTTTGGGCTGCCGCTGGCGGCCGCGTTAGAGAGGAAAACCAGAGAGCGGGAAAAGCGGCGATTGCTCCCGATGGCGCGACGCAACGCGCCGAGGCGGGTGGGTGTCTAATTATTTAGGCGATTTTCCTCGAAGAAAATCGGCAAAATGGCGGGCTTGCGAGAGCCCGAAAAAGATTGAACAAGACCCGTCCGGGGAGTGTCAGAAATCCGAATATTTAACCTTGTTAAATACTTTTGAAAATGCTACAACGCGTGATCGACGAAGCTCCAACGAACCCTATTTGGAGTAGATTGTCGAGACATACCCCCCAAGGAATTGATGAAAAAAAGCTATATGGCTGCCGAGGATAGTGATAGCGGAATTAAGATTTACCTGCGCGAGATCGGGCAAATCCCGCTTTTAACTCCGGATCAGGAGATCGAACTGGCCGCGAAGATCAAGAAGGGCGATCGCGAGGCGCGGGCGCTGATGATTCGTTCGAATTTGCGTCTGGTCGTCAAGATCGCGCACGATTACGCGAATCTGGGTCTGCCGCTTCTTGACCTGATTTCAGAGGGAAATATCGGCCTGATGAAGGCGGTTGAACGTTTTGATCCGGCGAAGGGCGGGAAGCTCAGCACCTATGCCGCGTGGTGGATCAAGCAGTCCATCAAACGGGCGCTGGCGAACCAGAGCAAGACGATCCGTCTGCCCGTGCATCTGGTGGACAAGATTTCCAAGATGCGCCGGGTTTCGCTCCAAATGAGCGAAGAACTTGGCCGTGAACCGACAGATGAAGAGCTTGGCGACGAGATCGGGATTGCGAGCGGGAAAGTCTCGCAGCTGAAGACCGTGTCGATTCGTCCGGCTTCGCTCGATGCGCCGATCAGCGACGACGACTCCACTGAGTTCGGAGAAATTGTCGGGGATGAGGAGGCTCAGACGCCCTTCGAACTTTTGCGCGACAAAAATCTGCGAAATGAGGTCGGCGGTTTGCTTGATGTGCTCGACGACCGCGAGAAGAAGATCATTTTCCAGCGATTCGGGCTGGATGGCGGCAAACCGAAAACGCTCGAGGAAGTGGGCAAGAAATTCGGCGTGACGCGGGAGCGCATTCGGCAGTTGCAGAACATCGCGCTTTCGAAACTGCGCCGCGCGCTGAGCAAGAAGGAACGTCCGATCGAAGTCGAATTGCCGGTGGAGGCTTAAGTCAACGGACTCGTTGAAAAACGCGCTGGAGGACAACTCCCGCGCGTTTTCTTATTTTGCCGTCCGAAGTTGGACGGAATCGATGCGCTCCTCGCCCGCGCGTAGATCGCTGATGATTACTAATTGATCGCCCGGAGCGGTCAGCTTGGTTCGGCGCAAAAACATTTCTGCGACCTGGATGGTCGCGTTCGGGTCCTCGGTGAAGTCGATTTTCACTGGATAAACGCCCCAGTAAATTGACAATTGGCGATAGACTTCTTCGCTCGAGGCAAAAGCAAATATCGGCGCGTTTTCCGGACGAAGTTTTGAAACGTTGCGCGCCATCGCACCGTGCCGGGTGAATACAATAATCTTTGAATTCGCCAGCGAATTGGCCAGGAGCACGGCGGAAGCAACTGTCTTTTGCCGATTGTCCGCGAGGATTGCGGATTCAGCATAACCGGCCCCTCCGCTGCGCTCAATCCGCAA
Source organism: Verrucomicrobiota bacterium (assembly GCA_046724585.1). Classification (GTDB taxonomy): domain Bacteria; phylum Verrucomicrobiota; class Verrucomicrobiia; order Chthoniobacterales; family UBA10450; genus Udaeobacter. The sequence continues at coordinate 18,099 of JBKOWV010000092.1, forward strand.
CGCGACGCGGTTCAACACTCGGACACATTCCACTGGATAACGCCCCAGACTTGTTTCAGCGCTGAGCATGATGGCATCCGCCTGCTCAAACACTGCGTTCGCCACATCGGTAATTTCAGCCCGAGTCGGCAGCGGATTTGTGATCATCGATTCGAGCATCTGAGTGGCGACAATGACCGGCTTGCCCAGCCGAAGACAGGATTTCACAATCCGCCGCTGGATAATGGGCAGTTCCTCCATTGGGCATTCGATTCCAAGGTCGCCCCGGGCGATCATGATGACGTCTGCGCCTTCGATCATGTCGTTGATCGCTCGGACGGCCAGTTGATCCTCGATTTTAGCGATGACTAGGCCGTTGCTCTTTTTTTCGGCAAGGACACTGCGCAATTGGTCGAGATCGCTTTTCTGGCGCACAAAACTCAGGGCGAAGAAATCGACGCCGAGCTCTACGCCGAGTGAAATATCAGCAAGATCCTTTTTTGTGAGTGGCGGCAGGTTCACATGCACCCCGGGCAGATTGATGTGACGCCGGGATCCGAGCATCCCGGGCGTCATAACCTTGCACCGGATCCGCTTGCCCCGTTTTTCGAGGGCCACCAGCCTGATCATGCCGCTGTCCACCAGAATGGTGTCGCCAGCGGACACGTCATCAATCAGTCCGTTATAATTCACCTCGACTGAATACGGCTCTCGGCTTTTGGCGCCGGCTACCCTGAGCTCCAGAATGTCGTCCTGCTTTAAATGGAGATCGGTTTCCAAATCTCCTGTGCGAATGGCAGGGCCCTGCGTGTCGAGCAGAATCCCGACGGGCCGGCGGGCTTCTTCCGCGAGCGCACGAATCCGCGGAACAACTTCGCGGACCCAGCCGTGATCGGCATGGCTCATGTTCAACCGGAAAACATCCGCTCCTTTCTGGATTAATTGCCGCAACACGTGGGTTTGTTGTGTCGCCGGGCCGAGCGTGCAGATGATTTTGGTTTTACGCATCCATCAGGAGGATTAAATCTGACCGGTCAAAAGCAAGGCGCTTTGGGATGCCAATGCTACATAGTAGCAAAAAATGCGGCACGCCTTTCCCGGACGTGCCGCATCATAGCGCAGGCAGTGTTTCTATTGCAGCTTGCTTTGAGTTTTCTTGGCGAGGTCAAGATGTTCCTGAACCATCTTGGCCGTGTCCTCGGCGAATTTCTTCACGTCTGGATCACTGCCGTTGGTTGCCTCGTCCTGAAATTCGGCCAGATCTTTTTCGTGATCTTTCACCATCAAGTCCATGTAAGCTTTATCGGAGCTCCATTTTTCGCTTGGCTCTTTGCTCGGCAATTTAACGCCCTTTTTTGCCGCGATGGATTTCAGTTCGTCATTCGCCTTGCTGTGCTCGGTGACCATTCGCTTGCCAAATGATTTCACATCGTCGCTTTGACCATTCTGCTCAGCCAGTCCTCCCAGCGCTACCTCCATCATTCCACCCTTGGCAGCTTTCTTCATGAAAGTCTTGTCCTTTTCGCTAAGCGATGAGCTTTTGCTTGTCGGACTCTCTTGTGCCAGCGCCAGGCCGGCGAAACAGAGAGATACGACCATGAGGGTGAGAACGCTGAACCGTAAAGTAACAGTGAGTTTGCTTTTCATAATTTTTCTCCGGTGAGACACGTCGGAATGATTCGAGAAATCCGACAATAAAGATTCGAAAATTGACGCCCAACTGGACGTGGCAAATTCGGACCCGACCGGAAGCGCTCGCAGGCAATCCCTCGAGGGAGATGAGCGCAGAATCTCCCGACGGATCAGGCCTTAGAGATATCCTGTTTGTACGAGCTTTCCACGCGCTTCGCCACGTCCTTGTAGCCGTAATCAGCCTGGTAAATCTGCTTCATGCAGTTAAGCGATTTTTCCCGCTCGCCCAGTCGCTCGTGGACAAGTCCGAGATTGTAGAGGATCTCTTTTTTCATGGCGTCCATTGACAAAATCTCTCTCGACGCCTCTTCCAGTTGTTTCATCGCAAGATCGAGCATTCCAAGTTCGCCATAGCAGCGGCCGAGCAGATTCATCGCTTTCAGACGCGCGTTTGGATTTTGTCGCGCGCGTTGCAGCTCCGCCACGGCTTCGCGAAAACGCCCTGCATCCACCAGATGCTCGCCAAGTTCAAAGCGAAGTTGCAAATCGGTCGGGTTCCGTTCCACACGACTACGCGCATCATCGAGCAGAATTTCCGCCCGGTTCTTTTTCGCGGCTTTTAACTCCTCAGATTTCTTTCCATACAACTCATGGGCCGCATCGTGTGCGGAAAGAAATTCTTCGTGTGTTGCAATCTCGCGCTCGAGCCGTTTGATTTTCAAGTGGGACACTTTCCGGACCAGTCCGGCATCGGCGCCCTTTGTCAGATCGGCGGCATATTGATACCAGCCAATCGCTGACTCGAAATCCTCCTTTTGCTCATTTAATGCGCCCAGGCGTCGTGCAAGATCGATATTGGTCGGCTCCGACTTGTGGCGCGCGTGTGTTTCCGCAATCTGTTGATCGAGCGATTCGCCGGTCAAGCGCATGCGGCTCTGTTGCTCGAGGGAAATCGCCGTCTCCTTATCCTTGATCAGATCGCGATAACTTTCCGCCTCCGTCCATCCGCCACTCTTCATCGAAGCATGGGCCGATGCATCTTTGCCCAGCCGGCGCGCTTCAGCATCGAGCGGATTTATCTCAGCGATTTGATTATAGATTTCCACTTCCCGGTCGCTCTCTCCAAGTTCGTGATAGAAACGTCCAAGGTCGTGCAGCGCTTTGACGTCGCGCGGATTTTCTTCGAGCAACGTTCGCAACGCGAACACGCCAATCTCCGGCCAGCCGGCCGCTACCGCCGCTTCCTTCAAAACCAGATTTGCCTGCCGATGGTAGGGCTCTTCCTCCAAAACTTTCTCCAGCATTTCGACCGCGTGTTTTGGGTCCTTTTTGATTTCTCGCTGCGCCTTCATGACGGCTATCGGAGCAGTCGAGATATTGAAAAAACTTTTCTTTGCCGACTTGCTTTTCGTCACCTCAGTGCGCCGCAATAGTTGGCGGCCGGTAAGAAACTGCGGCTCCTGTTTGAGAATTCCCTGCAAGAGCGAAATTGCGTAACCGAAATTACGCAGCTCAATCGCCGCCACCGCTTTCAGCCAATGACTCCGCTGCGTTTCGTTCAGTTCTTTCTCGGTCTTAACAGGCATCGTTCGCCCAGTGCCACACTCATCATAATTTCAGCACGGTACGCCGTTATCACAAATGCTAGCATGTTTGAACGTTTGAACGTTGGATGCCTGCTAGCGAACTCTTTCGGAGTTGAACGCCTGCCACGCCGTAACCAAGCGGAGGCGGGTTGAGCGTTGGGCGTTGCAGACTAAATTTGCCACGATGCGCACATCTAATTGTGCATGGGAAACCCAACCATGAACGATTTTCTCCGCTCTCGTGATGGTGTGCCGGCCGAGCTTGAGGGGGACGGTCGATTTGTAATGTCACGTAAGCGTTTTGTTCCAGCTTACGTGCGCGCGTTCGACGAGGGAGTTCTTCAGGAGCGAGCCGGGCAAGCCGTAGAGTCCTTGCGGTCGTGTCGGGTTTGTCCGCGCGACTGCGAGATCGACCGGTTCAACAACAAGATCGGGGTATGCAAGAGCGGACGGCTCGCCCGAGTGGCTAGCGCCTTTCCGCATTTCGGCGAGGAAGATTGTGTTCGCGGCTGGAACGGATCAGGCACAATCTTTTTCGGCTGGTGCAATCTGCGGTGCGTGTTTTGCCAGAACTTCGAGACCAGTCAGCTCGGCGAAGGCGCTGAGATGACGGCCTCTGAACTCGCGCGGATCATGCTCGATCTGCAGGAGATCGGCTGCCACAACAACAACTTCGTCACGCCCGAGCACGTCGTGCCGCAAATCCTCGAAGCGCTCGTGATCGCGGTCGAGCGCGGCTTGCGCTTGCCGCTCGTCTATAACACCTCGGCCTACGACAGCTTGGAAAGCATTCAATGGATGGATGGGCTGGTGGACATTTACATGCCCGACTTCAAACTCTGGCACGCCGAGCATTGCCGAAAATACCTGGTGGCCAGCAATTACGCCGAGGCCGCGTGCAAAGTCATCGCCGCTATGCACGCGCAGGTCGGTGAATTGAAAGTGGACGAGAACGGTCTGGCATTGCGCGGTGTGTTGGTGCGGCATCTGGTCATGCCTGGTCTTCTCGACGACACGCGCGAGATCATGAATTGGATCGCGCAAAACATGTCACGCGACACCTACGTCAATGTAATGGACCAATATTATCCGGCGCACAAAGCCGAAACCGAACCGCGTTTCGCCCAAATTAACCGCCCTCTTCGTGGCAGAGAACTCGGCGAAGCCTTCGAACACGCGCGAAGCACGGGCCTCTGGCGATTCGACACGCGCTGGCGCCATGTGATTCCTCACGGTGCGCCAGTCTGGCTACCGCGCATGCGTGAATGCCAGCAGAAGGAACCGCGTGTCGCCGCAAACTGATTGCGAAGGCCGCCGCCTAGAAGCTCACCGGGACTAAATTCTGTGCCCTGTTTAGATCAGGGAGAATCTCACAGCAAATCCAACTGCGGTTTGTCAGGACGCGCAGCAGGCTTTCTCTTGCGCCGCGATTTGCCGCCCGGCGGCGATTCAATCGCGCCATTAGGCTTTTCCAGGTGCGCAAGAATGTCCTTCGCGCGATCGAGAATTTCCTTCGGCAAACCGGCCAGGCGCGCGACCTGGATTCCGTAGCTCTTATCCGCGCCGCCAGGCACGATCTTGCGCAGAAAGATGATCTGATCGTTCCATTCGCGCACCGCCACATTGAAATTGCACACCCCGCTGCGTTCCTCGGCGAGTTTCGTTAGTTCGTGGTAATGCGTCGCGAAAAGCGTACGCGCTTTAATCTTGTCGTGAAGGAATTCGGCCACGCTCCAGGCGATGGAGAGTCCGTCGAACGTCGATGTTCCGCGGCCGATCTCGTCCAGTATGACGAGGCTCCGCTCGGTGGCATTGTTCACGATGTTTGAAGTTTCGTTCATCTCGACCATGAAGGTCGATTGTCCGCGCGCCAGATCGTCATTCGCGCCGACCCGGGTGAAAATGCGATCAACCAAACCGATCTCCGCACTTTCCGCCGGAACGAAGCTGCCGATCTGCGCCATCAACACAATCAGCGCAACCTGGCGGATATAGGTGGACTTCCCCGCCATATTCGGCCCGGTGACGATGGCCAGCCGCATGTTCTCCCCGTCGAGTGCTGCGTCGTTCGGGACAAACTTTTCTTCAACCAAATTTTGATCGAGCACCGGATGTCGCCCGTCCTTAATCACGAGACGCAGCGTGTCGTTCAGCTTTGGCTGGCAATAACGGAAGAGTCGCGCCGTCTCTGCCAGTGCGCAGATCACATCGAGGACCGCAATAGCAGCGGCAGTTTGCTGGATTGGTTCGAGTTCGCGCAATGTTTCGTCGCGCAGTTTTTGGAAAAGTTGGTACTCGAGTTGGCGACCGCGCTCGTCTGCCCCGAGAATTTTTGCTTCCATTTCCTTTAGCTCCGGAGTGATGAAACGCTCGCCCCCTACAGTCGTCTGTTTGCGTGTGTAATGCGCGGGCACGCTCGCCAGGTTCGACTTGGTTACCTCGATAAAATAGCCGAAGACCGAGTTGTAACGCACCTTGAGCGATTTAATTCCGGTGGCAGCGATCTCGCGCTCCTGCAACTGGCTGATCCAGTTTTTTCCGTCGCGCGAAGCCTGTCGCAGCGTATCGAGATCGGCATCGTACTCATCGCGAAAAATTCTGCCTTCTTTCAGCGCCAGAGGCGGATCATCTACCAGCGCTTTCGCCAGTTTGTCCGCGAGAGCCGGCATTTCGTGGAGTTGCTTTTGCAAACGCCGCGCCAACGAATCGAACTCTTCTTGTTCATTGACGCGACTTGTCCCAAACGCGAGCCGGTCGAGCAGATTTTGCAGTTCCGCTTTCAGCTTCGGGATTTGTTGCAGCGAAGTTTTCAGCGCGACGAGATCCCGCGCGTTGCCTGAGACCTGGCTCAAGCGCCCTGCAGCTCGCTCGATGTCGCGAATCGATTTCAATTCCGCGCGAATTGACGCCAGCAGGTCTGTCTCCTGCAACAAATCGGCGATCATTTGCTGGCGGCGTTCCAGCTCGGTCAGACTGCGCAACGGTTGCAGAATCCATGCGCGCAATTTGCGTCCACCCATCGGAGTAACGGTGCGATCCAGGACCGCGAGCAGGCTGGTGTCCCGCGCGCTGCGCGATTCAACCAGCTCGAGGTTGGTCTGCGTAGCGGCATCGAGCACGACGTAATGGGCCGGTGCGTCGCAGCGCAAGGAAGTGAGATGATCGATTTTGCGCCGAAGTTGATGTTTCAGATAATGGATGATTGCGCCAGCGGCGGCGACTGCCTGGGGCATATGCGCACAGCCGAAGCCGTCGAGCGATTTGACCTTGAAATGCTCGCACAACGTGAAGACGGCCTGTTCCGGTAGAAACGCATAACTGTCGTATCCAAGCACACCGACAACGCCTTCGAACTGCCGCTTCTGCTCGTCACTGACGAGAAGTTCTGACGGCGAGACGCGTGCCAACTGGTCGAGGAGTGCCTGTCGATCTTGCAGCTGCGTGAGCCGGAACTCGCCCGTGCTGAGATCGGCGTAGGCGAAGCCAAATAAGTCACGATCGGCATAAATGGCGCCGAGATAATTCGCGCGCTTGGATTCGAGCAGATCAAGATCGCTTACTGTACCTGCGCTGATGATCTGGGTAATGTCCCGCGAAACGATTTTACCCGGTTGCGGTTCGCTGGTCTGATCGCAGATCGCGACGCGGCGACCCGCCTTGATCAGCTTCGCAACATAACTCTGCGCAGCGTGATATGGAACGCCGCACATGGGGACGCCGTTGCGCTTGGTCAGGGCGACGTTGAGCAGCACAGAGGCCTCCTTTGCGTCCTCAAAAAAGAGCTCATAAAAATCCCCGAGCCGAAACAGCAACAGCGTATCCGCGGGGATGCTCGCTCGCAGCCGCCGGTACTGCTGCATCATCGGTGTGAGCGCGTCCTGCATCACCTGAGATTTAGATCAGTGTGCGCGAATTGCGAGTTCGCAATGCCAATTGTCAGAAATCTCTTGCTCCTGAGAATTGTGTGACTCCAAGATTGCTGCGCAAGGATCATGAGTTTTGTTATCTCCCTATTTGGCAGTCGGTGGGTTTATCTGGTGTTGCTTCTCGCTCCCGTAGCGCTGTTCTCAGCCACGCTCGTCCAGAAAAATCCGCCGGTCAGACCTGCTGATGCGGACTCAGCCGTGTTGATTTGGGACATCGATCTAAAACTAGCGAAGAATTTGCCCCGGAACTTCCGCACGAGTGACAACCCGATTAAAGCGAACAAAGGCCAAATCCCTTCAGACACCGGACTGGCCGATCTTCATGCTTCTGGCAGCGGCGAGTTTACGGCTGATGGTCTCAAGCTTTTGTTGGCCCGCACGCGCGGCCCGGTCACGATCTTCGATTTGCGCCAGGAGACGCACATATTTGTCAACGGACTGCCCGTGAGCTGGTACGCTACACGCGACTGGGCGAATGTCGGTCTCAGTCAAAACGCAATTGAAGCGGACGAGGCTTCCCGAGTGCGAGCGCTTAAACGGGGGAGCGAGATCGTTGTTCGGCCGGGCCAACCGGTGAAGAAAGGCAGCGCTGGCTCTGCAACGCCGCAACGTGTCACCGTAGAGAGCGCGAGTACGGAGCGCGACATCGTGGGCGCCGCTGGCGCGAGTTGTGTCCGCCTCACTGTTACCGATCATGCGCGACCGCTCGACGACGAGGTCGACCGCTTTGTTCTCGCTGTCCGTGCGCTTCCAGAGAATGCCTGGGCGCATTTCCACTGCGAAGCGGGCCTCGGACGAACGACCACCTTCATGGTGCTTTATGACATGCTGCGAAATGCGAACCGAGTGTCGCTGGAGGAAATTGTTCGTCGCCAAAAGATGCTCAGTCGTGGCTACGACGTGCTTCAGCGAGCTGAACCTGGGAACTGGAAGGCGCCGTATATGGCAGACCGCGCTGCGTTCGTCCGCGAATTTTACGATTACGCTCGCGCTAATCCTAACGGGCAGCCAAAGCTTTGGAGCGAATGGCTCAAGTCGGGTGCGCAGTGACTTGTCCACATGCACACCATTTCTCTTCGCTGCGCTGCTAGCGAAGCTTAAAGGCGCTTTTTGAGAAAGGCACGACCAAACGCCGACTTGAGATAATTGGCAGTCGGGCCCAGCCCGTCGCACCAGGCAGAAAAACCGTTTTCAGTGACCTCAAAGCACTCGGGTTGATGTTTTGAATTTGGTTTTTTCGGGATCGGATGAGCCGTTTTCCAGCCCGTTATTGCATTACGGGGTGTGGGACAATTTTAGCCCGCAAAAAAACAATACTCAGAAAAACGCACGTCAATCCACGAATATGAAAACAAAAATTCACCTTAAGAAAACTCGGCTGTCTCTCCGGCTCATGCCGGCTGTCACGATCCTCGCCGCGCTGGCGATATCCATCCCAGTATCGGCGCAAACCATTATCACCTTTGACGCACCGGGCGCGGGGACAGGTCCTCTTCAGGGCACCTACGCCTTCAGCATCAGCCCGTCCGGGACGATCACCGGATTCAGCCGGGACGCAGCCGATGTGCGGCACGGTTTCGTCCGGTCGGAGGACGGTGATTTCATCATCTTCGACGCGCCCGGTGCAGGCACAGCCGCCGGCCAGGGGACAAGGGCTTATTCCATAAACCCGGCCGGGGAAATTACGGGATTCTTCTTCGACTCCGCGACGGCGGCCCACGGCTACGTTCGCTCAACGCAAGGCGACATTATCGTCTTCGATGCGCCGGGCGCGGGCACGGGCCCCGGTCAGGGTACGTTTCCGGCTTTTAGCCCGCTCATCATTAACGCCAACGGGGCGATCACGGGATCGTACATTGACTCGGCCTTCGTGAGGCACGGTTTCCTGCGGGACAAGAATGGCGTGATCACCACATTCGACGTTCCGGGCGCGGGTACGGGCCCCGGCCAGGGTACGTTTCCCTTCGCAATCAGCTTAGGTGGGGAGATCACAGGATTCTACGTCGACGGGACCAATGCGAACCACGGCTTCCTGCGGGATAAGAATGGCGTCATCACCACATTCGATGTTCCGGGCGCGTCCCTGGGAACTTTTGGCGGAGGCTTTACGCCCAATGGAACCATCATGGGTAACTACTTTAGTCAGGACACTCTCAGTCACGGCTTCCTGCGCGATAACAATGGCGACTTTCTCTCCTTCGATGCGCCGGGCGCGGGCACCGACCCCGGGACCTTCCAGGGGACTTACCCCTTTGGCATCAATTCGAACGGAGCGATCACCGGATGGTATATCAACGGAGACGACCTGAATCACGGCTTCATCCGCGATCAGCATGGCGCCTTCACCACGTTCGACGTACCGGGCTCGGGCATGGGTCCGGGCCAGGGACCGCGCGTGTTCAGCATTGCTCCGAACGGCTCGGTGACGGGACATTTCAACGACCCGAGCGACGTCGTTCACGGCTTCGTGCGGAGCCAGTAAGCTTGCCTCGCAATTCATTCACCGGCGCTGATGAGCGCGCGCTCTCGGCGCCGGTGTGGTTGGGAAAAATATCTCTGACGGGCAGCGCCTCAGCGGAGGCGATTCGTCGAGACCGGATCGAAGAGATGAACCTTGGACAGGCTCATCTCGAATTGCATCCGGCGCCCCGGCTCACCGTGATCGAACGTCCCGGCGGAACAGGCAAACTCCATTGCCATCCGCGCACTGAAGCGTCACGCGGTAATTCTCAAGCCGCCCGCGACCAGCGCGCTCTGATCCTGCCCTTTCGGAGGGGAGAAAGTTCGCGCGATTGCGCGATTTGGACTAGGCTTGGAGGCAGACAAAAGTTGACGAACTGCAATTCGAGTTGCGAGAAGGAACCAGTCGGCGTCATGAGCGGGCGAAACGAAGGGATGTCGAGGGAAGAAAAACCAGCTGATCGCGTTGCATCTACCGTTTTCCCCAAAGCGGAGGGATCAACGGACGCCTCAAAAACTCTGGAGGCGATGTTGTCCCTCGTGTATGACGAGCTTCGTTTGCTCGCCGGCGGTTATCTGCGCAATGAGCGGCCGGAACACACCCTTCAACGCACGGCCCTTGTGCACGAGGCCTACCTGCGGCTGGCCTCGCAACGCGACGTGTCCTGGGAAAATCTGGCACATTTCCTTGCCATCTTCGCCCGCCTCATGCGCCAGACCCTGATCAACCACGCGATAGCACGAACCCGGGCAAAACGTGGCGGGAGCGATCCGACCGATCTGATCCTTGAATTCTATGATCGTCACCAGATCGACGTTACCGAGGTGGATGAGGCCCTGCGGGAACTGGAGGCACTCGACGCGCGACAGGCGCAAATTGTTGAGCTGCGATTTTTCGGGGGCCTGAGGATCGAGGAAATCGCGAAACTGCTGAAAATCTCACCGACGACCGTGAAGCGCGAGTGAGCGGTCGCCAAGCTTTGGTTGAGGCAGACTTTATCTCAAGGCGAATGAGAACTAGAGCTTCCTTCCTTCTTCGACTCGCTTTATGATTCAATACCTTACTCACGACCTTCTTTTGCATATGAATCCGGAACGTTGGCAACAACTGAAAACAATCGTCGCCGACGCATTGGAGAAAGATTCACCGGTCGCCCGAACCGCGCTGGTCAGCGAGCGGTGTGCTGACGACGGCGCGCTCCTCCGGGCCGCCGAATCCCTTCTCCGGGACGCGGAAACGGTCTTGCGGGACAGGGAAGACGCGCTGGAAGAATGTGCTGAGACGGTGACCGGACTTCTTGGTCGTGATCGGCTTTTGCAGACAGGCCAGCGGATTGGCGCCTACATCATTGTGCAGGCACTGGGGCATGGTGGCATGGGCAGTGTCTATCTTGCCGCGCGGGCCGACGGTTATTTCGAAAAGCAGGTCGCAATCAAGGTTCTCAAGCCGACTGGCAAGGCGGCCGATCTCGTCCGGCGGTTCAGCGCAGAACGCGAAGCTCTCGCATCGCTAGATCATCCAAACATTGCAGGAATTTTTGATGCCGGAACGACAGATGGCGGACTGCCTTACTTCGTCATGGAGTATGTGCCGGGCAGGGCGGTGACGAGGTTCGTTGCAGAGCGACATCTATCGATTCGGCAGCGTCTTGAACTCTTCCAGAAGATCTGCGCCGGGGTCGAAGCGGCGCATCGCAGGCGAATTGTGCATCGCGATCTCAAGCCGAGCAATATTCTGGTCAATGAAGACGGCGAGCCGAAGCTGCTCGACTTCGGAATCGCCAAATTGCTCGCAACGGATAGTACGCTGGAAGAAACAGCCACGGGTCAACAGCGCCTCACTCCGATCTGCGCTTCACCCGAGCAGGCCACGGGCGACACGGTCACCACTGCGAGCGATATCTACGCGCTCGGGACCTTGCTCTATGAAATGCTCACGGGGCAGACGCCGCATCGCTTTTCCAAGCGGCACCCATCACCGGAGGAAGTCACCCAAGTGATTTGTGCGCAGACGCCTCTTCGCCCCAGTGAGGTCGTTTCGGGTCCGGAGGAAGCTCATGCTCTCCGAGGTGAACTGGACGCGATCGTCCTCCTTGCCATGCACAAAGAACCCGGGAAGCGCTATTCTTCAGTCTCGGCCCTGGCAGCGGATATTCGACGCTATCTCGCGGCTGAACCGGTTCAGGCCCTTCCCCAAACGAAGTCTTACCGTCTGCGAAGTTTGGTCCGCCGCAATAAGCTCGTGGCAACCAGCCTCACACTCGGCGTCGCAGCCGTCCTTTGTGCCTCTGCTCTGGTGGTAATGCTGGCGCGCCGTGACGGCCGGCTTCCGAACGAGACCGCAAGAAAGGCTACACCGGCAGTTGCCGAGCCGATCAGCTCCATCCCACAGAAAAGCATCGCCGTTCTTCCCTTCGATAATTTCGGTGCCAATGAAGAGAAGAATTATTTCGCCGATGGCATGCAGGATGACATCCTGACGAACCTGGCGAAGGTGGCCGACCTCAAAGTAATTAGCCGAACCGGGGTTGCGCCTTATCGGAAAGGACCACGGAATATTCGCGAGATCGGTCGGACGCTGGGAATTGCTTACGTGCTGGAGGGAAGCGTGCGCAAACTGGATGATCGTGTCCGTGTCAATGCCCAACTCATCGATACGCGTTCCGATTCCCAGGTCTGGGCGGAACAGTACGACCGCAAGATGGATGATCTTTTCGCTCTGCAAGGCGATCTCGCCCAAGCGATCGTCGCTCAGCTAAAAGGCAAACTGTCAGCCAGCGAGAAAGCAGCCATTGAAAGTCGCCCCACGGAGGATGTGCAAGCCTACGACCTTTATCTGCAGGCACGAGGCGCAGTCGTGGAATACCGGTATGAGGATGCGGTCGACTTGCTTAACAAAGTCATCGCCCGAGACCCAAATTTTGCCCTCGCCTACTGTTTGCTCGCGAATGCACATCTTCGCATTTATCGCTTCGGCGATGATCCGTCGAGGGCGCGACTGGCGGCAGCGAAAGCCGCAGTGGAAGCAGCTCTGCGGATCGCGCCGGATCTTCCTGAGTCCCACCTGGCTCAAGCTCATTACTACTACAATGGCGTGCGCGATTACGAGAAGACCGCGGCGGCCCTGGCCGCGGCGCCACCCTCGCCATCTGATCGCGCCCAGTTCTTCGATCTGGCCGCACTCACAGAGCGGCGACTGGGCCGTTGGAAGGAAGCGCTCCGCGATGGCGAAAAAGCCATGGAGCTCGACCCGCACGATCCTTTCATCGCGACACAGGTCATTCAGAGCTATCTGAGTTTGCGAAGATACTCTGAAGCCGAAAAGCTGGCTGATAAAACCATGCGTCTCATCACGACCCGAGCGGCTCCATTTTGGTCCTTAAAGGCCCAAAGCATCCTTGCCCAAGGCGACCCTGCGCGGGCGCGAGCTTTCCTGGAAGGAACGCCTCCTGACACCCGCGGGAAACACGCCGAGATGGCTAGAATCGCCTTTTATGAACGTGATTTTGCCAGAGCGGCGGGCGAAATCGCTGCCGCTCGTGGCTCAGAGACGCCTCAGGACAGTCAATTTTTGGATCTCCTCGAAGGAACAATCGCCCGAGTGCGAGGGGACGCGGAAAAAGCGATGGTCGCTTTTGAGCAAGCCCGCAACAAGTTGGAGGCGGCTCTGGCAGAACGTCCGGACGATCCGGCACTTGTCAGCAATCTGGCCTGGGCCTATGCCGGCTTGGGTCGAAAACAAGATGCGGTGCGAGCAAGTCAACGGTCGGTCGAATTGATTCCGAGCTGGCGCGACGCCGCAGAGGGTCCGTTTTACGCGAATATGCAGGCTCAGACTCTGGCTTGGTTTGGAGATAAAGATGCTGCTCTCAAGCAGCTGACCAGTGTGGTGAAACTGCCAGGGGGGCCGAGCTTTGGTGAGTTGAAGTTAGATCCGAGCTGGGATGAGTTGCGCGGCGATCCGCGTTTCGACAGGCTGATCGCGGAAGCAGCGCAGCCTATCCCTCTCGACTAGCAACGCGTATCGCCCGCGTTCAGTGGGGCAACGGTCCATATCCTGCCACTCCTCCTGACCAGGCCCGGGGAGAACGCTCGGAACCCCTCAGCCGCTGGGGGGTTGACGCGGTTGCAACCCAGAAACGCAGAAATTCGGGCGCACAGGCGCAAAGACAGCCAAAAATAGGATCAAACAGCAACCAGTCTGCAACACTTACCGACTTCAATCGGAAGCGACGGATTGCCAGTCCGTGCCGTTTAGTTGAGTTGCGGATTCCCCGACAAGTCCATGAGCAGCCCGAAATCTTTCTCGAAAGCGAGAGACAGTATTTCATTGCTGCCATCTGGAGAGATCGCCCATAGGCCGTCGCGAGCGGCTTCATCCAGGCACACGCCTTCCTTGCCGTGAAAATGCCCGGTCAAGATCAGCGCGCACGCCCTGCATTGTCCCGCGGCTTGTAAGTGGGCGCCTCATACTGACGATAGCGCTCCTTATCGTCTTTTTGCGCAAGCCTGCAATGCGTCGAGCAATTTTTCAGAAGACGACGAATTTTTCGCTTTGCCGTTGAAAACCCCCTTTTGTAGTGTTCGCGCAACCCGCCTTACACAACAGGTCGTAAGGGTTGCTTTTTTACACGTGGATGGTATAAAGGAATTTGAGCGGGCGACGATGACGCGCATCGGGCGTTGCCAGATCAAGACTCACAACTTACTGGCAATGCTTCCTCCCGGCGAGACAATCTCGCCCCGCTCAAAATTTCCAGACCACACTGCGTCGATCAATATCAGTGCGCCAACGTCGCTTGGCTATCTTGTCGGAGTGGGAATATGGCTGTGCATACCCTAACGACATCTGATCCACAAGCTTTTTTTTGAAATCGCATAGGTGGCGTCGGACGCATCGCCGGAAGCTTGCCGCCTAACGAAACATTTAATATTACTTTATCGTTGCCGTTTGGAGGGGAAAAGAGACACAATCGATCAAGTGCGCTATTGGGAGATAATAGCCGACAATCTCAGCAAGGCCGGTTGGAGTTGGGGCTGTGTGTCAGCCGTGGACTGCAACGGGCGAACAATCTGGATTGCTGACGCACATCGCGACGACGGAAAGCGTTTCGTTGTACGAGCGGATGAAAAGCTGACTGCGTTTCTTGAACGGGAATCGGAGATAACTCAGGAAAAATTCACTTAAGCGCATCAATGGCCGGGCGGCGGCGACTGGCGTACGTCGCGCACAAGTAGTTCGGCGCAATCACAAAATCGTTTGTCCTCTTGCCAATGAGATCGGGCAAATCACCAACTACTTTGTGGTTAACTCAAAACAACAGCGCGGCGTTTCTCCGTAATCACAGCATTTTTTTGCCCGCACGCCGATTACTTTGGACAGTAGCGACTCGACTATTAAGCATGCTTCGGGATGGCTGGCCGTTACTGCCGCGAGAGGGCACCCGTTTCGGCCATAGATAAACTGCTTCCCATCGCGTTCATCAAATCTCGCCAAACCACCGAGATCGTGCAGAAAATCAAGGGCTGCCTTGATGCGCTCCGGGCGGCTACGCCCCTTCCACCGGTCACCCTGGTCTGCCGCCACAGCCCGGCCGACCTCGCGCATGGCGGCTCGTAATTCGAGAGGGGCGAGCCGATTGGAAAGCACGGTCACAAAATGGGCCAGTAACAGTCCGTATGCTTTGGGAAAAATGTGCTCCGCTTCGCTGCTGAGTCCGTATGTTGTATGCGGTTTGCGTTTTCCGGGCCGCGTGCCGTGCTGCTGCACAAGCCCGTCGCGTTCCAAACTTAACAAATGCCCGCGCACCGCGTTATCGGTCAGATGCACTGCTGCGGCGAGCTCATTGACCGTGTGGTTCTCGCCCTGCAATAACGCGAGAATTCGGCCCCGCGTCGAAGCAAGTAGCCGTTTGTTCCATCCCGTGCGTTGCATACGACGTTTTGTCATAGCCGAAATTTCCTTTCGTTCATGTTGGAATCAGCGGCTCGCAATTATCAAAGTAAGTACAGAAATATCTTGATTTAATGTGACCATGCCTTTAGCATCTCCAAAATATCAATAAATCACAGTCCAAAAAACATCTTTTATGTTAAGGGCTACGGTTCAAAAGACCTCTCTGCGGCTGAAATTAGTTCCGCCTCTCGCTGTATTGCTAAGTTCGATGACCATCCATGCCCAGGCGGGGTCGCAGACAAAATCAGATTTCCGAAGCGCGATGCGCAAGCTTTGGGAAGATCACATCACATGGACACGTCTCTTTATTGTGAGCGCGGCAGCAGATTTACCCGACAAAGATGCTACGACCCAGCGGCTGCTGCAGAACCAAACCGATATCGGCAAAGCCATTAAGCCGTTTTACGGCGATTCTGCGGGTGACCAACTCGCCGGTTTGCTCCGCGACCACATTCTCATTTCAGAGGACGTTGTTGGCGCAGCGAAAGCGCAAGACGCTGGCAAAAAAGATGAAGCGTCACAGCGTTGGAGTGCCAACACTGATGAGATCGCTGAGTTCCTAAGCAACGCAAATCCAAAACACTGGCCAGCCGCCGAAATGAAAAAGATGATGCGCGACCATCTGGATCTTACGACCCAGGAGGCAGTGGCGCGTTTGGAAGGCGACTGGGCGGCGGACATCGCCGTCTACGAAAAAGTGCACGAGCAAATTTTGAGCATGGCCGACATGCTCAGTGACGGAATCATCAAACAGTTTCCAAACAAGTTCAAATGAGACAAAGAAAAACATGAAGACAATTCCGCGCTCCCTCAAAATCACCTTTCTATCCTTAACAGTGTTA